>JAYTGQ010000602.1:0-28039 GCA_043733345.1 Schlesneria sp.
TAGCCTTCATCGCTCCGCGTGAAGGAAGCCGATGGGGAGTCGATGCTGCTGATGCCAATCGATGCTGGAATCGTACTCGGCTTCCTTCACGCGGAGCGAGGAAGGCTACTTTTGGAAGACGGAAATGCGCGCCGTACGACAGGATTTCGAGACCTAGTAGTACGAGATGTAGGGTGGGCACTGCCCACCATTCCACAACCGGCTGTGGTGGGCACTGCCCACCCTACGAGAAGCCAGACCGTCGAACTAATTGTTGTGGATGCCGAGCAGCGAACTGAGTTGCGTGGAAGAGACGCTGTTGCGGCCACCGAGGCGCGGTTCGACCGAGAACATCACGCCGGGGTTGTTCTTGCTGGCGTCGTAGTTCGCTCCGACGTGGAACAGCAGCCACTCGCCGACGCGGGTGATCGTGAACGACTGGCCTCGATTGCGGTGTTCGCCGATGTCGTAGGCGGTACTCATGGTGGAGACCCATTTGGGGCTGAGGGCATAGCTGTAGCTGGCGGTCGCGATGCGGCTGTCGATGGGGCCAGCAGTGATCTGGCGCAGTCCCAAGTAGGCGCTGCCGCGCAGGCTGCGCTGGCTCTGCACGCCGACATGCCACAGTTGTTGGCCGTTGTGGAAGAAGTCGTACATGCTCCCGGCGAGGATGCTCGTCCGATCTCCCACATGCCACGCATAGCGCGAACTGAAGAGGCCGAAGTCCGAGCCGAAGTTGTCGCGATCCGAGTTCGGGAAGTACGACAGCCCCAGATCGAGCGTCATCCAATCCTTGATGCGTTGACGATCCGGTGGCCCGACTTTGGTTTGCAGACGCTGGTGCATTCCCATGCGCAGGACCTGTTGGTCATCGACGAGTTCGTGGTACGGAGACGTGACATATGAACCGGCTCCCGTGCGCACGGCATAGAAACGCGGATCGAACTCACCGGGCAACACGCCGCCAAACGTGTTCAGGAACAACCGCGATCGGAACCGTTCCTGAGCGTTGTCATCGAACTCGTTCCACTGCGGGATCTCGCTCAACTTGCGAGTCGATCCCGAGTAGCTGTAGTCACCTTCGAGAACGACCTTGTGAGCCAATCCGTCCAAGTTGAATAGCTCGCTTTGAACTTGAGGGAACACGCGACCGAACTGAAGACTAGCGCGAACGCCACCCTTTCCATACAGCCGGTCGATCGACTGCGACGTGAAGCTGTCACTCCAGAACGCGGCTTCGCCCAGCGCATACGGTGCCACTTTGAGCGGCCCCAAATTAAACGGCATCTCGACCTCATGCCGCGTCATCGCGACGAGACCGTTCGCGTCGGTGTAGTACGGAAGCGGGCTATAGATGTCGAGCGGATTGGCGGGCGCGTCGCCCTGATTCACCGACGCATACGCCGCCGAAGTGTGCGAACTCCAATTGAACAGGCCCCCCGCGAGTGGCTCGCCGAGGAAGTACAAGTCGCCGCGCGGCAACCAAGCGGTGTTGTTCTCAAACGGATTGACCGTCGGTCTCACGAGGAGCGACCACATCGAGTTCTCGGTCGGCTGTTGCCGCAGGTAGGCCAGCGTTTCGAGGTCTTTTCCGGTGTCGAACTCGTTCTCACGATATTGCTCGCGGAAGTTGCGATCGCTGGCATAGCCGAGTTCCGCGTCGAGCGTCATGCCGTATTCGGAGAAGACATGCCGATGCTGTCCCTGAATGATGCCGCGATTGGAATCGTCGGGGACCAGTTTGCGACGGTCCAGTCCGAGGTTGTCGTTGCCGGAATCGTGGATGTAGTAGCCGAGGCCGCCGCCCTGATAGCGGTTGCCGGACGCATCGACTCCCCCGTAACGGCCCTCCGTCCCGACGGCCGGGCCGCGCGCACTCAGATAGTCGAGCAGCAGTTCCCAGTTCGCATCCACGTCACTCGGGCGTTGCAGGCCGAGCAGTTGCAGCGCATTCCAACGGGTTCGTAATTGTGTCCCGAAGATCCGGTTCTGTCCGAACGATACGCCGGTGATCGGGATGCCGGATTCTTCAATCGGCGCGCTGGAATTCGGGAGCGTGAGCAACGGCACATCACCGACGAAGAACTGCGGGTTGAGCGTCGTCACCCAGTAGTGATCTCGTGCGATGGGCTGACCGGTTTGAGGATCGACCTCCGACGGTCGCCAGCCTTCAGGGCGGTTTTCGACGAAGATGTCGCTGGCCTGAATGCGATAGCCCGGCTTGCCGTATTGACTCGTCGTGAACCATGCGTTCTGCGCGTGGTACGACTGCAACGAGTTCTGCCGCAGCCGCTCGGCGCGCACCCGGACACCCGCGTCCAGCTCGGGAACATACGTCTGAAGCTCGGCATCCAGAATCAGTGCCCGGTTGTCGCGACCATCGTAATACGCGCGCGAGGCCTTCACGACATTGCTGACCTCACGGCCACCCAACTGCGCGAACCGCGACTGTTGCCGGATGACGATGTTCCCTTCGAGGTAAAGTTGGAACGACGCATCGGGTCGTTGCAGCATCTCCGGCTCAAACCCGCGTTCGGTCGCTTCCGTCCAAACGACAACGCGATCCGCGCTGAGATCAATCGCGCCGAAGCCCTCGTCGCCACCCACGATTAACCCGTCAATCAAGACGTTCACACCGCCACTCAGAATCGTGACCTGTTCCGGCGGGACCGTATTTTCGGACTTGAAACTCTGCACATTGAACGGCATTGCAAAACTGCGCGGCGAGATTCGTACGCGACGCAGACCACCGGGCTGTGTCAGCGATCCCGGCTGCTGGACGGACACGATCTGCTTGCTGGGATCGCCGCTCGGAACTGGCACCGTGAGCTGCGTCTGCTGGAGGCTGCCACGTTCGGAACCGTTTTGACGACGCAACGCACGACGAAACAGCGGGTCATCCGTTCCCGGTCGCTCCGCCACACGGCCACGCACCGAGAGCGTCAGGCCTGCGTCCGATTCGAGGTCCACCCACAGCGACTGCTCGGTGCGTGAGCCGCTCGCATCTTGAACCTCAACCGAATCCTCCATGTAAACGGTGAGCCGTTGCCGCGACTCGTCTCCCGCCACATTGCCCGATTGCGTGCCACGAACCCAGACCACCATGTTGTTCGCAGAGTAGACTTGCTCACCCTGGACGATCCGACATGAACCTCGAAACAGAGCGATCGTTGCCTCGCCCTCATGCCATTCCTGGCACCAGTCGGCGGAGATTTGAATGGGATTGCGGGAGGAATCCATCGACGATTCATCGGCCAACCCGACGAGATCGGGGCGCGCCGCTGCCACCACGACCGCAATCGCTGCGGTGCAGAGTGGCAAGAGCCAACCGATTCGTAACGGGTGTGGTTTGCCCGACACGGACGCTCCGAGTGAAGGGGTGCTTCGCGCAATCAAATTCTGCAGACGGCGATCCTTCGCAAATCTGCTGAAATTGTTCGTGAACAGCGGGGGGCTGATCGTGGAAAGACGGGACTGAAGTTTGCTGATCCCAACGGTCCCAAAACGCGCACACCACAGACGCAGTGCCGCAAGAACCGCCGGAGGGAAATGGAGCGGGACTATATGGCGGGTCAAACTTGAGTGTCAATTTGGCTTTCCGGGCGGCGAAGTCCGGCGGGAATTGCTGGTCAGGCCACGATGCCGAAGTCCGGCTTAGGACTTGTCCAAGAACAACACCAACCCGAAGCGTGTGCGAGGACGAGAGTCGAGCGACATCCGTCCTCGCTCACGCTTCGGGTTGGTGTTGTTTAAAACACGGCGTAATTCTTGGACAAGTTTTTACTCCCGAAGTCCACCTAACGAGACTCCATGCCAGCCCTTGCTCTACTGTTCGCCTTCGGTTTTGGCAGTCCCTTGCTGTTGTGGGGGATGGCATTGGGCGGCATTCCCGTACTCATTCATCTGCTGCACAAGCGGCGGTATGTCGAGTTGCCGTGGGCGGCGATGCGGTTTCTGATCGCGGCGACGAAGAAGCAGTCGCGGCGGATGCGGCTCGAACAGATCCTGCTGCTGATCGTGCGGACGCTGATCCTGCTGTTGATCGCGACGGCTTTGGCACGCCCGTCGGCCGAGACGCTGGGCGAGTACTTTCGCGCCGTGGGACCGAAGCATCGGATCGTCGTCGTCGATGCGACGTTCAGCATGGGCTATGCCTCGGCCGAACGCAGTCGGTTCGACCGGGCAAGGGACTTGGCGCGGCAGGTCGTCAATGGCACGAAGCAGGGTGACGCGACCAATCTCGTCCGGCTCAGTGACTCGTCGCCGCGCATCATCGTGCGACGACCGGCCTATCAACCGGGTGCGGTGCTGGACGAGATCGAGCAACTCCCACTACTGGATGAGCGAGTCGATGTTTCTGTCGTGCTGAAGGAGATCGACGAACTGTTGTCGCTCGCGCCGGAGATCACTCGCAAGGAGATCGTCTTCATCACGGACGTGCAGGCAGCGGCGTGGTCGCCCGGTGACTCGACTGAAGCAACGCGGGTGCGAGCGGCACTGAAGAAACTTTCCGACCGTGCGAAGCTGACGTTCTTGGATGTCGGTGAACCGGGGGCGGCCAACGTCGCCGTCACGAACCTGCGCACCGACGACGGCTTCGTGCTGTCAGGACGCAGCGTGCAGACGGTCGCGACGCTCCGCAACTTTTCATCGAGCGGTGCGGTCGGCCAACTGGTCGAACTGTTCATTGATGACCGCCTCGCCGACACCAAGCGTGTCGATCTTCCCGCCGCAACCGACGTGCGTGTCGATTTTTCTCCCGCCTTCGTCAACGGTGAGCATCGCGTCGAAGTGCGACTCAAACCGGACGGCCTGCGCGTCGATGACTCGCGCCGGCTGGTCGTTCCCGTGCGGGACGAGTTGCAGGTGCTGCTCGTCAACGGCAAGCCTTCCGGCGAAGTGATGGGGAACGCGACCGACTTCTTGAAGTTGGCTCTCGCCCCCGAACTACCCAACCGCGCGCTGGCCAGTCCGATCCGACCGACCGTGATTAGTGAGAGCGAGCTGCTGGGGACCGATCTCGCGCGATTCGATTGTGTCTTCGTCTGCAACGTCGCACTGCTGACCGCGCGCGAGGCCGAGGTTCTGCGCAACTATCTCGAAGCGGGCGGTGGGGTCGTGTTCTGCCTGGGCGATCAAGTACGGGCCGACAACTACAACGAAACGCTCTTCCAGAACAATCCGAACTCGCGCAGTGAAAAATCGCGCCGTGACCCGGACGCTCCGAGCATCCGGGTCACGGGAATTCAGTCGCTCCTCCCCGCAAAACTGCTCGAGCGAGTCGGTGATGCGAAGAAGAAAGAGGTCGCGTTCGAGTTCGATGCGGGAGATTTCTCACACCCGATCGTCCGGCCGTTTCAAGGCAACCCCGGCGCGGGACTCGAACTGACAAAGACGTTCGCATACTTCAAAACGGAAGTCCCCGAAGAGCGCGGTGCGCGAGTCGCGCTGCGGTTCAGTAACGGCGATCCGGCGATCATCGACGCACCGTATGGGCGAGGCCGCGTGATCCTCATCACCACGTCGGTCGATCGCGAATGGAGTACCTGGGCCGTGTGGGGACACAGCCTGATCCCACTCATGCACGAGACCGTGTATTACGCCGTGTCGGGACGCTGGACCGACCGCGATCTGCTGGTCGGCCAACCGCTGGTGAGTCATCTCCCCGTGAGAGCGACCGACGTGACGGCCGTTCTGCAATTGCCGGGCGGAGAGTCGCAAGCGCCCAACGCGACGGGAGACGGCCGCAGCGTGATCTCCGACCCAACGACCAAGGCGGGCTTTCACAAGCTCACGCTCGGCGCACCGGTCGGCCGCGTCGAGTGGTTCGCTGTGAATATCGACCCACAGGAAAGCGATCTCGCCACGCTCCGCGCCGACGACTTGAAGTCCGACATCCTGCCGGGCGTTGAGTTCTCGTACCTGACCGAATGGGCTGCGGCTTCACCCGCCGATGAGTCTCAAACCGTCCGCGTGGTCTCAACCGGCAGCGGCTTCTCGCGGGCGCTGCTGCTCACCGCCTTCTGCCTCCTCACAGTCGAGCTGCTCATGGCCTGGCACTTCATCACAGGAGCGATTCTGCTCAGCCTGTTGCTCGCCATCGCAGCAACGACGTGGGCTTGGGTGACATCGCCGCTCACGGGGGCAATCTGCGCGATCGCGTTCATACTGCTCGCAGGGCTAGCGTTGAACTCACGACGAAGCTTGGCAAGGTAGCAACAGATCGTTTAGCAGCCTGTTGAAAAAACGGCTGTCGGGAGGGCGAGGCTCCTGCCGAGCCGCGAGAAACAAGCGACTTTCCTCACGCTCATGGCGCGGCGGGAGCCTCGCCCTCCCTTTTTCAACAGGCTGTTAACCGCGTGGCCGCTTGGTCACGTAGAGGACTCCGGCGGAGACCAACTCGGACGCGAACCAAACGATGCGCAGCAGACCCGCCGCGACGACGGCTTGAGTCGCGCCAATTGCCTGCTGGTCCTTGAGCATCTCGACGAGCAACCATTCACGCACGCCGAGTCCACCCGGCGCGATGAGGATCACGAACCCGCCGACCGTCGAGACGCAGACACTCGCCAACCAGATCGGGAAGAGCGTGATGTCGAACGGCCGGTTTGAAACGGCTTGCAACGTGCAACCCAAGCTAGCCGCATGACACAGCCAACCGAGCGACGTGATGAACGCCCCCTGGACCATGAGGCTTGCCGTGAACGGTGGTGGCACGACGCTGGTCGGATCGCGCGGCAGGGCTTTCCGCCCGACAAACGTAAACAGCCAGGCGCTGAATGGCGTAACGCCGACGGTGGCGACCAGCACGATCATCGGTAGCAACCAGACTTGTTGACGCAGCCCCTGCACGGCGAGCGGCAACTGCTGCCAATAGGCAACGGGCATTGCGACCGGAGCCAGCGCGACAGCGAGCGCCGCACCGGACCACATGAACATCAGCGTCTCGTAGGCGGCGGTCACTCCCGCGAAGACGGGGTTCGCTCCCGCCTCTTTCAACATCGTGCCGCGCATCACCAGTACGAGGGCCTTGCCCGGCAGGTACTTTCCAACGTGACCGACGTAATACGCGCGCGTCGCTTCAAACCAACCGACCTTCTGTTGCATCCGCTTCAACATGGCTCGCCAGAACCAGACGGACGGCATCCAACCGACGAGGTACAGCGCGGCGGCGGGAACCAGCCAGCGCACATCGACATTCAGTCCCGCTTTCGGGCTGGTTCGCCAGAGATCAACAGCCCGCTGCCCCACGAAGTACAGGACGACGATAAACAGCCCCCACTTGAGAAACGGCCAAACACGTAGCCGTCGCGGCGCGGTGCCAGTGTTCGTGAGTGCGGTGTTCGCGGGGCGTTCGTCCATGACGCGGAGACTTCTCGGTGGTATGAGCGTGCGGGTGGTTCACGGACATCTAGCAGTTACGTCGAACCGAGTCAGCCCCGAACTCATGACGCTCGAACCGGAAGAACCTCCGTGCGCTCCCACGCTGTTAGCCCGCATGTCTCACACCGCCGTTTGATCGGCGCGCGGTTTTCGCGGTCGCGCGGGGGCTCACGGCTCGCGGTCACTGCGAGCGTGGTCGGCGGGGGTCTCGGTCTGGAGGCGGATGGATTCGGACGCGGGTCGTGGCAGCGTGACGGTGAGCCGTCAGCTCGTTTCGACGGCGCGCGGCGGCGCGGTGAGTCCCGGTGGCGGGAGCGATTCGGGTGGCGGCAGTGAGCCGAACGGCGGCAGTGATACGAGGCGCGGGGCCCAGTCGCGGAGGTTTTGCCTGACGTGCGCGAAGACCTTCCGGTAGGGGGCAGGCGGAGGCGAGTCGGACCCAGACCTGGTGGACGGTGACGGTGACCGCGGCCCCGATCTTGAGCAGCTTGGTGCGGATCGTGTCGCACCGCGCCGTCGCGAGCGGCGTCCCCTTCAGGCCGCGTTCGCGAAGGACGTGCAGCACCGCATAGGCCAGCGTCGAGAACCACAGCCGCAGTGGGTTGGCCCGCAGCGTGCGGCAACTCGTGCGGTCCACGAACAGACAGAGTTGTTGGTCCTTGATGCGGTTCCCCATCTCGCCGCGACCGCAATCGTCCCGTTCAGATATATTTCGCGCGGGACAAAGTGAGACATTTCTGAGCGGTGCGGCGTCAGCCCCCGGTTCTACCAGCGGAGGGCTGACGCCCAAGAATCGGGGGGCTGACGCCGCCCCGTTCAGATGTCTCATCACCGACCGCGCGAGGTATAACTCGCGTGACGCGCGCTCGGTCGCGGCGATATTGGTGACGATAGAAGCGCGGGTTGGCACCCTTCGAGAGATGCTCCGCCTAGCAGCCTGTTGAAAATAGAAGCCTGAAGCGCGAGCGAAGGATTTCTGAGCCTAATTCGTCCGCATTTGCGACATCCTTCGTTCGCGCTTCAGGCTTCTATTCCCTTTTTCAACAGAATTCGGCCGCGCGCGCGACGCGAAGAGCCCCGTCGCGCAGCAGGAGGTCGCCGCCGGTACGCTCGAAATCTTCGACCTGGGTTACTTCTCGATCGCTCGGTTCCGCCGGTTGCAGGAAGGGGGCGCGTACGATATCTCACACGGCCCAAAGTGAGACATTTGTCGCTGCGGCACACTAACCCGAAGTATAAACGAGGAGATGTGTTGCGTTCCTCGCTTACGCTTCGGGTTAGTGTCAGGATCGGCCGCGAGCAGTATATATCTCGCGACTGCAACACGGCACGAAGCTGCTGAATGAAGGCGGAACAGAAATCGACCTCAACCGATTCCTCGCCACGCAAGTCGGCCAGAACGTGATCGATCTGCGGGTGCTGTGGGGAGCCAGCGAACGTCTTCCCGGCCGACTGGTCGCGATCCGCGTTCCCGAAGAGGTCGCCAATCGACGACGACAGAAAGCCCGCGAGAACGCCGTCCAACACGGTCGCACGGCCTCGGCCAAACACTTGGAACGGCTGGGCTGGTCGCTGCTCGCTGTTCGTCACGAACCTCACGGTCGAGCAACTGACGTGGAAGGAAGTCGTCGTGCTGTCCCGCGCCCGCTGGCAAATCGAACTGCTGTTCAAGCTGTGGAAGTCTCACAATCGCCTCGCACGTCATCGCCCGGGCGCCCTTCTCACAGAAACGAGGGCCGTGTTGTGGGCCAAGCTGCTCGACATCTTGCTGGGAGGATTCCCCCCAAATACTCTGATGAACCCCCTGTTCGAGAAAAACTGTCATCCAAGCCTGGACCGCAAAAAAAACACCGAACCGAGATGATGCCAATTCTAACCAGATGACATTGTATGACTTATGGCCGGACAGTTGTGGTGCCCGATCCGGGATGCAGGAACAGACTTGGCGACCACCGCTGAGCGATCACTCTGCTGCCCGACAGACTCGCCGCGAACATTGGACGCGCCGATTTCCTCTCATTACACTCCGACCGTTCCAATGTTCGTCGTGCAACGTGGATTGAGGGTGATTCGCTTATACCTCGCGCAGTTCGTAGTGAGACATCTGAGCAGGGCGGCGTCAGCCCCGGTTCTTGGGCGTCAGCCCGCTTGGAAAGAACCGGGGGGCTGACGCCGCCCCGCTCGCAAGCTTTCACTTTGTGCCGCGTGAGGCATAGCTGCTGAGAGGGCCAAGCCTCAACGATAAAATCACGCGAAAGTCACCTGAGAAAACGGCCGTAACTACTGCCATAGAAAACTTGCGTCACGTTTTTCGAGTAAAACGTCAGATAAACTGGGCCACTGATCGGTCCACTTTTGATTGGAATTCGGTCCCGTAACTCAGTTGGTTAGAGTGCGATCTTTACACGGTCGAAGTCCTCGGTTCGAGTCCGAGCGGGACCACTCAATAAAGCAGCCTCTTGGAATTTGCTCCAAGAGGCTGTTTTCGTTGCGTGATGGTTGGATCGTCTTTTGGTTCGGAGCGCTGAGCCTCAGAATGGTGAGCCGTGCAAGGTCGTCAACACGGCCTTGATTGCCTCGTCCGTTTTCAGTTCTCTCGCCACAGGCCACCATTTTCTAGGTCGTGTGGGCATTGATTGGGCCGTAGGGCTTATTTTCTTGACGATCGGAGCAGGACCAAGAGTGCGGTGACGTGAACGGCGGCGAGGAAGTTTTGGGCTTTGTTTCGTGGCGGGTTGCGACTCGGCGGTCATGCTTGATCTTCAACCAGAAGCGTTCGACTCAGTTTCGGTTCGTGTCTCGTGCCCAATCGGTCATTCGCGGCGATTTCGCTTTCGCTCGGCTGGGTATCACCACCTTGAGCTTCGATGGGGCGTCAGCCCTCGGACTCTTGTAATTGCAGGATTGCAGCTCAGAATCCGGGGGCTGACGCCCAATGGCACTGACTTTACCTCAGTAACCCGCAGCGTAAGCGAGGAAAACAAGGGGAAACTCCTCATGTCATCGCCCTCGCTCGCGCTGCGGGTTAGTAAAGTCAGTGCCATTAGGCAATCAACTCGACTCCTCGTGCCGTTAGCTTGACTTCTGGCAGTCGATACCCATACTGGCCGCGACTTGCTCGGGGGACGAAAAGCTGCCCCTTCTGCGGCGGGGTCGTGTGAACCGGGTCAGGCCTTAACCGGAGCAGCCCTAAGCAGCAGATTTCGGGTGTGGAAGGGGTGGCATTCCGTTCCTTGGGCAATAAAACAGGCTGGTTGCACTTCGGGGCAATCAGCCTGTTTTCATATCTGCCCCCCACTGAAGCCTGACGCGCAAGCGAAGAACGCTTGGTAACGGCCCTTCGCTTGCGCGTCAGGCTTTGATCGGCAGTCAGACCATTCTTGCCGGTCGCCTTTACGGGCGAAAATATCATGAGGGGCTGCCTCGAAAATTAGCTCGATGCGCGAGCGAGGGCTTCACCGTCATCGAATGTTCAGCCCTCGCTTGCGCGTCGGGCTAGTTTTGAAATGTGCTCTAGGCAGACAAGGCGACAACGATGGATGCTCAGTACACCGTGCTGGCTCGACGGTTTCGACCTCAAACGTTTACCGAGGTCGTCGGGCAGGACCGGATTTCTCAGACGCTGCGGAACGCGATCCATGAGGGGCGCGTCGCTCACGCTTATCTCTTCACCGGGGCACGCGGCGTCGGCAAGACCTCGATGGCACGCATCTTCGCCAAGGCGCTGAACTGTCCGAACGTCGTCGATGGCGTGCCGTGCAACGAGTGCGAGCAGTGTCTCGGGATCGCAGCCGGGAACGATGTCGATGTCTCCGAGATCGACGGGGCCTCCAACCGAGGAATCGATGACATCCGGACGCTGCGAGCCAACGTCGGCGTGAAGTCGATGCGGTCGAAGTATAAAGTCTACATCATCGACGAAGTTCACATGCTGACGAAGGAGGCGTTCAACGCGCTGCTCAAGACGCTGGAAGAACCGCCTCCGCTGGTGAAGTTCGTGTTCTGCACGACCGAACCGAACAAGGTGCCCGACACGATCCTCTCGCGCTGTCAGCGATTCGATTTCGGCACGATCTCGATCGACAACATCTCGCTGCGGCTGAGTCAATTGGCGTTGGCGGAAGGCTTTCAAGTCGATCCGGCCGCTGTGGAACTGGTCGCGCGACGTGCGGCCGGTTCGATGCGCGACAGCCAGTCGTTGTTCGATCAACTGCTTGCTTTTGGTTCTGAGCGCATCACTGACGCCGATGTTCACCGTCTGTTGGGAACGGCTCCCGATGACCGGCTGATTGACGTGGTCGAAGCCCTCATCGCGCGAGACCGCTCGACCGCGCTGGAGTTGCTCGACGCGGCTCTGCGTGAGGGCGTGCAGTTGGAGGCGTTCACCGATCAGTTGATCGGCTACTTCCGCGATCTGATGGTTACGGCGTGCGGTGCCACTGAAGCGGCGTTGCTCAGCGTTGGAACCGATCAGCGTGGCAAACTGCAAGATCAGGCGGGCCGCTGGGGATTGCAGACGATCGTCGCCGCGATGCAGATTCTGGCGGAGACCAAGGCTCGGATGCAGCGCGTCACTTATGGCCGGGCGTTGGCCGAACTGGCTCTGGTGCGAGTCTCGTTGTTAGAAGACCTCGATCAACTCGACCACCTGATCGCGGCGTTGAAGGCTGGCCAACCGGTATCCATTTCAGGCGCAGCGGTCTCGGTGAATTCATCGGCCCCCGCGAGACTCGCTGCTCCAACTCGACCTACTGTTCCTCCCGCCAATCCCGGATCGAGGACACTCAGTTCAGAACCAACGGGTGATCCCAGTTCCGCTGTCGGCCCCGAAAAAAAAAATGACGTAGTGGTTGTGAGCGAGCCTCTGCCCGAGCCGACTCCACCGCCAAGCCTTGCCACCGAACCGGCTGTTGAGAGCATCCCGCAGCCGCCACTCATCGTGTGGAAACCGGGTTGTGAGCAAGAGTTGCATGCCGCTGTCATCTCCAGAACGACCGACACGACCAGCACGGCCCTGCGTCGAGTCGCCGCGACAGCAATCTCCGAGCCAAACATCTTGGAGTTTTCGTTTCCCGCAAACTATGATCTCGACCGAAGGGGTTGCGACTGTCCTGAAGTGATCGCTCAATTGGAGCGAATCGTCTCGGAACTGGTCGGCCAGCCGACGATGGTGCGGTTCAAAACGGTGGCGGTCGCGCTGGAGATTCCGGTGGCCGCAGCTCCGAAACCGGAAGCCACGAATCCAAGAGTGGTGAACGAAACGGGATCCAACCGGCCTCGCAATGGATTCGTCGAGGCTCCCGACGATATCTATGTTCAGTCGGTGATGGCCGTGTTCGGCGTGAAGGGCTGGCGGGTTCAACCGCTGGCGGTCGAACCGATCACAGATGGCGAAGTGGAACCGACGCGAGAGGACTGAGAAACATGTTCAAAGAGTTGTCGGCGATGGCCTCACTGATGAAGCAGGCTCAGGGGATGAGCGGCAAGGTTCAGGAAATGAAAGACCGCATGGCAGACCTCCGCAGTGAGGGCCAAGCGGGCGGCGGGATGGTCACTGTCGAAGTGAACGGCCAAATGAAGGTCTTGAGTTGCCGGATCGACCCGGCGCTGATGCAGTCGGGCGACCGTGCGCTGCTCGAAGAACTCATCTGCTCCGCGACAAATCAAGCCCTCGAAAAGATGCGCGAAACACAGATGAACGAGATGCAGCAACTGACCGGCGGAATCAACATTCCCGGCTTGGGAGATGCGCTGGCCGGAATGGGATTGGGGCGAACCTGACAGATCGCCCGGGAGTGGATGGAACTGCGACCGCGAGAAAGGAACACACGGATGCCACGCTTTGAGGAAACGACTCGCCACCCCTTCGGCAGTGCGGTCGGAAATTTGATTGACCGACTGGCGACTCTGCCGGGGATCGGGCGCAAGTCGGCCGAACGACTTGCGAACCACTTGCTCGCGTGCCCGGCTGAAGAGGCGAACTCACTGGCCGATGCCATTCGCGTGGTGAAAACTCGGGTCCGACCTTGCTCTGTCTGTTTCAATTTGACGGAACAAGATCGCTGTGACATCTGCCGAGACTCGCGCCGCGAACCGCAATCAGTCTGTGTGGTCGAACAACCTCGTGACCTATTGGCACTCGAAGCCGCAGGGATTTTTTCCGGCCTGTATCATGTGCTGGGAGGACGCATCTCACCGCTGAACGGAGTCGGTCCAGACGACCTCACCATCGACGCGCTCGTCCGCCGCGTGCGCTCGCAGGGAGTACGAGAAATTGTCATGGCCACGAATCCGACCTTGGAGGGAGATGGAACGGCACTCTACATTTCCAACCTGCTAGCCAACGACAATGTGAAAATCACGCGACTCGCTCGCGGGATCGCGTCGGGAAGTGTGCTAGAGTTCGCCAACCGAGAAATGCTGGCGGATGCCCTCCGAGGGCGACAGGCATTTTGAAACCGTAGGGTCAGCGTCTCGCTTGCCCGAGCTTGCAATGAAGCCCTTACTTGCAATTAGAAAACGGGCAAGCGAGACGCTTACCCTACGTTCTGGCGGGCCTGCTACGGGCTGAGTGATTGATTTACTGACTGTCCGACTTTGAATCGATTCCAACGCCCCTCGGCGACGGATCGCGGCAATCCACCATGCAGATGAACTTTTCTCAACAGATGCGCATGAGCCAGCAGATGAAGCTGGCTCCGCGCATGATCATGTCGATGGAGATTCTCCAACTGCCGGTCATGGAGTTGGAGGAGCGGATCGAACAGGAACTGGCAGAAAACGTCTGCCTCATCATGCGACAGGCCGATCCCGACGCGCCGGAAACCCAGCACAATCGGGATGAGGCCAAAGAGAATGCGACCGAGAAGAGTCTCGGCGAACAAACGTTGGAAGTGGACACCGAACACAACAACGAAGCCGACTTCGAGCGGCTGCTGGAGATGTCTCAAGACTGGCCCGAGGACAACTACACCTCGGGCAGCAAGCCGTCGTCGAACCGGATGGAGGACGACGCTGATCGCCAGAACGATCTGATTTCGAGCATTACCGAACGACCTCAATCTCTGCACGAATATCTGCTGGACCAATTTGGCTTCTATAGCGTGCCGCATGAAGTCCGAGAATTTGGTGAGTTCGTAATCCAAAATCTCACCTTGGACAGTCGGCTGCCGTCGCCACTGCTGGAACTGATGCAGGTCTACGGGAAGCAGATTTCGGAGATGGATGCCCAAGCGGCGCTGCGTTTGATTCAACGGCTCGATCCCGTCGGATGTGCCGCAAAGGATTTTCGCGAATGCCTGTTGCTCCAAGTCGCGGACGATATGCCTCACCGAGATGTTGTCGTGACGCTGATCACGTCGCATTTGGAAGACCTCGGTCAGAATCGCCTGCCGCTCATCGAGCGCAAGACCGGGTACTCGATTCCGCTCATCAAAGAAGCACACGAAGAACTGAAGCGGCTGAATCCGTTTCCGGGGAAAGGCTTCGAGGCCCGGCCCGCGCAGGCTGTGAAGCCGGATATTTTCGTCGAACGGACCGCGACGGGCGCGTGGGTCGTGCGGTTGGAAGATGAGTACACGCCGCGTCTGCGAATCAGCAAACGGTATCAAGAGATGCTCCGCAACGGAGTCGATGCCAAGACGAAGGAGTACATCAAACGCAAGATCGACTCGGCCAAATGGCTGATCGAGAGCATCGAGCAGCGACACAGCACAGTGAAGCGCGTGGCTCAAGCGATCGTCGATCGTCAGAACGGGTTCCTTGAGGAAGGCCCGAATGCAATCACCCCGCTGAAGATGCAGGAGATCGCCGACGTGGTGAAAGTTCACGTCACGACGGTCTCGCGCGCGGTCGATGACAAATGGATCCAGACGCCACGCGGCCTCTATCCCCTCAAGCGATTCTTCGGTGGCGGAACCAAGACTGAGACCGGCGAAGACGTGGCGTGGGGCATCATCCGCATCAAGCTCCAAGAGATTGTCGCGCACGAAGACAAAAACGA
Source organism: Schlesneria sp. (assembly GCA_043733345.1). Taxonomy (GTDB): domain Bacteria; phylum Planctomycetota; class Planctomycetia; order Planctomycetales; family Planctomycetaceae; genus Schlesneria. Next base: position 15,365 of record JAYTGQ010000602.1, read on the forward strand.
ACCGATGAGCGACGACGCGCTGGTGCTGGAGTTGGCCAAGCACGGCTACAACCTTGCCCGCCGCACCGTGACCAAGTACCGCCAAGCCCTCGACATCCCCTCGTCACGCCAACGCCGCGCGTACTGATGCGACTGCCTCCCAACACCAACCCGAAGCGTGAGCGTGAGCGAGGACGGTCGTTTGCGTTGTTGGTCCGAAGACGACGAAGTGCATCGGTCGCTTCCTCGCGTCTTGGTCTTCATCCGTGCCCCGGCTTTGCCATCCGTGCTAGTCCGTCGAGAGAGGCGTAGCACGGATGGCAAAGCTGGGGCACGGATGAAGGCGGGATGATCCCGCAGATGCCTCTTGCGGAGTCGGTGGATACTCGCGAACGACGCCATTTCAGAACGCACAATGAGGAACAGTCTCAAGGCTTCGCGCCGATTCAGGGAGGGCGATCATGGCGGCGACGGAAGGTGTTCTCGGCGTTCTTCCCGACTTGCATGGACGCGGCACCGCGATCGAATCGCCCAATCGGTTTGCTGCGACGCACTCGATTCCAGACTACGCCGACTTCGAGCACGATCCCGAGTTCCTCGACGAGTTGCAGCGTGTGCGTACCGAATTCGTCTTCGGTGACGCACAGAGCATCGTCAGCGAGAACGACAGTCCCGACATCCCGTTTCGATACAGCATCAACACGTCTCGAGGCTGCGAACACGGCTGCTCATACTGCTACCGTCCACCAAAACCTGCCACCACTCCGCATCTCCGTATCCTTTACGGAGCAAAAACGTCGGGGCGAAGAGGATGGAGACGGAATCAGCCCGGAGCGACTTCCACCACCCCTTTGATGGAGCCACAACCATGCGTCATGGCTCCATGATTGATCCTCCAAACCGATTCGAGAAAACCCACAACGAACCGGATTTGGAGCACCTCGAATGGGATCAGGAATACCTGAGCCAACTCCATGAGAGACAGGTCGAGTACCTGACCGACACCTCCAAGTCCATCGTCTCGGAGAACAACTCCCCGGACATCCCGTTTCGCTACAGCCTCAACCCCTATCGAGGCTGCCTCCACGGATGTTCTTATTGTTACGCTAGAAATAGCCATGAGTATTTGGGCTTCAATGCCGGTTTGGACTTCGAGACCAAGATCGTTGTGAAGCACGATGCTGCCAAGCTGTTCCGGGAATTTCTCTCGAACGATGCGTGGCAGCCCGAAGAGGTCGTCTTCTCTGGAGTGACGGATTGCTATCAGCCTGCCGAAAGACAGTTCCGCCTCACCCGCCAGTGTCTTGAAGTGGCACTAGAATGCCGACTGCCAGTGGGCATTGTCACGAAGAATGCCCTTGTCGTTCGGGATCTCGACCTCTTGCGTGAGCTGGCATCGCTCCGGCTTGTCCATGTGAATGTCTCTGTCACGACCCTCAATGCCGAGCTTGCCCGAAACATGGAGCCACGGACCAGCATTCCATCTGCTCGGTTGCGAGCGGTCGAGATGCTGGCTCAGGCGGGAATTCCAACACGAGTCATGGTCGCCCCGATCATTCCCGGACTGAACGATTCGGAAATACCCTCCATTCTCGAAGCCGCACACGCTGCGGGAGCACTGGGGGCGTCTTACATCTTGCTCCGTCTTCCGTTGACCGTCGAACCCGTCTTCCGAGAATGGCTCAGCCGTACTCAACCGCTCAAGGCCCAAAAGATTGAAGGACTCATTCGAGATACTCGTGGAGGCAATTTAAGCAGTTCCGACTGGGGAAAACGCATGGTTGGCACCGGCCAAATTGCCGAGCAGGTACGGAAGCTGTTCCAAGTCTTCGTCCGAAAGTACAACTTGGACCAAGCCTTTCCGCCGCATGACTTCAGTCAGTTCCGGCCATCAACTCCCCGTTCCGGCCAGCTTCGTCTCTTCTGAACGAAAAAGGCGAGACCGGCCCGTTGATGAGCGGGTGCAACACCGCTCTGCTGGTTCCGGTCATCCTCTCCGCCAGCGTAATTCGCTTTCTGGACACCCGCTTGTAGGCAATCCCTACAAGCGAAACCCACCCAGAGCGGAGTCTCAAATGGACGAACCCAATCCACGTCCCGACCTCATTGTCGGCAACCTCTCTGCATACCTCGCCATCGCTGCTGGAAAGCTCAACGGCATCCCGGTCGGTATCTTGTCCTTCCGGCCTCGCTCCACCGCTCCCGCCCCACTCAACTTGATGATCTCCCGTGCCTCACTCGAACGGCTCCGGGAAGACATCGACTTCCTGCTGGCACAATCTGCTTTCTTGAAAGACGGGAAATCGCCGAAAGTCTCCTTGGCCGAAATCGAGGCGATCCACAGCCGCCTCGGCTGAAACTTGGACACCCGCTTGTCGGTCCAGATCCAGTTTCACTTTTCTAGGAGCGAGCCACTGGCGAAGAAGCGAGAGTTGCCGCCCCTCCGAGTTGTCCAGATCGGCAGCGACGAGCTCGATCGGTATTTGATCGAGGATCAAGAAGAACGTGCTTGGACAGGCGAACAGTTCGACTCTCAAGGTGCGGCCTTATTTGCCAGACACAACGACGCCGCCATTAGATCTCAGAACATCCTCAGGCGGAACTTCAACGGGGCGGAGCCGCAGCGGTTCGTCGTGCCGTTGTATGTCGAGGTGTTGAACCACGCCGGGCCGGTGCCCGTGTGCAAGGTCGCCGAGTACCTCTCCCGTGGCTCACGTTTGTTCATCGACACGACTGAACATGGCAACGGGCCGGGCGATTCTCTGGCCCTTCCGTGGATCGACTGGAGTCGCATCAAGCCGATCAAGGAGTTCCCCAATGAGTAATCGCCCGTCTGCCATCGTGCTGATGTTCCGATATTTCATGACGGTCTTCGTGATCACGTTCTTGATCTCGCTGTTCTGGAACGTGCTGAGCGGCACGAACATGTTCCCGTTCAAGGCTGTGATTGGAGTCTCGGTGGTGCTGACGGTTTTGTTTAATTGCGTCGGTTGGATCGTCGTGACACTTGGTGGCGAAGCGATCCTTCGCAATAACCAAGAATTTCACGAGTGGAAGCGGAAGGGTGGCAGGCCCTATTTGGATCATCTGGGATGGCCGATCAATCCGACTCCGCCCAATGACAAGGAGGTTGAATGACCGTAGAAGGAACACTCATGCCCAACATCCGTGAAGAAGTTTGCCGCTTCATTCGTCTGAACGAGCAAGACCAGTGGGTTCCCTCTGGAGATGCTCTTGAGGAGCTTGAGCGGTTTGGTGACGACCTCATCCCCGGATTGATCGAATGCCTTTCAGGTGGGCATCCAGATGTCCGACATCTTGCCGTCCGTTTGTTGGCTGCCGCTCGACCTCGATCTGACGTAGCAGTGCCATACCTGATTCAAAGATTGGATGACGAGGACTGGCTGATCGTGACTTCAGTCATCTTCTACATTGGGGACTTCGGGCCATTGGCTGCGGCGGCGATTCCAGAGGTCACGAAGTGGCTTGAGTCACCAACTGAATACCTGCGGGTTTTGGCAGCGACGACAATCGTGAAGCTCGACCCAAGTCGCACAGAGTTCTTGCCCAGTATCAGAGCAGCAATGAATAGCGATCATCCAGTTGCTAGGGACACTGCACGGGAGTTCTTTGACGAGATGTGAGCTTCAGACAGGCGAACCTGACAGCGGATCGAGGTGTCAGGTTCGCACGTGGCGGTGTGGCTCAAAGACAAGAATGCCACCGGCAGGTTCATTCACTCACGAACAGGAGGTGCCCCATGCAGACCAACGAATTCCAAGAACAGGTGTCCTTTCGAGACGATGAGCAAACGGCGTCGGGGCTTCCCATCTGAGAAGCATGTGAAACGGGGCGTGAGGGTCGTTCACGGCGACAAGCTGCTCGAAGAGAAGCTGGGCCGGAATGATCTCTGCCCCTGCGGTTCGGGCCAGCGACTCAAAACGTGCTGCCTCGAAGGGGGCCGGTTTTGACGGAGTGAACCGGGAAACCTTTTTTCAGAGAGTGAGCAACGAGGCCCTGTCCGGTGCGAATGTGCCGGACAGGGTTTTGTGCATCCCAAGGACTGGAGACGTAGCAAAGTCGAGGTGGACGATGGAAGGTGTCGTGTTCGTCGGGATACAGGGATCTGGCAAATCCTCCTTCTTCAAGGAACGGTTCTTCTCGACCCACGTCCGCATCAGCCTCGACCTGCTGAAGACCCGGCACCGTGAGCGGACATTCCTCGAAGCGTGTCTCGGCACCGAGCAGCGATTTGTCATCGACAACACGAACCCAACCCGTGACGAACGGATCAAGTACGTCGAAGCCACCAAAGCGGCCCGGTATTCGGTCGTCGGTTACTACTTCCAGTCGAAGGTCGAGGACTGTCTGCGGCGGAACAGCGAGCGGACTGAAGCCGAGCGTGTCCCGGATGTGGCGATTTTTTCCACGGCGAAGAAGCTGGAACTTCCGACGTGGGAGGAAGGCTTCGACCAGTTGTTTTACGTTCGACTGGAGAACCGGCGATTCGTCGTCGAGGAGTGGCGAGATGAAGTTTGACGACCTTGATCAGAAAATGCGGATCTTTGAGACCGCCGCCGATTATTGCGTGCTACCAGAGATGTTCATGGTCGCTCGACTCGATGGCCGCAGCTTCACTCGGCTGACAAAGGATGTCTGCCAGTTCGAGGCTCCGTTCGACGAGCGGTTCCGTGACCTGATGATCGAGACCGCCGAGAGTTTGATGACCTGCGGCTTCCGAGTGATTTACGCCTACACCGAGAGCGACGAAATCTCGCTGCTCTTCGACCAGAACGAACAACTCTTCGGGCGGAAGCTTCGGAAGTACAACTCCACCTTGGCCGGAGAATCGAGTGCGAAATTCTCGCTGCTGCTGGGCAGTGTTGCGACCTTCGACTGTCGTATCTCGCAGTTGCCGAGCGTTGGTTTGGTCGTGGACTATTTCAGATGGCGGAGCGAAGACGCCGCCCGCAACGCCTTGAACGCTTACTGTTATTGGACTCATCGCAAGCTGGGGCTGGACGAGCAGGCGGCAACGGAAAAGATCTTCGGCTTGTCGGTCAGCCAAAAGAACGAACTGCTGTTCGAGCAGGGGATCAACTTCAATGATGTTCCCAATTGGCAGAAGCGAGGCATTGGCTTTTACTGGGAAGATTTCGACAAGCCGTCTCGCAACCCCGTGACGGGCGAGCAGGTGATCGCCCGCCGTCGTCGGATCAAGCGGGACTTGAACCTGCCCATGAAGGACGAATACGGCATTTTCATCCGGTCGATCCTCGAAGAGTGATCCCAAGAGTCAGACTGACAACCAATGCTCCTGACAATCTCCACCACGCACGAACCCGCCACCGATCTGGGCTACCTGTTGCACAAGCACCCCGAGCGGTGTCAGAGCTTCGAGTTGAGCTTTGGGCAAGCCCACGTCTTCTATCCCGAAGTCTCGGACGAACGCACCTCGGCGGCATTGCTGCTGGATGTGGACCCGGTGGGCATGGTCCGAGGCAAGAGTCGGGAGCAGAGTTTTCTCTTGGGACAATACGTGAACGACCGGCCCTATGTGGCGTCGTCATTTCTGAGTGTGGCCATCTCTCAAGTCTTCGGATCGGCCCTGTCCGGTCGCTGCAAGGATCGACCGGAGTTGGTCACGTCGCCCATTCCACTGACGGCCCGCATCGAAGTGCTGCCCGTTCGTGGCGGTGAAGGACTCGTGCAACGGATCTTCGAGCCGTTGGGCTACACCGTGGAAACGACACGGCACCCACTCGACACTCAGTTTCCCGAGTGGGGCGAGAGTCCGTATTTCTCGGTGACGATTGCAGCCACAACAACCTTGTCGGAACTCCTGACACATCTCTACGTGCTGGTTCCGGTGTTCGACAACCAGAAGCACTATTTCGTCGGCGATGACGAACTGGAGAAGCTGCTGGAACACGGGGCCGGATGGCTGGCGTCTCACCCTGAGAAGGAACTGATCACTCGTCGATACCTGCGGCACAGGTCGAACCTGTACCGGGAGGCTCTTGCCCGGCTGGTCGAGGAAGAGCAAATTGACGACGGAGACGAAGAGCCAAATGGCTTGGGACCGGAAGAGTCGCTAGAGCAAACTGTCAGCCTGAACGAACAACGACACGGCACCGTGCTGGCTGCCTTGCGTGGAAGCGGTGCCTGCAGCGTGCTGGACCTTGGTTGCGGTGAAGGCAAACTGCTCCGTGACATTCTGGCCGACCGCCAGTTTGAGCGGATCGTCGGCTTGGATGTTTCGATCCGGTCGCTGGAGATCGCCCACCGTCGGCACAACCTCGACCGTATTCCTGATCGTCAGGCCGAGCGGATCAAGCTGATTCATGGTTCGCTGATCTATCGGGACCAGCGTTTGGCGAACTTTGATGCGGCGGCGGTTGTCGAAGTGATCGAACACCTCGATCCACCGAGGTTGTCAGTGTTCGAGCGAGTGGTGTTCGAGTTCGCCCGGCCCAAGACAGTCGTGCTGACGACGCCCAACAGCGAATACAACGTGAAGTGGGAATCGCTCCCTGCCGGAAACTTCCGTCACGCCGATCATCGCTTTGAGTGGACCCGGCAGGAGTTTCAAGATTGGGCCAATCGTGTGGCGGCTCAACATAGATACGTCGTGCGGTTCGTTCCGGTCGGCCCGGTGGACGAACTCGTTGGCTCGCCGACGCAAATGGGAGTGTTCTCAGAACGCTTATGATTTGCTGGATGCGGTAACTTCACATAACGGACCACAAGAAGTCGAGGAACCTCAATGATGCTCCTTTGGAAAATACGCTACTTGGACCGCCTCGATAAGCAGTTCAAGGACCGCTATCTGAGCCTCGATACCAAGACTCTCGATCCAGTTACGCGCGTTGCTGTGGAACTCGTGGTGCAGAACAAGTCACCGAAGACGGAACGGGACATTCTCAGATACCGCCGCCTATTCACTGAATACGAATTGGCGTCACTACCCACCGACCCAACTGATTTAGCCAGGATCATCGGAGGAGTCTCTGGGTATTTCGAGGACGAGACGGGGAAGGAGATCACCGAGCGCGAGATGGGGCCGATCGTGACCGGCAGTCCAACTGCTCGACTGATTCCGAGCGGCGCAAGACAGCACGACATCGACTTCATGCTTTCAGATCCCACGCCGGTTCCAGTTGCCGAGATCACACTTACCTCAGAGGAAGTTCGGCTCTTCGGCTACTTTGTCCGCGATCTCAAGGAGTTGAAGGACTCGGCGTTCATGAAGGATGGCCCCGGCACGATCAAGGCATCCGGTACTCTCAGTTTGTCGGCGAGCAGCAACCACACTCTCGAAACTGCCGTGACGGACGAAGAAATCCGGTCGTTCGTCACGATCTTTCGCCGCCTTTACATGACCGGCAATCACGATCCGGCCAGCTTCGCAAAGGTCATCCCGCTGTTCACGAACGCACTTGGCGATCACCGTTACGCCAAGTGGGTGGCTGGAGTCGCAAAGGAATTCAAGAACCATCTTGATTCAGTGCCGGACTTCCGGCCGTTCATTCAACCGGGCACGATTACCTTTACAACAAAGCGGCTGATCGACGTGTTTCTCTACACGCAATACGCACATCAACCGAACGAAGACCGGCAGCGACAGTTCGGCGAATGCCTCCAACAAGCTCACGGCAAACGTCCAGTTCTGACATGGATGTTTCTGACCGAGATCTGGCATTGCAGTCTGGAAATCGGCAATGCAGGGAGAATCATCTCATGGTGGTTCCAGCGATACTGCGATCACCACGGCGTTTCACCAGACATACTGAGTTCGTTGCGTGACGATCATTCAGGCTTGGGAGTAGCGGAAAAGGAAGCTGACCGGCGGGCTCGACTTTTTCGAGAAAAAGTTGAGGAACTTGCAATGGATTTGTGGAAACAAAATGGACGGCCGGAAGGTGGACCGTCAGATTTCCAAGTCGCAGCCGAGAAATTGCTCTCTGATCATCTGCGTGGATAATTCTTGGGGGAATCGCACAAGCTCACCATGCACATCTTCATTCCCAAGCTCTCCTTCGTCGTCCTCATCGGCCCCAGCGGGTCGGGGAAGAGCACGTTTGCTCGGCGGCATTTTCTGCCCAGCGAAGTGCTGTCCTCCGATTACTGTCGTGGATTGGTGAGTGACAATGAGAACGATCAAGCGGCGACCAACGATGCCTTCGAGGTACTGCACTACGTTGCGGCCAAGCGGCTGGCACGGGGGCGGCTGACGGTCGTCGATGCGACCAACGTCCAGCCCGAGGCCCGAGCACCGTTGGTCGCTCTCGCCCGGAAGTATCACTGTCTGCCTGTCGCCATCGCCTTGAATCTTCCCGAGGACATTTGCCACGAGCGGAATCGGGATCGGCAGGATCGGGCATTCGGCCCACACGTCATCCGCCAACAGAAGTCGCAACTGCGGCGAGCACTCAAAATGCTGAAGCGAGAAGGCTTCCGGCACGTCATCGTGCTGGAAAGCGTCGAGGAGGTCGAAGCCGCCATCGTCGAGCGTGTCCCGTTGTGGAACGACCGCACCAACGAACATGGTCCATTCGACATTATCGGCGACGTGCATGGCTGTGCCGATGAGTTGGAAGAACTCCTTGATCGGTTGGGCTATGTGAAACTCGTGATGGCTGAACCCGATCCAGGATGGACCAACAATGGCTTCGCTCATCCCGAAGGTCGTAAGGCGGTCTTCGTCGGCGATCTCGTGGATCGAGGACCACGAGTGCTCGACACGCTGAGCATCGTGCGGAACATGATTCAGTCCGGGTCGGCCCTTTGCGTCCCCGGCAACCACGACATGAAGCTGTTCAAGAAGCTGAGTGGCCGAGATGTCCAGATCACGCACGGCCTGGCTCAAACGCTTGCCGAGATCGACGCCTTGCCCGACGAAGTACGTGGTCCGTTTTGCAAATCGTTGGCGGACTTTCTCGATGGACTCATCAGCCATTTTGTGCTGGACGATGGCAAGCTGGTTGTCGCCCATGCCGGGATGAAGGAAGAGATGCAGGGACGAGGCTCCGGCAAAGTACGAGACTTTGCTTTGTATGGAGAAACGACCGGCGAAACCGACGAGTTCGGATTGCCTGTGCGATGCAACTGGGCGGCGGAGTACCGAGGCTCGGCGATGGTCGTCTACGGCCACACGCCGGTTCCCGAACCGGAATGGCTCAACCGCACGGTCAATGTCGATACCGGCTGTGTCTTCGGCGGGAAGCTCACGGCCTTGCGTTATCCCGAGAGGGAGTTTGTCTCGGTTCCCGCCAAGCAGACCTACTGTGAACCGTCTCGACCATTCTTGCCCGTGGAGCAACAGGCTCCGGTTCTTTCTGCACAGCAGCTTCATGACGATTTGCTGGATGCGGAGGACGTGATCGGTAAGCGACTTGTCTCGCCCCGCCTGCACCACAACGTCACGATTCGTGAGGAGAACGCCACGGCGGCTTTGGAAGTGATGAGTCGCTTCGCAGCCAACTCGAAGTGGTTGATCTACCTGCCTCCCACTATGTCACCCAGCGAAACGACGAAGCAAGCTGGATTGCTGGAACATCCCACTGAAGCCTTTGCCTACTTCCGTAACCAAGGCATCCCACAGGTCATCTGCGAAGAAAAGCACATGGGCTCTCGGGCCGTCGTCATCGTCTGTCGAGATGAGGCCGCCGCTCGTGAGCGTTTTGGTGTGTTGGAGGATGAGTTCGGCATCGTCTACACACGGACTGGTCGGCGGTTCTTCAATGATATGGATCTCGAACGGCGGTTCCTCGAACGACTCCGAGCTTCGCTCACGGCGTCAGGTTTCTGGGAGGAGAACAACACGACGTGGGCTTGTCTCGATTGCGAACTGATGCCGTGGTCCGCCAAGGCACAGGAACTGTTGCGATCTCAGTATGCGGCAGTGGGTGCCGCCGGAAATGCGTCATTGCCTGTCGTCGTGTCCGCCCTCGAACAGACTGCCCGTCGGTTGCATGGTGATGCTGCCGAAATGATCGGCGGCTTGCTCACCAAATATCGAGACATCGGCAACAACGTCGCCAAGTTCGTGTCGGCCTATCGTCAATACTGCTGGTCGGTGGAATCACTGGACGATCTCCGACTCGCACCGTTCCATCTGCTGGCCACGGAGGGGCAGGTCCACACGCACCAAAATCACCTCTGGCACATGGAACGGCTGGCGAAGATCTGTCAGCACGACCCCAAGTTCCTCTTGGCGACACCGTTCCAAGTGGTGGACGTGACCAACCCGGACAGCGAGCAGGCAGGCGTTGAGTGGTGGGAAAGCCTCACCACTCGTGGCGGTGAAGGGATGGTCGTCAAGCCGCTGGACTTCATCATGCGGGGCAAGAAAGGACTGGTGCAACCCGCCGTGAAGTGCCGGGGCCGAGAATACCTACGGATCATTTACGGCCCCGACTACACCGCCGACGAACATCTGACTCGACTGCGGAGCCGTGGTCTGGGAGCCAAGCGGTCGCTCGCGTTGCGGGAATTCGCCCTCGGCATCGAAGGGCTGGAACGCTTCGTCCGACACGAACCGCTGCGACGAGTCCACGAGTGCGTCTTCGGAGTCTTGGCGTTGGAGAGTGAGCCGGTGGACCCAAGGTTATGAGAAATTTGGTGGCTCGAAGCGGGTTGATTGAAGGTGTTGTCCCACGTCCACGTACTAAGGTGGCCGAGAGGTAATGTACCCTAATGGGCGTGTTCAACCTGATGAATTAGGGAAGGAGACGCCACATGACCGAGCAGCTTGAACAACTGACAACCGATCTTGCCAGGGCCATCACAACGGCAAAAGTAATGGTGGATTCTTAGCTGCAATCTCAAGAGTCCGAGGGCTTACGCCGCCCGGCTCACCACTTCTGTCGGAAACGTCATGGTGGGACAGAACCCATTCGCCGACATCACGCTTGGTGTCATTCCCGATCATCTGATCCGAGCCGATGCCGCTCTGTGCCAACTGGCGCACGCAGCCAAACGGGCCGCAGATGCGAAGAAGACCGGATAAGGATCGCCTCTCAACCAAAAGAAGAACTTCATGGCGTAGAGGGCAAACTTGCCGTCTCCGAGGGGTTCCATCCGTGCAAACTTCGACTCGAACGTGGGCGAAAGGGCGTTCGGGCTTGGGCAGGCGTAGGTCAAGAAGAAGTAAAAGTTATTCCGGTACCACTTCGTTCCAATGTCGGTGATGTAGTTGAACTGCTCGCCTTTTTTCGGAGGCAGAACGCTCTTGGGTTTCAGGAAGTTCTCGATCAAATCCTGAGCCTTCTTTTCCACCTCGGTCCTGTGCGAGGCGGTTACGGAGACTGGCTTCTTTGCCGGTCGGATATTCCACGGCTCTCGTGGTTTTGCCATCGTCGTCACTCATCCTTCCCTTCGCACTCCCTCAACATCATCTCCAGCGGCTCCTGATCCGCCAACCGATGATCGTTCCCAACTTCGATCAACGCCGAAGGCAACAGCCCGCTGTTCCTGATCAACTCCAATGAGTCCGCAAATGGGATCACGTCATCGGCTCGTGAGTGCAGGATAACCAACCATCACACTGCTCATTTGCCGAGAATCCCGACCAATGCTTTGTCCAGCATATCGACTCGCGCCAAACCCGAACGCAACGACTGAGGGATGTTCGACTCGCCCCAAAACGCTCCGGCTAACTGCTCGCAGATGGCCCCTGTGGTGTCGGCGTCGTCGCCAGATTGACAGCCTTCAGCACCGCGTCCTCAACTGACTCGGCATTGTGGAAGGCCCACAAGGATGCTTCCAAGCTCTTGACCACCCACCCCGATCCTTGGATGGCTGGTGGTTGCTTCTGGCGAAAACTCCCCTGAGCAATTTCCTGAATCAGGGGATGCAGCGGTTTGATGTCGTTGAGAAGCTGCAACGGCTTCCAATTGGATGAAGGATCTCAACACGATCTTCCCCGTGGATCGGTGCGGCGAGCACGGTTGCCAGATACCGACATGTAGACAGGCATTGTTCGCTGGCGTGCGTCGGCAAACTCGATTCCTCGGCCAGCCGTGAAAGCTCTTCGATCTTTTGGGGGTAGTAGTGGACGAAATGAATCGGCACGGGAGCCAGACGCATGATCGAGCCATTGCCACTGGCCCTGTCTGAGCGGTCGCCGGATGTGAGGGCATTCTTCTTGGCAACGACAGTGCCATTCGGACCTGTCCCCTTTTCCGTCCTGGCTGCGATATCCACCCTTGGATGCAGGCGTTCTGGGTGATCCTCGACCACCCTTATGCCGCCGTCACGAAGGAAGATGGCACCTTTGAAATCAAGGATCTGCCGGTCGGAGAACATATCTTCACGGTCTGGCAGGAGAAGGTTGGCTACCTCGACAAGATGTACAAGGTGACGTTCAAGGCGGGAGCGAACGACCTCAAGCCCGTCAAAGTTCCCGCCGCGACTCTGATGGCCAAGTCGTCGGCGATTTGTTGAAGACTGCGGCGAACGAAGTGCCCGGAATTATCGAAGCGTCGCGTGTGAGCGAGTGGACTGGAACACAGTCGCTCGCTCATTTCGTTGATACCTCGCACGGTCGTCGATGAGATGTTTCTCCAGTTCAAGTCTTGGTGAGCGGGGGGGCGTGAGCCCAAGGGCACTGACTTTAGAAGACACTTGAGTTCGGCACGCCGTTTGCGCCAGAGAATGACTTCTTGGAAGGGAGTCCATTTGGCATGGCGGCGC
>JAYTGQ010000603.1:0-1552 GCA_043733345.1 Schlesneria sp.
AGCGCGCGCTCCATGATCGGGATGCCGCCGCCGGCACCGACGTTGTCGTTAAAAAATTGCTTGAAGCTGTCGGAACCGTTGCTCAGGAACATCGGGACGTCGGCGAGGAGCGGTGCGAACTTGTGATCGTCGAGAGCGGTGGCGGCGGCCGGGTGCATGTTGTGCAGCCACGCGCACGGCGCGATCGCCACGCCGTTCGCGGCCGGGTCGAATGCGGAGTGCATGTCCTCGAGGTACTGGCTGTACGATTGCGCCTGCGCGCACGGGTGCAGTACCTTGCGGATCGCGCCACCGAGAAACGTCTCGACGCAGTTATCGAAGTCGCTCGCCGATGCTTCACTCCACTGTTTAAGTTCAACGAGGACCGCCGCCTCGTGCCCCCGCGGCGACCGGCCGAACACGAACGCATCGAGCCGCGCGGAGCTCAGCGGCAGCTGCATCTCGAGCACGACGCCATGATCCCGAACGCCCGAGTAGCGGAGCTGATACGCGAGCGCGGCGAGGGAGTTCTTCCAGGAGTTGAATTCGGAGTTGGACGCACGGAATCGGTAGTAGTCGTAAAACGACGCACCGAGTTTCTCGGCGATCTGCTTCTGTGCAGCGTCGCTGAGAAACGTTTCGCTCGAGCCTGCGAAGAGTTGCATACGAACCGGCTACGCCGACGACGGTGCCGGTCCTTGGGACCGCGTGTTTCCAGCCTGCAGCAGGCCCCATCCAGATCGGTCGATTTGCGAACTCGTCGGCCTCTGCCTTACTCGTTCACATCTCCTCAACAGCCTGGTAACGATCCGGAAATGATACCCTACACGCAAGAAGAGAGCTCGTTCACGTCGCTTCAGTTTCGCACACGTGGTTTGAACTTCGCAATCCTCGTCGACGAAGACGACCGTAGCTTCCTCAAAGTTAATTTTGCGGCGCTCACCGAGAGCCGACGCCTACTCTGCCACGTTGAGCTCCTCTTGCCCGCCGGAGTCGGTCTCGAGAGGGTCTTCTAGGGGACGCGCGAGGGATACGATGAGTTACGTTCTATCGCGCCCCCGAAAGCCCAAGGGCATTTCGCGCGCAGTCACGCTACGCGAAACGAACGAATTCACGCGAAAGATAAAAGTCCTCAAATCGACGATCGTTACAAAACGCGGCGTCATCATCGGTGCGGAAGCGTTCGTCGGCGAGTCCGAGACGCTCCGACCAAAGGCCGATGCGGAATGACATGTTCATCCAGCGATGCCCATGCTAGTCTGCGAAGACTTCACGCAATACCCGGAGGACGGTTTGTAAACCCTCGGCGTCGAGGCTGAAAAAAAACTCCCGAACTCGACTGCGATCGACCGCGCGTATTTGATCGCATAAAACGCGTCCCGTTGGGACGTCGACGCGAAACGGCGCCGCGAAACCCTTGTAAGTCAGCGGCGCGACGATCACCGTCCGCAAGCTTTCATTCATTTCATCGGGCAAGACGATCACGCACGGTCGTGTCTTGCGAAGCTCCGAACCGATGACCGGATCGAGCGCGACCGAGTGCACGTTTCCGCGGGCAAGCTTCGTCACGCAA
>JAYTGQ010000604.1:0-4676 GCA_043733345.1 Schlesneria sp.
GGCTCCCGCCGAGCCATGTGCGTGAGGAAAGTCGCTTGTTTCTCGCGGCTCGGCAGGAGCCTCGCCCTCCCGACAGCCGTTTTTCAACAGGCTGTTAGCAGAGCGAATGCTCCACAGATGAGCGGAACGGGCAAGCGAGACGCTTATCCTACGATCACTCCAACGCCTTGATCGCGTTTTCCTTTCGCTTGCGTTTGGTCTCTTCGAGCAGATCCTGTTGAGCCTTGATGTTTGCTTTGAGTTGTTCGACCACCTCATGAAACTTGGCCAGTTCACGCATCTCGGTCAGGATCAGTTCCATCTTCTCGATCATGCCATCGAGCGTGTCGGTCGCTTCATCCATCGAGCCGGTGGGGTCGGTGTTCTTCTCCAGCGCGAGTTTGAATAAACCGAGCGAACTGTCGGCACTCGGGAAGTCGGTCCTGTTGATCCGTCGCAGCGGTCCAATGATCTTTCCGTCGAGCCGCTCCAACAGCAGCGGCGTGTCGGCGGCGTTGTTGACGAGTTCCTCGCGGATGTCGGCGAACGATGTTTCGACTCCGGCGGTCTCGACAGAGTTCTTCCGGATCGCTTGCAGAGACCGGTCCGCCGCCGAGGACAATCCCAACGTGAGCGTTGCCAGTTTCTCACCATCTGATTTGGAAGCGTTCGTCGTAGGATGGGCACTCCTGCCCGTCCGCTCTTCGTTTTCCTTGTCTTTGTTGTTCTCGTTCTTTCCCGGTGCCACGACGGGCAAGAGTGCCCGTCCTACGGGGCGAAGTTTGGCCGCTTCGTCTGCTTGGCCGCGTGCTTTCTTGAGGACTTCGCGCGTCTGTTTCATCTCGGTGATGATCTGCTCGAACCGCTTGCGGATGTTGATCTCGCGGACGTAGAGCATCGAGAGAAGTTCTTCTTCTGAGACGATATTGAAGACGTACTTCTGGCCCAGCGCCCGATGAGCCGTCAGCGGCACGGCCGAGCTACCGTTGTCCCGTCGCTCCGCCGACGGGATGGCCTTTGCCCCACCATCCGCCACCATACACCCATCTAGTGCCGAGACCGCCACGGTCAGATGCTGCTTGATCGAGAGGCCGAGCGGCAGGACATCGAACCGCTCGAACGGCTCCTCCTCGGCGCGACGCAGTTCAAACTCGCGCAGGCTGCGCGGCGGAGTCACTTGGAATTCGCGCGGCGACCACGCTTCGGCGTCATCCACCTTGTAGTCGAAGCGGGCCGAGACGACTCCGTAATCGTCGGTCAGCAGCCCGGCGATCGGGATGCGGGCCTTGCGCGTGATCGACGAGCCGATCCCTTTCAGTTCCGTCGTCACGAGCGGCGGCTGATCGACGATCCCGTTGATCGTGAACTTCGCGGGAGCCGTGCTTTGAATCTGGTCGGTGTCTTCGAGCGAGACGCGAATCATCGCATCGGGCGGCAGCGGCAGCGGGAACTCCAGCGGCTGCTTCGACTCGGCGGCAGCCCGGATCCTTTCGGGCAGACTCGTCGCCCCATCGGGTGCGAGAACGAATGACAACGCGACGGCATCGTGTTTTGACGACCAGATCGCCTGTGACGCGGAGGCCGCGAACGGAATGCGAATCTCCGGCCGACCGTCCTGAGACTTGAGCGCGATCATCGCGACTTCTTTCGGAGCGGGGGGCGTAAGCCCCCTGGTGCTTTCCGACTGACTCACGTCTGTCGCACCGCGCTGAACCAGGGGGCTTACGCCCCCCGCTCCGAACGAGGTCAGTTCAATCTCCCATCGTTCGGCCCCCGCGTCGCCCTCAATGCGGATGCGGCTCAGCGACTTGTTGGCGGTCAGGTCGAGGACGAAGTCGGTGGCGAGCGGCAACGATGTCTGGGCTCCGTTCACCTGCTGCTTCGTGCGGACGGCCTGGCCCTCGACCCGCTCGTTCAGCCCGGTGTACTCGGGGTAGAGGCAGTGCAGCGTGACCGATTGGACTTCCGGTGGCTGAACGACCTGCACGCGATACGGCCGCGCGTTGGTGAAGTCGCCGCCCGTGACCCAGATGTCGGCGTCATCGAGCAGCCCGGCCAGCGTGTGCCGGAACGGTTGGTCGCCGACGCGCGTGAGGTACGCCCGCACGTTGCCCCGACCATTCGCCAGCCGCGCGTCGAGCCGCACTTGCTCCGGTGCCTTCTTGCCCTGCGCGACTTCGATCTGGAGCGACAGGTCCGATCCCTTCGGATGCTTGTAGCGTCCATCGACAAACTCGCGCACACGGTCGCCAGGTTGGACGATGACCTTCACGATCAGCTCGGTCTCGCGCGGCCAGTAGCCATCGCGCAGGCCAAGATACCCGGCAACCCACCGCTCCATCGCCGCACCGTTCGTTACGGCCAGACCGAAGATTGACGCCACGAGTACGCTCGCCGTGATGACCGCGCGACGAAGCGGCTTCCGGTCGAAGACGCTCCCCAGATCGAGACCGCTCGCCGTGCGAGCCGCCTCCACAATCGTGTGCCGGAGCATCGCGGACGTGACCGGACTCTCCGTCGCCTCGCCCCCCTCGGCCGCTTCCACGGCCGTAATCAGCCGATCGTCGAGTTCCGGAAACCGCCGCTCCAACACGAGCGCCAGCGCCTTCGTCCGAAAGGCCCGAAACAACCGCAGCGCGATCCAACTCACAATGCCCGCCGCCAGCATTCCGATCCCACCCACCAGCACCGCCGCCCGAAACCATCTCGGCAATTCCAAACGACTCATCTGGAAGTAGCACCAGTCAACAATGAAGCTCCCCCAGAACAACGCCCCCAGCAACACGACAACGAGCGCAATCCCCTCAACCAACACGTACGAGCGGATGCGGGAGCGAAGGCGATCCAATACGGACGCGGCTTCGGGAGGCAGGGGCTGATTTGTCGATTGCATTTGTTGTTTTGCTCAAACGGTCGCATGGCCGCGACCGACTTCAATGCGTGGTGGTCCCATGCTGGAACAGAAATTGTGCGGGGGTGTAAACGGGGATCGTACTCATCGAGAAGCCACTCGCGTCTCGGGTCACGATCGCATCGGCGCTGGATCTGATCGCCGCCGCAATTTGGATGTTGTCTTCAAAATCGGTCGCGGCCATCTCCTCGGCGATGGCGAGTGTTTGTCGATCAACTCGCAAGATGACGAATCCTTTCAGCAGCAGTTGCACGAATGACCGCGCCAGAGCGGAGCCGACTGTTCGGCGGGCGATGTAGTAAACGTTGCACACCGTCAACGAGGAGACGGCCAGATCGAACGGGAAATTTTCGCCCAGGGCCAAGATGGCGTCAGCCTCGGAATTCCAAGGCGACCGTTGAAGCATGGCGTCGAGGATCACGTTCGTATCGAGCAGAACCAGCATCAGCCGTACTTTCGCAGGAGTTCGTCTTCAAGAATCCGCTCCATGTCGGCGTCATTCGGGGGCGGGTCCATTTTCCAAACACCAATGATTGACATGGGATTCCTTCGGTGTTCCGGGCGAGTTTCCTCGTCGTCCACGCATTCCGCCGTGACGCGCAACAACTCATCCGGCGGACACGGTGAGTAATCCACATCGAGCGACTGCAGGCTCCATCTCTCACGTCGGACGATAATGCATTCGATCTGCGATTCGGGAAGGACGACTGAAACCGCGTCTCCGCGTTTTATCGCTTCCGTTTGTTGTGATGTCAGGTTCATCTTCATCGTGTGGCTCCGTTAGATTTCCGGTGCATGTACCACAGCGTCCAGCGTTTCATCATTGACCGCTTCATCGAACTCGCGTTTGGATTGCTCGCGATCTTCTTCGCGGTATTTGAGCGCCTGTTCGTCGATCCATTCCATGAGCGGGTCGCCGTCAAATCGCCCGATGGTGCGTCGCCAGTCCTTCCTCCTTCCGATGGGTGACTCACCCCGCGCCAGTGAGTCAAACTTCTCTTCCAGTGCCGTGAGCCGTTCTTCGATCGTCACAATGAATCTCCTTCCCATCAAAACTGTCTCACGCCAGCTTCAGCAACTTTCTCGTCAACCACTCCACCGACAGCAGGCCGACCAGCAGGTACATCACCCAGTCGCGGTCCCACAAAGTTCGGAGACGTTCGGGAATGAAGAATTGTTCCCCTCGGTTAGGCAGCAGGGCGGGAAGCTCATCGGCGGCCTTGTCGATGGACAGGTATTGACCGCCCGTGTCGCGGACGAGTTCGGTCAGCAGGCGGACATTCTGGCGGATGTTCTCGTCTTCGAGCTTCGGGATCGCGACGGCGACTTCTGTCGCGAGGCGTTCCCTTGATTCGGGAAGCTGGAGTTCGAGCTTGTAGGTTCCCGGCAGGCTGGCTCGGAAGTCGCCGACGTACTCGCCGGGTTGAGACGCCTCTTTGCGGAGTTGTCGTGTCGGGGTAAGCGGTTTGCCGGTGGGATCGAACACTTCGAGCGGGACGGATTCGAGATCGAGCGGTGTGAACTGCGCATCGAGCAGCCGCGCGAAGACGCGCACCGTCTGGCCGAGCGTCGCCTTTTGAGCTTCCGGTCGCAGTGAGCCGCGTTTGACGCCCTTCTTCGTGCGACCTTGAGCCACCTCACGGATGAGCTTCGTCCAGAAGCGGTCGTAGTCCTCGTCGCTGACCGCGCGCAGCCGCCACATCTCGGGACTGCCCAGATAGAACGACTGGCCTCGCCCCACATTCTGCGCCGCCATCAGGACCGGCGGTTCAGCCACCGCGCGCGG
>JAYTGQ010000605.1:0-12194 GCA_043733345.1 Schlesneria sp.
ACCTCGTCCGGTTGAAGCTGACACTAACCCGAAGCGTAAGCGAGGCCGCAACGCAT
The DNA here is from genome assembly GCA_043733345.1 of Schlesneria sp. Taxonomy (GTDB): domain Bacteria; phylum Planctomycetota; class Planctomycetia; order Planctomycetales; family Planctomycetaceae; genus Schlesneria. The sequence continues at coordinate 57 of JAYTGQ010000605.1, forward strand.
GTCCTCGCTTACGCTTCGGGTTAGTGTGCCGCAGCGGCAAATAACTCGTCGCTGTTCAAGCTCAACGCCAAAAGAGCGAGGGAGCAAGCGAACCATGTCGCTTGCTCCCTCGTGAAATTCACCGTCCCGATTCAGAACCTCGTCTAACCCGCTGAGACGCTCGATCGAATCGTGGGATGCGATCGCCAGATCACTCCTTCTTTTCGCCTTCGGGTGGAACGGCGGCTTCGCCTTCCTTCTTTTCTTCAGGAGCGGCGGCAGGAGCAGCAGCTTCGCCTTCCTTCTTCTCTTCAGCGGCTTCGCCTTCCTTCTTCTCGGCTGGGGCAGCCGCAGCGCCACCTGGTGCGGCCATACCTGCGTGCCCACTCATTGATCCAGGATTTGGCATTACAGGACCTGTTTTCGGAGTTGGCTTGTTTTCACAACCCACGGCCGACAGTGCGAGAACAAACAGACAGAGACTCAAATTCTTCATGTGCCTACCCTGAAACAAAAGTTCGCTTGATCTTCAAAATTCTGGACAGAACGCCCGTCCGCCCAAGCATGATCCACAAGTGGCCTAGAATATTCCAGCCCGGCACGTTTTCAATCACGCCCAAGGGAGTTCTCGCAAATTGAGGGCCTCCCAATGAAATCTTTGAGGACAACGATTTCTGGCAACATCGCCGTTTCTCAACAAGTTGCCTGATAAACAGGAGTTGCCGATGTGTCGATTCGCCTCGGACGAACACGCGGCACCGATCACGAGTTATCGATTCGGATCGGGGAGAAACAGGGCTGCCAACCAGTGGCGAATAGACTTCTTCTGCTGTTTCAAATGCGAGTGAGACGACTCGGGCGGTAAGTGGCGGTATACTCCGCCGCCAAACTCGCGAGACCCGCCGCCTCATGCACCACCCGATTCGACAAACCCGCACACATCTGATGGACCTGTTCGAGCAACAGGGTTTGCACCCGCGCGGCGATTTGGGGCAGAACTTTCTGATCGACCTCAATTTGCTGGAAAGCATCGTGACCGAGGCCGACTTGGGGCCGGACGATGTTGTCTTGGAAGTCGGTGCGGGAACGGGCGGATTGACGACGTACCTCGCGGCGGAAGCGGGCGCGGTCGTGTCGGTCGAGTACGATCCAAACATGTACCGACTCACCAATGAAGTGACTTCGCATCTCCCCGACCTGACGTTGCTGAACTGCGACGCATTGAAAAACAAGAACCAGCTCAACCCGCTCGTCACCGATGCGATCTCCGCGTATCTGGCCGTCGATCCGGGACGACGGCTGAAACTGGTCGCCAATCTGCCGTATCACATCGGAACGCCGGTCATCGCCAATTTGCTGGCCTCCGATTTTCCGTGGGCACGGATGGTGGTCACGATCCAGTACGAATTGGCTCAACGGTTGAATGCCAAGCCGGGGACATCCGACTACGGCGCACTGACGGTCTTCGTGCAGGCTCAATGCACGGTGAAGCTCGTCCACAAGCTGCCGCCGACGGTCTTTTGGCCGCGTCCCAAGGTCGATTCGGCGATCGTGCGGATTGATCCCGATCCGGCCAAGGCGGCACTCATCCAAGACCGGGCCGCGTTGCACGTCTTCCTGCGCGAGGTCTTCGGCCAGAGAAGAAAAGTGCTGGGGGGAGTCCTCGCCCAGATGTACAAAGGACGGATGACGAGGGCCGCCATCGACGACGTACTCCGAGAGTTGAAGCTCCCCGCAGACGCACGGGCGGAGGCACTGGAGGTGGCTCAGTTGGTGGAGTTGTCGAATCGGTTGCAGCCATTCATCGAGAGTACAACACTGAGCGACAAGGACGGTCAGGACGGGATTGGGGCAAGCAAAGTTCACCGCCAAGTAGAAGCGGAAGACCCCTCACCCTAACCCTCTCCCCGCAAGGCCGAGGCGAGGGGATATGAGAAGAGCGGATCAAGAGAAGAGCGGATAAGAAACTGGGCTGCTGTTTGAATTTGAGAGGAATGAGACCGTGGAAGATCGCATTGCTTATCGCGGCGTCACCTTTGACGACGTGTTGTTGGAGCCGGCTTACAGCGAATTGGTGCCGGGTGATACCGACGTTTCGACGCAGCTCACCCGCAACATTCGGCTGAACGTGCCGATTCTCTCCAGCCCGATGGACACCGTCACCGAGAGCGACATGGCGGTGGCAATGGCTCAAGAGGGCGGGATCGGCATTATTCACAAAAACATGTCGGCCGAACTTCAGGCGATGCAGGTCGAGCGTGTGAAGCGGGCCGAGCATGGCGTGATCGTCGATCCGGTCACGCTGCCCCCCGAGGCGTTGGCCGCCGAAGCGTGGAACATCATGGAGGAGCGGAACATCGGTGGCGTCCCCGTGACTCGAGATGGCAAGCTGCTGGGCATCCTGACTCGCCGCGACCTGCGGTTCATGCAGTCACGAGACACGCTGATCTCGGTCGCCGAGGTGATGACCAAGGAAAACCTCGTCACAGCCAAGGAAGACACGACCCTGGAACAAGCTCAACGGCTCCTCTTGGAAAATAAGGTGGAGAAGTTGCTCTTGGTGGACGAACATTTCCAATTGAAGGGCCTCATCACCATCAAGGACATCGACAAGAACCTGCGGTATCCGCGAGCGGCAAAAGATGCGCGTGGGCGACTGCGGGTGGGAGCGGCAATTGGTGTTGGCGATTTTGAGCGGGCGGCACGACTGATTGAGAAGGGTGTGGATGTCTTGTGCGTCGATAGTGCTCATGGACATTCCAAGAACGTTATTGAGACTGTGAAGGAATTGAAGCGACGCTGGACGATCGATGTCATCGCGGGCAACGTCGCCACGACAGAAGGAGCGCGAGACCTGATTCGTGCGGGAGTCGATGCGGTGAAGGTGGGCATCGGTCCCGGTTCGATCTGCACGACGCGGATCATCGCCGGGATCGGAGTGCCTCAACTGACAGCGATCTCCAACGCCGTGCGCGGGGCGGCGGATACCGATGTACCGATCATCGCCGATGGCGGAATTCGATACAGCGGCGACATCACGAAGGCGCTGGCGGCGGGTGCTCAAACGGTGATGCTCGGCGGACTGTTGGCCGGGTTGGATGAAAGTCCCGGCGACGTGGTGCTGTATCAGGGACGACGATTCAAACGCTATCGAGGGATGGGTTCTCTCGGAGCGATGGTGAAGGGCAGCAGCGAACGGTATCGGCAGGGAACGAACGACGACGGTGGTCGCTCACCATCGTCGTCCAAGCTGGTGCCGGAAGGTGTGGAAGGGCGCGTTGCTTACAAAGGGACGCTGCCGGTGTTGTTGTATCAGTTGATCGGTGGCCTGCGGGCCGGCATGGGATATTGCGGCGTTCGCACGATCGCCGAACTGCGCACGGAAGCGCGGTTCATCCAGGTGTCGCCAGCCACGGTGAGGGAGAACCATCCGCATGACATCACGATCGTCGAAGAATCGCCCAATTACTCGGGTGAACACGCTCCCATGGAGTCGCCTTGATTCCGCCTTGCTCGGCGTTTGCTTGGCGGTCGCCTCACCGATGGCCCTGTTCGCGGAAGGTCCGGGGCGAGTCGATCGCGCCGTGGCCGTGGATGACGGAAGTCCTCGCACCGCCGTCGATCGCTGGAAACGATTGAAGACGCTCTACCCGATTCAAGAAGCAAATACAGGACAGGAAGCGAACGCGAAGCAAGACGCGAAGCCGGGAGTAACATCGCTCCACGAAGAGCCACGTTCCACACCAGCGCGACAACCGTTCCTCACGATCCCAGATGAGCCTGCATCCGACTGGACAGATACCGATGTCCAGCGGCCTGCCACCTCAGAAGCGACTCAGAGGGAAGCGACCGCTGGCGAGTCCCAATTCCGCCTCCCGCGTCGCAACGTCCTGGAAACAGAGTTGCCCCCGCCTCGCCCCGTCCGCGTGCAGTCGCTGATACCGCTCGACGATGAACCGAACTGGGTTCTGCCCGCCATCATTGAACGGGAAGACGATCCCACTGCAACTCCGCCTTTAAATGAAACTGCTCCGCTCGAACCAACTCATGTTGTTCCCGCTCCGATGGATGGCCCCGAGCGATCAGATGCTCGAGTGAAGCCGCTGAAGATCGCCGTTTCACTACCGCCGGAAACTGAGCAAGTCAGCCACTCCCCAGTGACTGCGGCGAGGTATCGCAAGATCGGCAACATCGAACCGTTCCTCGCACGATCGTCGAACGGGCAAGAGATCGACCAAGACATCCGCGAGTGGGCGAGAGGACAGTCGAGCAATCTCAACTTGGCCTCGACGACCGGGCCGTTTCCCGAGCGAGCCTTCCCGGCTGTCGTGATGCCGTGGGACGCACCAAACTTTTTCCACTATCCGCTCTACTTTGAAGACCCCGCGCTCGAACGTTATGGACACACGCATCATCCACTCGTGCAACCGGTCGCTTCGATCGGCCGGTTCGGTGTGCAGCTCCTCGCTCTGCCTTACCAGATGACCATCGATCCGCCCTGCCGTGAAGTCTATTCGCTCGGCTGGTATCGCCCCGGCGAGTGCGCTCCGAAGTTGCACTATCAAGTGCCGCTGGACGCGAAAGCTGCGGCCGTCCAAGCCGCGACCGTAACGGGCTTAGTCTTCCTGGTCCCGTGATCGCGGTGACCTCCCACGCCAACAACCCTCTCGAAGTCCGGCTTTTCCCAAAGCCGGACTTCGGTCATTGATAATCGCTTGTTCTCGCGCTTCAACGTCATGCCGCTACCGCCTCATCAGGCCGGTTGCTATGCTCCCCCCCGTTTTTGAAGCGGCTCTCCATGGGGCGAATTGACTCCCCCAAGACGCTCCGTTTCATCGCGCCGCGCCGCAGTTTCACTCGGCCCAAACCCGCCCCCACGACAACTGCCACTTGCGAGACTCCGACCTTGGCCGACCACATTCTGAACCGTTTGGAAGAACTCATTTTTGATGCCGAGCGCAAGACGAAGCCGCTGGAACTCGAACCGTATCGTGGCCAGTTGTTCGAGCTGTTCGTGATGGCCGAAGGGGCGGGCTACACGAAGGAAGGCTCAGACCCCGATCTCTCCGCTGACGGTCTCTGTCGCTTGCTCGGGGCACGCTGGGGATTGGCCGCCGCCGCGCGTGAAGCCATGGTCCAGCAATCCAAGATGCCGCAGGAGCAACTCGCCAAGATGCGTCTGCTCTGGTCCGTGATGCGCATGTGGATGGAGTGGGGCTACGCTTGGGAACGCTGGCCCGAATTCCACGGCCACACCACCGGCCAACCCAAGGCTTCGGACAACTGATCTCGCACTCTGACTGTGCCGCATGGCGAGTGCTGCGCGACGCTTATTCCGCCAGTGACACGGCGGCGAACAATTCGGTCAGAGGCAACACGAGGCCGGGGAACAGATCGCCTCCCAAAATGGAATCGTCTTCGTTCAAGACCGAAACCTTCCGCAGCGATTCATGCACGTAGAGACGACGGTGCTCGGGATGCAGTACCCACACCTGTCGTACTCCGAACCGGAAGTACTCGACCAGCTTCTCTTCCAAATCGGTGGCGTCGTTGGTGGGACTGACGACCTCGACGGCGAGATCGGGGACAACATCCCAGTCGCCCTCTTTCGGGAGCGGCGACTGGCGGCAACGCTCGTGGCTGACAAACGCCACGTCCGGCCGACGGCCTCGATTCGGATCGCGCTGGAACCGGAACAACATCTCGGTAATGACGATGCCAAGCTTGTGGCTGTTCACAAAATCATTCAGTCGAGTGGCCAGTGCAAACGCCAGCAATGTCATGTAAGCGCCCATCGGTTCCGACTCCTTGAGTTCTCCGTCGATGATCTCGTACAGACTTTCGCCATCGCGGCAAATCGGAACAGCAGTGGTGGGGGGGGCATCAAGCAAAGCGGTCGCCATGTTCGGTCTCCATGTCAAAGCGGTTGGGCGGGCATCATAGTTGGCTTGTTCGAGGCGAGGCAATATCTCGCGATGATCCGGCCACTGTGGGTGTCCCGGGGTGGCCCAGCTTGCTTCACGGTGGGTGCGCAGCACAAGAAACTTCAGCACGGACGTTGATCAAGATCGAGCGCTCCACTCCACAGATCGTCCACTCCAAGTTTCTTGGGCCTGCGGCCCCCGGCTTGAAGCCAGCCGGGCCACCCAGCCGGTGTCGGTGAAAACGACCGGCGGCTAGCGCCATGCCGCTCACGGGACACCATTTTCAACAAGAATGGCGGAGAGCCACAATTCCCCCAACCCCTCACTCTTTTCACAGAGACTTCCACAGTGCTTCACAATCGGCGGTTAGGTTGCTGTCCAGTTTGAGCGAGTGGATGAGCTTGTTGAGTCTCGAATTGAACCTAAAACAAGCGAACGCCACCGGGCTTGCCCCGGTGGAATTAGGTTTTTGCACTACTTGTGACTTCACTTGAAGCCCAACGTGAGTAGTGCAGAAACCCGCGAGCCACCGGGGCAAGCCCGGTGGAGTCGCTTGATCGAGGATTGAGCGTTCCGCTCCCGACAACAAGCCACCTCAAACGACATTTCTGTTGGAACTTGAAACGAGAGTGAGGTGCCTTGATGGCGATCGCGACGGCTCACAGTTTTTATGTGGAACTGGCCCGTGATGTGACGGTGGTTTGCTTCACCGTGAATGGCCTCGACGAAGACAACTACGAAGCGGTCTCCGAAGAGTTGCTCGAACTGGTCACGCTGGTGACGGCCAATGGTCCGGCGCAAGTCGTGGTGGAACTTTCCCCGATCCGACGAATTGACGATCTGGGAGTGGCCATGTTGCTTGCCTTGCATGACAGCTTGGCTGACGCAGGCGGGACCACGATCTTCTGCCGCTTATCCCCGGTCGTGTCGAGCGCCATTCGCGAGGCCGGTTTGTCGTCTACGTTCGACATCCGCAGTACTCGCGGCGATGCGATGTGGTCGTTCTGAGAACAGCATCCGGTCTCGGTTTCGGCGGCAGCAGGCGGTTCATTGCGATGCAGGGACTCGTTACAGTCTGCGAGCCATTCGATGAACCGCTTGTGTCGCACTGGAACTTGCATGAATGACTCGCACGAAGTCGCCGCGTCGGCCGTTGCCCACCAGACGTTGCCGCGTGTACTCGGGTTGTTCGACGCGGTGTGCATCGTGGTCGGCTCGATCATCGGTTCGGGTATTTTTTTGAAGGTGAGCAGCGTTGATCGTGCGCTCGCCCCGTATGGCTTTCTCGCGATCATGGGGATCTGGCTGTTCGTCGGGCTGGTAACGCTGTGCGGGGCGCTGGCCTTGGCGGAACTGGGGGCGATGTTTCCTCACGCGGGCGGGCCGTACCTGTATCTGCGCGAAGCCTATGGTCGGCTCCCCGCGTTCCTGTGGGGCTGGACCGAGTTCTGGGTGGTGCGAACGGGATCGGTCGGTGCGCTCGCGTGCGCGACGGTCCTCTATTTTCATCAACTCGTCGAGTTGCCGCCGTGGGGACAGACGCTGTTGGCGATCGGGATTGTTGTCGGGTTGTCGCTCATCAATCTGTTCAGCACGCGGTGGGGAGCCGGTGTGCAGGGAGCGGCCACCGTCGCGAAGGTTTCTTTCTTGGCGGGACTGATCGTGCTGCCGTTTCTGTTGCGCCGGATTGACCCGGCCAATTTGCAGCCGCTGCGGGGTTGGAACGAGGCACAACCGTCACTGCTTTCCTTTTGGAAGGCGATCGGAATCGCGATGGTCGCGGTGCTGTGGCCCTACGATGGTTGGATCAATCTCGGCCCGGTGGCCGAAGACATTCGCGAGCCTGAGCGAAACGTGCCGCGCGGGTTGGGGATCGGTCTCGGGATCGTGATCTTGGTCTACCTCGGAGCCAACGTCAGCTATCACCTCACGCTGACGATGAGCCATCTCTCGACCAGCAGCACGGTCGCGGCAGATGTCTTCCAAGTGTTGTTCGGTCCGGTCGGAGCACAGCTCGCGGCACTCGGCGTGATGTGTTCGACGTTTGGCGCAACGAACTCGAACATGATCACCGGCCCGCGCATCTATTTGGCCATCGCGCGAGACGGTCTCGTCCCGCGCTGGCTGCACCGCATTCATCCGGTCTATCAGACGCCCGCCAATGCCATCGTGGCTCAAGCGGTTTGGACGGTGCTGCTGATTGTGCTGTTCTCCGTGTGGAAGCCCAGCGAACCGCAGCCGACTCCATCAACGGACGTTGCTCGCGCCGTGAACCAAACCATCGCCGATCCGCACTCGGTCCAGATGAAGCGCGCGTTCGACAATCTCACCGATTCCGTCATCTGCGCCGGACTGCTCTTCTACGGCTTGACGGTCTCAGCGGTGTACGTGCTGAGACGGACTCGCCCAAGTGTCGAGCGGCCTTACAAAACGTGGGGCTATCCGCTAACACCGGCGCTGCTGTTGCTGGCCTACGCGGGAGCCTTCGTCAGCCTGCTAATCGATCAACCGTGGCAGACGCTGAGTGTGTTAGTGCTGATCGCGTCGGGAGTCCTCTACTATGCGGTGGCAACGCGGATGGTGAATCGAGGTTTGAAGATCGAGGGACGGCAGGCTGAACGCGAGGCCTGAGTCGCAGTTGGAAGTTCTCAACCAGAAAACGAGGGACAAGAAAGAGGGAAGAGAGACCTCACACGGCCAAGAATCAGACATTGGCGAGTCGCATGCCCTCTGGCTGCCAGTTCTACTCACCGCAGAAAACCTGTGGCCTGATGTCACACGACTCGCCTAAAACTCTCATTCACGGTCGTGCGACGCATCGCTCCGATCTGGCCGGAATTTCTTGTCCACCCATTTCAGGTCTCGTTTCCTTTGCCGAGCGGTCAGAAAAATGACTGCCGGAACATTTTTCCCAGCTTTTGGCGGTCGATCAACGTAGCATGGCCGCGTGATCCGCATTCCACTGACGGAATAGACTGCCACGAGAGGCTGAAGCGATGACTCCTGTTCAACAACTGCCGCGCATCGTCATGACGTGGGGACTCATGTTCCTGACGGTGATCGCTGGTGGTGTTCGACCGAGTTGCATCTGTGCCGACGGGACGCTGTGCCTGCTCTGTCCGAAACTGATGGCGACCCACGCGGTCTCATCATTGGCTGAGCCAACTGTGTTTGAGCCAACCGTGGCGGACAAACCCTGTTCTTCCAATTCTTGTTGCGGCAGGCGCGTGGCCGCAACGAAGCAGTCCAAGTCCTCCTCCGTCTGTGAATGGACGACTTCTGCCTGTGATGGCTCCGATTGTCTGGCCATCCAATCGGCTCCGCCGGTGATCGTTCCGGTGAGCGAAGATTCAGCGAGATGCCTCGACAGCAATCTCGTACCAGCCCAGTTCGCGAATGCTGAGTTGGTGTTTTCCCGCGAATCGACTCGCCCGACGCGAGGCACTCATCGGGCTGGCCCGCCGCCCGATTTGATTGTGCTCTATCAGCGGTGGCTCATTTAATCTCTGCCGCGTGGCACTCGCTGGCCGATCGTGCCGCGCTCTGGCTTGTTTGCTCTGATCCTTGAGGAGTGATCGTCTGCTCGACGATTGCCGGGATTCTGACTGAGCGACGAGCTTCTCCCGTGAATGTGGTCGTGCGATGAGCGTCTTTCGTCGCGCTGCCGCTTCACGATTCGGCCGACCAGTGTTCGCTGCCTGATCCGACGGCATGGCCGTTTGGGTCCGCTCTGTCCGAACTATTTCTGGTGGTCCGACCGAGACCGCGCTCGTCGCGGCAGTGGCCGGAGTTTTTGAAGGAGATTGTCATGTTGTCTTCGATTTTCAATCTGTGTGCCGGTTCGTTGGTCGCCTTGGGCTGTGTTTGTTGCTGTGCATGTCCGACCGACTGTTGTGCGGCGTCCACGGGAGGAGCCTGCGGCTGCCCTGGCTGTCCGGCCTGTTCGGCACAGGCTTCAGTCAGTACGGTCTCGGCGACCAAGCGGGTTCCGGAGGTCCGGCCGACGGTTGTTCAGCAGCGTCACGTTCCCGCAACCCGCCCGAGTTATCTGGACGGCACGCGTAAGTGGCGTGGCGACTACCGGTGATGAAGTGAAACGGATGACGCGGTTCACGAAGAGCCGCTGAGTACCGAGTGACAGTCCGCCGTCGCGACCTTCGCGCTCGCGGGCCGAGGCGGCGGCTGTCACGTTTGATTGCATCACCAGCCCGACGCGCAAGCGAGGGCTTCGCGTGGAATGAATGTCGGCCCTCGCTTGCGCGTCGGGCTAGTCAAGGTAAGTGTTAAAGGATGATTGCAATGCTCGGCTTCCGACCACTTCCGTGGGACTACGGTGTTCGCAATCTATTGCGACGGCCGGGCCGCAGTGCGCTGACGCTGCTGGGGTTGGCGATGGTCGTGTTTTTGGTGTTGCTCGTCACGGCGTTTGTGCGGGGGTTGGAGGCGTCGCTCATCGCGAGCGGCGATCCGAGTGTGGTGCTCGTCCATTCACTGGGCGCTGCCGAGAACATCGAGAACTCCACGGTCCCCGGTCGCGGCGCGAGTCTGCTCGCCGCCAGTCTGCCTCGCATTCAATCGCGGTTCGAGCACAAGTACGTTTCGCCCGAGTTGTACCTCGGCTCGGAAGTGACCACGGCGGGGGCGGGCGAACCGGCGATGGGATTGGTGCGCGGCGTCACGCTCTCCGCGCCGCTGGTCCGTCGTCAGTTTCAATTGATCGAGGGGCATTGGCCGAAGTCGGGTGAAGTTCTCGTCGGTCGGCTGGCTCCGACGAAACTTGGCAGCGATCCGCGCGACTTGGCCATCGGTCGCACGATCCAGTTTGAGGGCCGCTCGTGGACCGTCAGCGGTCGGTTCGCGTCGGCGGGGTCGGTGTTGGAGTCGGAACTCTGGTGTCCGCTCGAAGACCTGCAACCGGCGACGAAGCGGCAAGACCTGAGTCTCGTCGCGGTGACGGTCAGTGGCACAGAGGGTCTCGCGGACCTCGAAGAGTTCTGCAAGGAACGGCTCGATCTGGAATGGCAGGCGACGCCCGAGACCACGTACTACGCGGCCCTGCAAACTCACTACGGCCCCGTCCGCAGTGTGGCCTGGCTGATCGTGGTCCTTGTCGCGGGGGCGGGCGTCTTCGCGGGACTCAACACGATGTACGGCGCGGTCGTGGGCCGCGTGCGCGAACTGGCGACTCTGCAAACGGTCGGCTTCTCGCGGCGAGCCATCGCACTCGGGCTGATTCAAGAGGCGGTGATCCTCTCGTCAGCGGGAGCCTTGCTGGCATCCGCGGTCGCCATCGGCGTGGTCAACGGCACGGCGATCCGCTTCACGATGGGGGCCTTTTCGTTGCGAATCGACGGCATGGCTCTGGCCGTCGGCTTGGGAACGGGCTTGTTGATTGGAGTCCTTGGTGCCATCCCACCGGCTCTGCGCGCGTTGCGAATGCCGGTGGCAGAAGGATTGAAAGCGGTGTGATTCTCGGGCGTCAGCCCTCTTGATCTGAACTCTGAGCGGGGTGGCGTCAGCCCCCTGGCTCTTTGAAAACGGGCTGACGCCCAAGAACCGGGGGGCTGACGCCTCCCCGCTCAGAAGAACGAATGTAGAACCCAACTCGAAAGGAATGAGAGATGACTCGACGAACGATGACGATGGCAACAACGACAATGTGTGGCGTGCTGCTCGGCGCGACGTGGCTGTTGGTCGGCTGCGGCCAGACTGCTGCGCCGCCCGCTTCGACTGCGAAGACACCCGCCCCGAAGATCGACGGCACGAAGTTCGTCCTCGCCGAGGAACCGGCCGACGCGAAGACGGTCGATGAAGTGCGCGAGGCCGCCAAGGATGGAGACGATGTCGTGATCGTCGGTCGGATCGGTGGAGACCGAGATCCATGGGTGGCCGAACGCGCGGCGTTCGTGATCGTTGATCCCTCGCGCATTCCGTGCAGTGAACGGACGGGGGACAGTTGCAAGACGCCGTGGGACTATTGCTGCGAGACGGACCTCGCGAAATCAAAGGCCACGATCAAGTTCGTCGATGACGCGGGCAAGACCCTCGCCAACGATGCCCGTCAGTTGTTGAACGTCAAGGAACTGCAAACCGTCGTCGTGAAGGGCCAAGCCAAGCGCGATGAGGCGGGCAACCTGACGGTCCTCGCCAGTGGACTGTTCGTCCGGCCCGCCAACGCAACGAAGATCGAGTGACAACAGAGTAAAGCAGGTGAGCCGGGTGCCGTCAGGCCCCG
>JAYTGQ010000606.1:0-4673 GCA_043733345.1 Schlesneria sp.
TCCCGCCGAGCCATGTGCGTGAGGAAAGTCGCTTGTTTCTCGCGGCTCGGCAGGAGCCTCGCCCTCCCGACAGCCGTTTTTCAACAGGCTGCTAAGCTCGAATCGAACGTCTCGGCGGCAGAATCAGCCGATTACTTGAGTGTCTGGCCACAGGACTTGACTCGCTTTGAACCCGGTTCAACAATCCCCGCCCGTTCGCCTGCCGGAGTCGGAGTTGAGACTGGCGGCGAATGATGTCTCGATGAGTTTCACCGAAAAGAGAGTTGTATGAGTGTCTTCCGTCTGTCTCCTGCCGTTCAATCGTTGAAGCCCTCCGCCACCCTCGCCGCAGCCGCCAAAGCGAAAGAACTGAAATCGAAGGGGGTCAACGTCTTTGATTTCACGCTCGGCGAACCCGACTTCATCACGCCCGCCAATATCAGACAAGCGGCCGTCGCCGCGATGGAAGCCGGACACACTCATTACACGCCATCGGGAGGCATCCTCGAACTGAAAAAGGCGGTGTGCGCGGCGTACAAACGCGACTATGGCCTCGACTTCACGGCCGCTCAAGTTCTGATCTCGAACGGCGCGAAGCATTCCATTCACAACGTGATCGCGTCACTGTGCGGTCCCGGTGATGAGGTCATCATCCCCGCGCCATACTGGGTGAGTTACAGCGCGCTAGTCGAACTGACCGGCGCGGCCCCCGTGATCGTCGATACCAGTGAAGCGAGCGGCTTTTGCATGTCGGCCGATCAGTTTCGTAAGGCGATCACGCCACGAACTCGCCTGCTGATGCTCAACAATCCGTCGAACCCAACCGGAGCCACGTATCCGGTCGATCAGTTGGAAGCTCTCGCCCGCGTGGCCGTGGAACACGACATCCCCGTCCTGTCCGATGAGATCTACGAGAAGCTGCTATACGCCGGGGCCGGGTTCCGCTGCTTCGCGAGCTTTGGTGCGGATGTCGCCGCACGGACGATCATCGTCAGTGGCGTGAGCAAAGCCTACGCGATGACCGGCTGGCGCATTGGCTGGACGATCGGGCCGGTCGAGATCATCAAGGCGATGGACAATCTGCAAAGCCAAGAGACCTCGAACCCATGCAGCATCAGCCAGTACGCGGCGGTCGAAGCGCTCAACGGCCCGCAAGAGAGCGTCGAGGCGATGCGGTGTGAGTTCGAGAAACGGCGTGACTACGTGATGGGCCGGATGCGTCCGTGGCGTGAGAAGTTTGGCGTGACGTTCGCCGAACCCGGCGGCGCGTTCTATGCCTTCTTCAACGTGAACTCGTCGTTCGGCAAGCCGCTGGCGGGAGGCCACACGGTCTACAACGCGACCGACTTTTGCACCGCGCTACTCGAACAGGCTCACGTCGCACTGGTCACAGGCGACGCCTTCGGTGCTCCCGGCTACGTGCGGCTCTCGTTCGCCACAAACATGGAGACGATCAGCGCGGGCCTCGATCGGATTGAGGCGTTTCTCGCAGGCTAGAGAGCATTTCAAAACTAGCCCGACGCGCAAGCGAGGGCTTCACTCTCATCGAATGCCCAGCTCTCGCTTGCGCGTCGGGCTAGTTTTGCGAGACACAAACAGGTTTTGAAATGCCCTCTCATGTTTCTCGCGATCACCCCGCAATTTCACTCGAAGTCCGGCTTTTCCGAAAGTCGGACTTCAGATGTGGAAAGCGGATTGGCACGTTCAGCAAACGACGGCGGCGGGAGCTGTCACGTCGGCGAGATGGACGGTCAGGACATCGCCCTCAAACTCACAGACCTCTTCGGCTCCTTCAGCATCGCGATCACTGTAGATCGTTCGGATGCGCGGGTACGACAGATGGCACTCGCCACCGAGGACACTTTTGACGTTGGTGCCGATCACGTTGACCGCCTCGCCGAACGCATCCTTCACGTCTGAGTCCGTCACGTCCGACTCAGAGATGTTGAACAATTCGGAGGCAAGCTGGCTGGCGGACGGCTTCGGGCAGACGATTCTGAGTTCGAGATCCCATTCCCCCGTAATCCGAATCCGCCCTTCGAGGCAATCGACACTTTGATCGATATCGGGCTGTGTGGTGACTCGCACTCGCTCCAAACCCAAGATCGAGCCACAAACTTCCAGCGTGATTTGCGAAAGCATTTCATGGGCGAATCGCATAGTGATGATCTGACTTCAAGAGGGAATTTGGATGCAGGAACCACAAATAGTGGTGTCTTTCGCAGTCTGTTGAAAAGCGTTTGGCGGAAGCGTCAGGCAACACCGGCGAAATATCGTACCTGCCCATCGAAGCCTGGCGCGCCAGCGAAGTCCTTCTTCGCTTGCGCGCCAGGCTTCGATGGGTCAATCATTTGCCGGGTGTTGCGTAAGGCTCCTCAGGCGAGGGCCGACTCGGCGTTGGCGTCGCAGGCTCGGATCAGTCGAATCGTTTCATGCGCGATCGCCTCCATCGACCGAAAGTGCTGGGGGGCCTGCGCTGAACTTGAAATGCTGTCTGGAAAAAATTCGGAGGCCGCGACTCGGTCTTGAACGAGCACCTGACCGCCCGCTTCCAAAACAAGACGGCTTCCATTGCGACCATCATCACTCGATCCGGTCACCACGACTCCAACAACGCCGCTGCGATAGTGACGAACGGCAGAGCGAAACAGCGAGTCGATTAACGACCGACTCGCATTTAACGACTGGTCGAGACCGGTCGCCAAGCATTTCAGGCCGTGAACTTCGGCGATAGTCAGTGTCTGCTCGCCAGGAGCCAGCCAGACTTGGCCTGGCTCCAAAGCATTTCCGGCGACGGCCTCCGCAATGGGCAATGGGCAGACGGTGGCGAGTCGCTGCACGATGAGGTGCGTCAAGGCGGGAGCCATGTGATGAGCCACCAAAACCGGCACCGGCAGATCATCGGGGAGCTGGCTCAAAAACGTGGCCAACTCATTCCAGCGACCACTCGATGTTCCCACGACGACGATTTCGACGGCCTTCGCGGATTCCTGACCCTCGCTGACTGCGGCACGCTGAGCAGCGTTTGGCGAGGCGGCAGTTCCTTTTCTTTGAGTCAGCAATCGAATCTTCGGGGGGAGATGACGCCGAAAATATTGTACTGCGGCATCGACATGCCCGATCCGGATCGCCTTGGTGAGATAGTCGCTGGCCCCTCGCGCCATGGCCTTGAACAACTGATCCCCATTTGCCTCTGAAGATCGACAAAGCATGAGAATTGGCAAGCTGCTATCGCAACTTCGTATCGCGTGGACCGCATCAATACCTTCCGCCGTCGGAATCGCCAGATCGAGCAACACGACATCCGGGCGGACGTGGGGAATCTGAGCGACGGCGTCCTGACAATTAGAGGCCGCGTAAACTTCGAACTCGGGATCAGCGTGAAGTGCTTCTGCGACCAGCCGGCGAATCACCGTGGAATGATCCGCAACCAACACTCGAATCCGGCTTGTCATGTGGACCCTTCAATACTCTGAGGCGGCCGACGTTGTCGATCAACGATAGAGTGTATTTCATAACCAGCCCGACGCGCAAGCGAGGGCTTCACCGTCATGGAATGTCCAGCCCTCGCTCGCGCGTCGGGCTGGTTTTTGAAATATGCTTTATTACATTTAAAAGTTTAATAAACGTTTATATCCACCCCGTTTTGATCTGGTGGATTGTCAGGACAGGCTGAATGGCTGGTTCGTCGAGTTGGCTTCGCGGCTGACGAGTTCCATCATGTCCACCGCCTCCTTCACAAATTGCCGACGCCCCGCGGAGTTGTCTCCGAACAGATCGTCGATGGCGAAGTTCGACTCGGGGTCATACCCGTCTGCCGTATCGCTGCGTTGGAGGTGGTTCGCCATGTCGTCGGCGACGGCGGTGAGAGCCACCAGCTTGAAGTTCTCCTTTGTCGCTCCCGCAGGGTTGTGGTGGAACTGCACGACCTCGACCAATGTTTCGGGCAGCTTGTTGTGAACCATGAACCACGCTCCCAATTCGCAATGATCCGTCCGCAAAATGTCTCGCTCACGCAGCAGCATTTCGGGGGACTCTTCAAAGTCGAGCGGGGCGGCGGCGCTGAGATGATTTGGAGCGACGACGCCAATCAGAGAACGTCCCACATCGTGAATCAGCCCGGCCGTGAACTCTTCTCCGTCGAAGCCCAACTTCAGCGATTGGTTGAGTTTCACGCTGAGAATTCCCGTCAGCACCGCATGCCGCCACAGCACGGTTTGCAACCAGGCTTCGCTCAGCGGCATCCGCTTCATCATGCTGCCGAGGCTCGCGGCGAGGATCACGTTGCGACAGTGGGCAAATCCGAGTCGCACGACCGCCTGACGCAGATTGAGAATTTGGTGGCGTGCCCCATAAAAGGCACTGTTCGTGATCCGCAGGATGTCGGCAGCCAGCTTGACATCGCGTTCCACGACCGAGGCGAACTCCGCAATCGAACATTCGGGATCTTTGGCCATCGCCAAAGCCTTCATCGCCACGGCCGGAACCATCTGCAGCTTGTCGCCCTTCGCGAGCAACCGCGACCGCAGTTCTTCCGGGGGATTTGCTTTTGTGACGCAGACCTCTTCCAACACGGCGCTCGTCATATTCATGCCTCTAGGCTTTGTTTTGAAACTGGTCTTTTTCGATTTTCGAGCGTCGGCAATGATCGTGTGATTCTCTTGTGCAAGGAGGCACGGTCATGGCGCGACAGG
>JAYTGQ010000607.1:0-12182 GCA_043733345.1 Schlesneria sp.
CGCGACTCGTTCTTCACCCGCACGTCCATGTCCTTTTCGGCGTGGATGAAGACCTGTTCCTTGTCCGCGGTGTCGTCGAACCGCAGTTCGTTGAAGCCGTCGCCCCCCTTTGTCGAGTTAGTCTTGATGCCGCTGACGTTCGGATCGTTCTTGTGCTTGTCGTCGGACCCGTCGCCGAGATACGGGGGCATCTGCTGGTTGTTATAGAGACTCCCCACGATCACGGGCTGATCGGGATCGCCCTCCAAGAACGCGACAACCACCTCCTGGCCGATGCGGGGCCAGAACGACGCGCCCCAGCGTTTGCCGGCGGAAAACTGCGCCACGCGGACCCAGCAGGTGCTCTTCTCGTTGTTCTCCCCCTTGCGATCCCAGAAGAACTGCACCCGCACGCGGCCGTACTTGTCGATGTAGATTTCGTCTCCCTCCTTGCCGACGACTTTCGCCGTTTGCATGCCATCGACGACTGGCTTGGAAGTCACACGCTGCGGACGGAACTGGACTTCGGCCGGAATGGTGCAAAACGTGTTCGTATACGGCGTGGAGAGCGCTGCGGTATCGACATAGTTTGGGTTTTGGAAGGCGGAATGCTGAACTTCGGTGAGCAGATATTTCTTGCCGGGGACATGCTTTAGTTGGAACCGATAACCCGGCGTAAAGCCGCGGCAACTGGACTCTCCAGAGAACGTGTGGTGCGTCGTCTCGGCCGCCTGAGCGTCCAAGTTCGTGAGCTTCTCGCCGACCGTGTTGACTTGATCCAGTCGCTGATCGGTCTGGTTGTAGCGCAGGGCCGCCCCACTGGGCCAATCGAAGATTTCCAGCTTGTCATTCGTGGCCACGCTGGTCTTGGGCGAGATGCCCGAGAATTCGATCTTGTTCTGCGCCAACTGGCTGTGATAGTCGCGGGCCGCGAACTTGCCGGAATGGATGCCGCGCTCTTCCCGCCAAGCGAGGAGGCGGTCCTCTTGCAGGTGCTCCAGATCGGAGTCGGGCCAATGGGCGACTTCGGCCTGGTTCGGCACGTCGTTCCCCGCCGTGAGCGAATCGTCGATGATCAGCTTGTGACCGCCTTCGGTATGCTCGAAGTAGTAATAGATCCCGTCCTGCTCCAGCAGGCGCGAGATGAAATTGAAGTGCGTCTCGCGGAACTGCACGCAGTAATCAATCTTCTTGTACTGACCGCGATTGGCACGAATCTCGAATTGGAACTCGGCAAAGTCCTGCTGGAGTTCCTGCAAAACCACTTCGACGATGTCGGGAACGCTCTTATCCTGATAGACGCGGACATCGGCCCGTTTGGTCAGCAGCCATATCCACGGGACGACTTCCGCCCGGTAGTAATGAAACCGGTCGTCCTTGCCGACGGAGGCAAATCGGCTGCACAGGCCGTCGAAATAGCGGTACGGTCCCTTGGCGTAATCCCCGCCGTGAGACACACGCAAGGACATGCGTTTGCCGAGCAGTTGATCGGGTTTGATTTGGCTGACCTTCTCGGGGATCACGAGCAAATCGACATCCACCCGGAACAGGCCGGACATCCGCTCGGTGGCGGTGAATCCCGTCGGCAATAGCAGATCGGTCTTTCCGTCCGCCTTGAACCTGAGCAAGCGATCTTTGTCGGTGATCTCGGAGGACATCGTCGCACCCCACCGTAGTCGAAAATTTGCGGTCGTTTGAAATTGGCGTGGTTCAAGCTGCGGTGGCCTCCTCCTACCTCCTCTCGACGCAGCGATCGTCGGGAAGGAATAGGGTGAAGGGGGGCTTCCTTGAGGGCTTCACCTAGACTTGAACCACACCTTGGCTTTTATTCTCGCCCCCAACCTCGGAATGTTGCGTGATACCTCCCGACGAGCGTCAATCAAACCGGTAATTGAATCCCCCGGCATCACTCAACTGAATCTCGACGCGCGCGACCGTCCGCTCTTCCGCCATCCGCGACAGCAGTTCACGCGCGATGTCCGGCAAAACGGTACCGGTCAAAATGTGATCGACGTTGCGAGCACCGGTTTCCGCCTCGCGGCAGCGGCTGAGAATGTGATCCACAACAGGGTCAGAGAACACCAGCGTTGCGCGATGGTTATCCACCAGACGCTGACCGATCCGCTTCAACTGCAACTGAATGATGTTTCGCAGCACGTCATCGCCGAGCGAGAAATACGGCACGACCGTCATGCGGCCGAGGAACGCAGGCTTGAAACGTTCCAGCAGCTTCGGCCGCAACTGCTCGGTCAGTTTGTCCGGTTCGGGTCTCGTTTCCGGATCGGCGCACAGGGACTGAATCAAGTCCGAACCGGTGTTCGACGTGCAGAGAATGATCGTGTTTTTGAAGTCGATCTCGCGCCCCTCGGCGTCTTCCAGCACACCCTTGTCGAAGACCTGATAAAACAACTCCAACACGTCATCGTGGGCCTTTTCAATCTCGTCGAGCAGGACGACGCAGTACGGCCGGCGGCGAACCGCTTCGGTCAGCTTGCCTCCCTTGCCGTACCCGACCAGTCCCGGCGCCGATCCGATCAGGGAAGAGGTCGTGTGCGACTGCTGAAACTCGGTCATGTTGATCACGACCATGTTCCGTTCGCCGCCGTAGAGCATCTCGGCCAGGGTCAATGCGGTTTCCGTTTTGCCGACGCCGCTGGGACCGGCGAGCAGGAACACGCCAATCGGCCGGCGCGGATCAGTGAGGTTCGCCCGCGAGGTCTGAATGCGTCGGCTGATCGCGTACAGCGCGTGATTCTGGCCGATCACGCGCTCGGTCATTCGTTCGTGGAGCGTCGAGATCAGTCGGATCTCGTCGGTGAGCATTCTCCCGACCGGAATCCCCGTCCAGCCGGAGACGACTTCGGCCACCGCTTGGAAATTCACGCAGGGTTGCACGAGCGGCGTTTCGTTCTGAAGCTGCTTCAAGTCCGCCTGCCAGCGGACGAGTTCCTCGCGGAGTGCGGCGGCTTCTGCCCCGGTCGGAGGTGCGGCGGGAGGCGGTGCGTCCGCGGACGGTCCAGCGCCGGCAGTTTTGGGCTGCCCGTTGCCCGTAGCGGGCTGTGACGGAGTTCCCGCCAGTCGCTCGCGGAGGTCGCAAATCTTGACCACCAGTTCACGCTCCTGCGACCAGCGCTTCTCCATTTGTTCGAGTTCGCTTTGAGCCTGCAGGCGCTGTGCGGTCAGTTCGTCGATTCGCTGGGAGTGATTCGCGCCGGCCGTAGCTTCACGATTCAAGATTTCGAGCCGCAGCCCAATCTGCTCGATCTGCCGCTTCAAGTCCTCGATCGGCGCGGGGATCGCGGAATGGCCGACCGCCACGCGGGCTGCCGCCGTATCGAGCAAACTCACCGCTTTGTCGGGCAACTGGCGGCCGGTGATATAGCGATGCGACAACCGCACGGCGGCCGAGATGGCCTCGTCGAGAATCCGCAGCCCGTGATGCTTTTCGAGCATCTTCACGAGTCCGTGCAGCATCACTTCGGCTTGAGCCTCGGCCGGTTCCTCGACCTTCACCACCTGAAACCGGCGTGTCAGCGCGGCATCTTTCTCGAAGTACTGTTTGTACTCGGACCAGGTCGTCGCACAGATCGTGCGGAGTTCGCCGCGAGCCAGCGCCGGCTTCAACAAATTCGCCGCGTCGTTTTGACCGGCCTGCCCACCGGAACCGATCAACGTATGGGCCTCGTCGATGAACAGGATGATCGGCTGCGCCGAAGCCTTCACTTCCTGAATCACAGACTTCAGTCGGTTTTCAAACTCACCCTTCACACCGGCACCGGCTTGAAGCAGCCCCAGGTCGAGGACGCGCACGGCCACGTTTTGGAGCGGCGGCGGAACATCGCCCGCCGCGATGCGTTGGGCAAATCCTTCGACGACGGCGGTCTTACCGACGCCCGCCTCGCCCGTGAGGATCGGGTTGTTCTGGCGACGCCGCATCAGGATGTCGATGAGTTGACGGATCTCAAAGTCGCGGCCCGAGATGTTGTCCAGCGCCCCGCTGCGTGCGGCGGCGGTGAGATCGACCGTGTATTGATCGAGCGCCGGCGTCTTGCCTCCCCCGGGACGCAACTCCGGCGCACCGCCGGGCGTTGAAGGCCGGGCGAGGGGAGCGTCTTCCACGCTTCCCGTCGTGACCTCACGCAGTTCCCGCGCGAGGCTGTCCGGTGACAGCTTTCCCAGCTCGCGGACACTCGTCAGAAACAACTGGCTGATCTTGGAGTTGGTCAGAGCCGCCAGCAGCAGGTGACTGCTCCGCACAGCCGGCTCTCCATATTCGACGGACGCGAACAACCAGGCGTCGCGCACCAGATCGACCAACAACGGTGAGAGGGCCGGGGGCCGGGCATTTCCGGTCTTGAAGCCGTCGATCGCTTTCGTCAGGGCCGCTTCGAGGCGGCTTTGATCGACTTCGTACTGTTTGAAAATCTTCGTCAGGTCGGTGTTCGGCACTTCCAGCAGTTTTTGCAGCCAGTGTTCGACCTCGACCGTGTAGTTCGTCCTCGACAGGCACAACCCGGCCGAGCTTTCGAGCGTCCGCCGACAAGTCTCGTTCAACTTACCGACGAGTGACCGCAGATTGACATCCATTGAAATGTTCCTCTTCGTAACCACCGTGGAAATGCCTGATTGTCAACTCGCCAAGAAAATTGTGACGAAGCGGGCAGGAGACCCCGCTGGGATCGCCGCAAGATTTTTCGACAGGTGCTTGGCGGCCTCCACGCTCGACAGGTGCAAACAATAGAGCTGGACTCGCCTGAATTCAATCACGGTGTGGACCCGCAACCGTATTTGGGGCGGCCGTGTTCACGGGGCTGAGAAATCCGGCTTCGAGCAATGCGCTACCGACGTTCATTGAACAATGATTTTGACGGACGCACCGGACCTAATTCACAAGTGCGCGAGAAAAACTGTTTGCGTTTCAGGCAAAAAAAGCCCCGTAGCAAAAAAAATAATTGGATTTGGCAATATTTGACGGGCCTCCGGGAAGAGTTGACTGATGCGGCTCCTCCTATTCGATAACCCCAGTGATTTCGAGTTACTTCTGATCGAGCATAGGAGGAATGGCATGACCAAGATCGCTTTCCGCAGACATCGATGGTTCTGCACTATTTCTATTGTTCTGAATTCACTGGTCTGTATGTCCGTCCTCGCGGCGGACGGGCCGAAAGGTGCTCCAATTCCGCCGTCACCGGAATTTGTCCCACCTGATATCAAGGCGACCAAGGCGGACGCTCGGACAGCCAAGCCCATCGCCGTGATGAAGAAGCTGGCCAAAACGAATCCACTCCTGCGGCCTCCCTTTGCGGCAGCGCCGGTGGACACGCTGAAAGGGATGGCCTCGGGCATCAAGGCCGTGGAGTTGGACGCCCCCAACCGCATTTTGGCCGTGCAATTCTTGGGAACTGTCGATTGCGCGACATACCCGCAAGCTCAGGGCATGCTGATTCAGACCATGCAGGAAGACCCGATCGAAGAAGTGCGGTATGAAGCCGTGATGGCGCTCCGCGCCATGCTTTCTCACGGCTGCGGCAATCTCGATACGGAATGCAAATGCGAGAGCTGCGACCTCCGCAAGAAGGCGGCGCGGGAAACGGAGAAGCATGCCAAGAAGTCCAAGTACGAGCACGAAAAGCCCAAGGTGCTGGACCCCTACATCAAGATGACCCGCAATCGCATCAAGGCCGCGCCGCAAGAGCGACGGTACGACTGCTGTCGCGGCTGCTGCAACGAGAAGGTACTCAACGCCCTAGCCAAGGTCGCCTATGAGAAGGACGATCAATGCTGTTGGGGTGAGCCCTCAGAGCGAGTTCGGCAAGCTGCAGCGGAGGGCCTCTGCCTCTGCACCACCTCGCCAGCACCCTACGGCGAACCGCCGCAGATTCCCGATGTCCCCGGTCCGGAAGGCAAGCCGAAGGAAGTTGGCCCCCCCGATGAGAAAGAGGTTCCTCCGCCACAAGCCAAGGAAGCCTCACTCGATCTGCTGCCACCAGCTCCCGCCGTACTGAAGACCACTTCCGCGACCCCGCAGCGGGGCAGCATCCGTCCAGGTGTTACGAGCATTGCGTCCCTGTCAAATGCCGGAATGACTCGACAAGTTTCGGCCGCGAAACCCGTCACAAGTGGGCCGCGACCGGTGGTTGCCGGACTCAATGGATTCTGTGTCGTCGCCTTGAAGAATCGTCAATTCGTCCCGACGAATGCGGCTTTCTCGTCCACGTTTGAAGACCACACCTACTTTTTCTCAAGTGCCGAAACGAAGGCTACGTTCGACCGAAACCCTGAGTCGTACGCACCGGCCTACGGTGGCCTCGATCCGGTCGTGTGGTTGGAACAGCGGCAAATGGTCGAGGGCCAGTTCCTCCGCGAATTTGGCGGACGCTTCTATCTCTTCACCAGCAAGCAGAATTGGGAGACGTTCAAGTCGACACCACAACGCTTCGTACTCCACGAGGGGGCGGCACCGCGAAGCTTGGTGGCGAGGTAAGGGCTGTGCTAGGGACATCGCGTGCTGGAAACGGTTTCGCGATGCCCCCTTCCATTGTCATTGTCCCCGGCTCGTGGCCTTGGCGGGCAGCAACTGCGAGTGAAAAGAACAGTAATTCTGGCGGCGGATGTCGGCCATCCAATCAGGAGATTCAAGCATGAAGAATTCGATCTGGAAGAAGATTTTCCTGGCGCTTCCCCTCGGACTGATGGCTGCGGAGTGGGAGGGAAGTCAGTCCGCTTGGGGACAGACTCGTGAACGGAATGCGAGCGTCACCACGGTCTCGACGTTCGCGGAAGAGAACCTCTACGACGCCCAATTGCTGAGCCCGTCGGCGGCCTGCTCGCCGACCAGTCCGAGGCCCGCCTGTACGGACGCGACGATGGGCACGATCCCACAACCGTTGACTGCTCCGGAAACGGTGTTCGCACCTTCGCCGTCCTTGGGGTCTCTTCCGGCTGGCCAAGGGGCGTTGACGGCTCAGAACAATGTGGCCGCGTCATTGATGCCCGGTGGATACCTCGATCCCGCCGCGCCGGCCACGACGTTCCGACTGCGGTATGACACGGCGAACGACAATCGGTTTCCTGACCGCGGCGAGTACTTCTATGCCAAGTGCGGTTGCTTCCGTCAGTTGAATCTCGACCCCAATGCACATGGCCCAATTGGGGCGAATACAAGCGTGAATTACCAAGACATCCGCCCGTACTTTGAGTACGCCTTCAATCCGCGATTCTCCGTGTTCACGGAGTTGCCCGTGCGGTTCGTCACGTTCGATTCGTTGAACGTGCTTCCCGCCTTGGGCAGTGAAAGTGGGTTCTCGGATATGAACATCGGCGTCAAGTACGCACTCATCGCCGAAGAGGATCGGTACTTGACGCTCCAAACGCGAACGTATCTCCCCACCGGTGACGCCGGAAAGGGGCTGGGAACCGCCCACGTCAGCCTCGAACAATCGCTGCTTTACTACCGAAGACTTTCCAATAACTGGCTCCTGCAGGGACAGTTCACGACGTTCAATCCGATCAACGGCTCGGACTTTGCCAGTAACGTGCTGCAATACGGCGGCGGTTTGGGTTACCTGGCGCACCAGGGCGATACGTTCTCGATCATTCCTACGGTGGAGGTGGTCGGTTGGACATTCCTCAACGGCAAGAAATTCAACCCCAGCGACGGATTGAGCAGCGCGTCAGGCGACACGATCGTCAACGTCAAGCCCGGTGTCCGCATCGGCTTGGGTGAAGGTTCGGGACCGGCGATGATGCAGCGACAGTCGATTTACGCCGGCTTCGGCATTCCCATCGCCGGCGACCAATTCTATAGCAACCTGTTCCGAGTCGAATATCGATTCGTGTTCTAGTCCATCGGCAACGTCCCCATATCCGTTCAACATAGATTGACGGTACACACACCGTTCAACTCATTTGTGCTCCGCCAGTGAGCCAAGCCATCACCATCAACCGGTCATACAAGGCGGGCCGAGCGGAGGATCCTGCGATGAGCAATTCGATCTCGAACCGAGTTTGGCGTGGGCTGCTGCCCTTGGCGGTGGTCGGCGTCAGTCTTGCGGCAAGCCCGTCCACTTGGGCGCAGTCGGATTCACCCAAGACGCGCGTCACGGCGGCCTCCGACGAAACCGATGCGAACCTGTTCGATACCCGTTTAATCGGCAGCGTCCCGACTTCTTATGACGAATCCGCACTGCCGGTGGCTCCGCCCTCAGCCGAACGGTGCGTGGAGTCGCCAAACCTGCTCTCGCCGGATGCCGTGTTCTCTCCATCCGCGCCAATTCAGCCTCCCGCGAGCAACGTCCCGTCGTATGGCTCGTTGCCGGCTGGCCAGGGTGCCTTGACCGCCCAGAACAGTGTGCCCGCCTTCCTCGGCGACTTCTTCGCGGGCGGGTCAACGGCGATCACGAGTGTCCCTCCAGGTGGCGTCGTGTATATTCCCGCCTCGACCGCCGTGGGCCTCATGAAGTTTGCGGAAGGAAGCAGTCCACAGCCGCGCGACCGCGTGTTTCTCAGCTACAACTACTTCGACAACGTGAACCTGGTTCCGGGCGGCATCCCTGTGAATCGCCTGACGCCCGGTATCGAGAAGACCTTCTTCAATGGCAACGCTTCGATCGAAGTTCGCGTGCCGATGGCCGGGACTTTGAATTCGACGACGCCATTCGACATCAGTACTCTGAGGGTGATTAACTACGACTCGAACCATTTCGAACTCGGGAATCTCACCACTTTTTTCAAGGCGCGGCTCTACAACGACGAGCAGTTGTCGGTATCGGCCGGCTTGGGAGTGGCGCTGCCCACCGCCGATGACCTGCGCGTGATCAGTCTCAACCCGGCTGCGACGCTGGACCTGATCAAAAATCAGGCGGTTCATCTGCTGCCGTTTATTGGCGCCATGTATACGCCCAACGACCGCTGGTTCTCGCAGGGGATATTGCAGTTGGATGTCGCCGCCAACGGCAACCCTGTTTACACGGTGGAGAATTCCCGCAACTTGACACTGAATAAGGACGGAGTTCTGACAGATCCCACATATCTGTTCGCGAGCGTTAGCAACGGTTATTGGATATACCGCTCGAACGATCCGACTGCACGGCTGACAGGAATCGCGTTACTGTCGGAATTGCACTTCAACACCACGCTTCAGCCCACTGATGTCGTGGTCGCAACCGGCTCACTCGTTGGGACTCGACAGGACCGGATTCAGACGATCAATGCCGTCGTGGGCACCAACCTGATGTTCGACCAGAACAAGTCGCTGTCGCTCGGATACGTGCTGCCGATGGGCGGCGGTTCCGACCGAGCCTTCGATGGCGAGCTCCGCGTGCTGTTCAACTGGTACTTCGGCGGACCGGCCAATCGCATGACCCGCGCCCAGTTCTGACCGCTAGGCAGTTCTCGTCGACCGCGCGAGGTCTCACGACGCGCGCTCGAAACACAAGGCCAGGCCGTCTTGCGTGCGATCGGTGGGACGCATGGGCGACTCATGGTGGCTCGCCCGATTCGTCACATCAGTCCCATGCTTCCCCTCAATCACGCCGCAAAGCCACATGACCCGGTCGCACGCTGCAGCACTGCTACGACTGCGACAGCTTGAGGTAGATGGCCATCAGCACGATGAAAGCCACGCTGACGACGAACAGGCAGGCCAGCATGGTCTGCAACCACGTCGCGCCTGTCAGCGGCTCGACCCCTCCGCTGAGCGGTTCGCCGACCATCTCAGGCAGACCCGGCTTGCGAATGAGCCGCGCCAGGTCGTTCGCCCAAGCACGACGCGCTTCGGCCGAAGTCGAGGCCCCGCCCGGTAGCGGCTGGTGCAGGTGTTCGCGAAACGCCTCGCCAATGTCTCCCTCAAAGCCCAGCACCAGGCACAGATACCACGTCTCGATCACGTCCGAGGAACTTGATCGGGCGGCCCGTTCGCCGTACTCATAGAACCGCCAAGCGCGGTTCTTCTCGGCGAAGTAATCGAACTCCAGCGTGATGTCCTTCCACTCGGCGTTGGCCACGGTCAGCACTTCATCGACCCAGTAGAGGAGCGCGCGGCGGACGAGTTCAAAGTCTTCGGCACGCTGACCCGGCTTGTGGCTCGCCCCAGCCGTCAGGGCGTCCAAGTCCATCCGAATGAGCTTTTTCTCTTCGTTGAGATCGGGTTGTTCATGACGATCAATGCGATCGACCAGGTCGAGTACCGCATCGAAGATTTTATTCACAGGTTGAGCGAATTCCGGAGTCATTGATCAGCCCGTTGAAGAACGTAGGATGGACGCCTCGTCCGCCCGAAAGCCTGCGAGAAATCAGGACGCGGCGTCCGTGTTACGGGATTTTCAACAGGCAGGCAGTCATGGCATCTGCGGCATGGCGTACAGGGCGAACGACAACGCCACCAATTGCCCCTGATCAGTCCGGACCTGAATGGTCTGTTCCCCATCAATCCCGCCGACGACCTGTTTCTCGTTGAAGCGGATGCCCAAATTGAGAGTCTTCTCAACCGCCTGCCAGGCTTCCGAGCCGCGGTCCAGTTTCCAGTAGGTCCAGCCGGTGCCGGGGAAGTCTCGCGGCGGCGCGGCTTCGGGGCGAGCTTTCACGCCTCCCTTCCCGCCGCGATAAATGTTCTCGACCACATCGCTGCTGCCGACCTTCAAATCCAGGCGATCCGTGAGGAGTTTATCGACCTCATTGAAGGACAGCTTGGATTCGACGCCCATATAAAACGTCCAGCCGGGCGTGAGCCATTCGCGCTCGAGCCGGACCTGCATCTGCAAGCCCGCGCCAATGAACGGACGCTTGATGTAGGCTCGACGCTGCTTCTCTTGGTCGATATCGAGCAGCCGCCGCACGGCATAAAAGCAGCTTCCCAAATCGTCGTGATCGTAGATCGGAACCTTGGGCATCCGGCGTTCAGGCAGGAAGATCGAAATCAGCCCGACAATCCGGCACAGCTCCATATAAGCTGGCAGCGGATGAATGCCGCGCACGAATGGCAGGTTGACGAGGTATCCCAGGGCCGTGTTCAGCGCGTGGAGTTTGAAAATACGTTCCAGATCCTCGCGGTGACCGCTTTCAAACGCGACGCCGCTGCCGAGCATGTTCCGCGCAAGCTGGTCCGCCAGGCTGCCTAACTGGTCGGTGATGTTGCCGAGAATGCGGTCCTGCAAATGCGACCAAGCATCGCAGGCCAGCAACGGCGGAATGTATTCGGGATCGACTTCCGGCGGCGCTTCGACCACCGCGCCGAGTCGCAGTCGCATGATCGGCAGGGTTTCATACCCGGACAACTCTTCGTCGCCCAGCAGAATCCGGGATCGCAACCAGCGAACATTCATCACCAGCGGATTGCCAGCCTGATTCTCGTCTTCCACTTCCTGCGATTCGATTGCGTAACGACAAACAGTTTCACCGGTCTGGGTGTCCGAATTCTTGCGGCCGAGCTGCAATCGCGGCACGGCTAGATAGACCATCAGCCGGTCCTGCGAATTGCGGAACGCGGTGCGAGGAATCTCGACCGGCACCAAGAGCGCGTCCTCAGGAAACCGCACGAACGTTCCGTCGCGCAGACGCACGTGCAAAGCACTGAGTGAGACTCTCCAGTTGCCGAGAGCATCCGAGTCGATGTCGATCTTTCTCAGACCGTACGCATAGCCCACATGCCACTGCTGGGCCAGCGCGAGCTCCTCCGCGAATCGACGTTCGGCCAACTGAAAGTGATGTGGGCTGATGAACAACCCTTCGGACCAATGAACGGCGTGATTTGTCATGGAAAACCGCTGAAACAACGAAAACGACATGGGGACGGACATCACATCTATGGACTGGGGTCTCAGATGTTGATCCTCTTCAATCCAATGCGTTTTCGCAACCCCCGATGTCGATGCCCTCACGGCACTTCCCCGTAAGGACTTAACAAAGGTTGCAGGATTGCGAGAAGTTTTGAGGAGACCAACGTACACGTGTTGTTCTTGATCCGCCGTGTTCGGCCGGTCGATGACGATGGCGTTCAAGGTCGCGTCCAAGAGTTTTGTGTCAGGCACAATTGGCACCCTCGATGACGGCCGCGAGGGGGCCGCACTTGCTCGTCCACAAACACGCTCGGTTTCGTGCCCGTCTAGTAGCCTGTTGAAAAACGGCTGTCGGGAGGGCTCCTGCCGAGCCGCGAGAAACAAGCGACTTTCCTCACGCACACGGCTCGGCGGGAGCCTCGCCCTCCC
>JAYTGQ010000608.1:0-1542 GCA_043733345.1 Schlesneria sp.
CGCAAGCGAGGGCTTCACTTTCGACAACGGTTTGCCCTCGCTTGCGCGTCGGGCTCGTTGTTGAACAACCCCGCAATCTCAAGTTGTCCGACCACTCGCGGATCCACGCTTCGCATTGTTCCAGCTTTTGATCACGAGAACACGCCGCTCATGTCTTCGTCACCGCTTCCCGCCGACAACGTGCTGGCCCGTATCATCGAACACAAGTGGGGTGAGATCGCCACGGCGAAGCGGCTCCGTCCGGTCGAAGCGATTCAAGAACAACTGGCCTCGGCACCGCCCGTGCGCGATTTCGTCGCCAGCCGACGGGATTCTTGGCCGCGACATTCCCCGGCGACTGGCCTCGGCACCGCCCGTGCGCGATTTCGTCGCGGCCCTGCGGGCGAAGGCTGATGTCGCGTTGATTGCCGAGGTGAAGAAGGCCTCGCCGTCCGCCGGGATCATCCGAGCCGACTTCGATCCCGTGCAGATCGCGCTGACCTATGAACGACACGGCGCGGCGTGCCTGAGCGTGTTGACCGACGAACACTTCTTTCAAGGGCATCTCGATTTTCTCCGCGCCGTGCGACAGGCGGTCACGATCCCTGTCCTGCGAAAAGACTTCCTCGTTGATCGTTATCAAGTCCTCGAAGCGCGCGCCGCCGGGGCTGACTGCATCCTGCTGATTGCCGAATGCCTGGACGACTGCCACCTGCGCGACCTCTATTTCTATGCGAGCGAACTCGGGATGGAGTCGCTCATTGAAATCTACGATCCCGAGAATCTGGACCGCGTGCTCAAGCTGGAACCGGCGTTGGTAGGAGTCAACAACCGCGACCTGCGGACGTTCGTCATCGACCTCGACCACACGTTGAGCCTTGCGCCGAGACTCGCATCGTCCACGCTCTTGGTCAGCGAGAGCGGCATCCGGACTCGTGGCGATGTCGATCGACTGAAGGCGGGTGGCGCGCACGCGATGCTGGTGGGCGAGACCCTGATGCGGTCCCCCGATATCGGTCAGGCGGTGGACCTGTTGCTCAGCGGTGCGGTATCGAAGGTGGCGTCGTCGAACTGAAGAGGCAAGCGAACCGTGTTTGATTTCGTGCCGCAACTCGCGTTCGTTGGACTGGTGGTGGGAGTCGTCTGGTATCTGCTGCGACCTCGTCCCGCGTTCGTGATCCGGATTCGTGGTGGCGTCGCAAAAGTTGTGCGCGGCAAAACGACGGCGTCCATTTTGAATGCGGTTGCCGATGTCTGTTGCCAGTGCGGCGTGACCTCGGGAACGATCCGTGGCCTGACGCACGGAAAACGCATCCGGCTGGAGTGCTCGTCGAGCATCTCCACCGGTTGCCAGCAGCAACTCAGAAACATGCTGCTGGCCGAGTTGTGAAGGCCACGCTGGCAAACCGTGGTGTTCGATGAGTTGGCCAAGCATACTGGCGCGGGTGCGAGTCTTCACACAAAGAAGCGACCCCACCGGGCTGGCCCCATTCGTATCTACACAACTTTGGAGGTTTGGTATTCAGTTCTGGTTTTCATGAACATCAAGCTCAAGGACGAGCG
>JAYTGQ010000609.1:0-1542 GCA_043733345.1 Schlesneria sp.
ACGCCGCCGATTCACAAACGTCCCGTCGCTCCGCCGACGGGACGGGCTTCGAGGGGATTGAATCCCCGTTTGGACCGCCAACGACCCTCGGGGACAGGCACGAACCGAACCGCCGTCGAACCGTCGAGATCATCGGGGCTGGGAAACGTCACGAGATCGTCGTCATAGAAATGATGATTTGAGAACGCGATGAGGCGAGCGGCAAGAAATGATTTCCCCGCCACTGGGCTTGTCCCGGTGGCTCGACGGCTTTTGCACTACTTCTTGCTGAGGTATGCGAGTAGTGCAAAAGCCGTTGAACCACCGAGGTGAACTCGGTGGCGGGGGTGTTCTTGGAGTCGCCGCTCGCCTAAGCGGTTCGCGCCGCCTGCGGTCATGCCACCGCAGCCGCTTTCTCGCCTTTCTGGTCCCCTCGCCCCCGTCATCGGGGCGAGAGGGTTAGGGTGAGGGGGGCTTCTTCCTCGGAGTCGGACCCACTGGAGTCACGGCGACCGATTCCATTCTGTTGCGTTCACCAAATCCAACGTCTCTCGACCGCTTGGCCCCCTCACCCTAACCCTCTCCCCCGAAGACGGGGGCGAGGGGACCGGAAAGGCGACCACCGATTGATGACTGCACCCGAGGTCGTCGGCGTCTTCAGAATCGTCGTCGTTGTTGACCATGCGGTCGAAGAACGTGGAGGGCGGCAACGGCTGCTGGTCCCCGGCAACCACCAGTTGGCGTCCGCGATTAACTTCGCACGGCCGGAACTGAGACGTTTAGCCGCAACGCCAACGGCGTGCGCGCGGTCCACCCGTTGCCCGCGTTCGCGCCCACGCCGCTGGCGTTGGGGCTAAACAAAAACGTCGAACTCTTGGCCGCGCGAGGTATCAACCGCACCGATGGCATCCCACGGGAGCACCTGCGAAGCCTCGTCAAAGATGACGACATCGAATTGAAAATCGAGGGATTCAAGGTACATGCTGACCGCAAGCGGACTCATCATCCAGCACGGCTTGAGTCAGACGAGCAGATTCGGCACACGAGCGAAAAGCTGTCGCAACGGCAGGTGTCGTTTCTTCTTGCTGACCTTGTTGGGACTGCCCTGTGTGATAGTTGAAACTATGAAGAGGCACCGAGCCTCTCGTCACCCGCATCTCGCAGTCGTCCCTGCCGGACAAGGCTCAGGATCACCGACTCGATTCGAGCGGAGATGCGCTTTCCCGTTCGTTCAAACCCGAGTTCGTGGGCGGTACTTTTGATGAGGTCTTCTCTCGGCGTCACACCGAACGTGACGGCGAGACGCAAGAGGACTCGTGCGATTTCGCCATCGGGAACGTCTTCGATATCCGCGAAACGTGGAGTTGGTTTGGCGTCGCGGAAGTCCCTGATCCGCAGGATCGGCTCTGCTTCGGGCGAGGATGGCGAGACTTCGGTGACTGGCGTCAGCGAAGTCACTGGCATTAGCAATGCCTCGCGAAAGGCGTTGGCAATTCGTTCGATTTGATGCGCGGGATTGCGAATCCAGTCCGTGGACCAGATGCGAATGAGCCTGCCCCTCCA
>JAYTGQ010000610.1:0-1542 GCA_043733345.1 Schlesneria sp.
AGTCGATTCCCACGCCGGTCGTAGCTGAATTCGCAAGAATTCAGACTCAAATGAACGAGCGTCTGAACTCTTGCGAGTTCAGCTACGACTTTTGTCGGAAACGTCAATTATCAATTTGCAATCTCTTCCAAAACTGGATTCACGAGTCAAGTTTTGAACTCGAAGGTGTCCACGCACCCTACTGGCTGAAGGAGCCTCCACAGACATGAGCGAATATCAGTACGTCCACTTCCTCGCGCTGGACCGGCCGCTGGATGAGAAGCAGCTTGCGTACATGGAGACACAGTCGTCACGGGCCGAGGTCACGAAGTGGGAGTTCACCAACGAGTACCACTACGGCGACTTTCATGGCAACGCGCACGAGATGTTGCGGCGCGGGTATGACGTGCATCTGCACTACGCCAACTATGGAACTCGGCGGCTGATGTTTCGGTTGCCAGCCGGGTTGCCTTGGGACCGGCAGACGTTTGAGGCGTACCTGCCCGAGGACGGTATCGAGTGGCATCCGGACAAACAGGGGCGCGGCGGCATCTTGGAGATTCAGCCGGATGGGGACGCGGACTCGTTCGGCGACGACATGATCGAGCCGGACGCGTTGCTGGCAGAGATCGCTCCGGTGCGCGACCTGTTCATGACGGGAGACCTGCGTTCGCTCTATGTCCTCTGGCTGGCCCTCAACAACGATGACGAGGCGCTGGAGCCGCCGTTGCCAGCGGGGATGAACACGTTGCCGAAGTCGCTGGTGGCGCTGGCCGATTTTTACGATGTCGGCGACGATTTGCTGGAGGCCGCCGCCGAAGGCTCGCCACCGCTGCCGAAGGCCGCTGATGCGGATGCCGGCCCGCGTGCGTGGCTGGACCAGCGGTCGAAGGCCGAGTTGCGGGAACTGGTACAGCGGTTCCTCGTGGAAGACGCGATGGGCGTGCGCCGTGAGACGCTGTCACTCATCCGCGATCAGGCGGGAGCGACCGCCTGGCCCGCGACCGAACCGACTCGCACATTCCAACAGTTGCATCAGGCGGCCGAGGAGATGTGCAAAAGTCGGAGTCAACGAGCCGCCAAGGCGAAGGAGCAGGCTCGTCGCTCGAGCCAGAAGAAAATGGCCGCCAATCCCCAAGCCGTGATTGATCAAGTCGAGATTCTCGTCTGCGAGCGTTCGACTCGAAGCTACGAAGCGGCGGCGGAAATCCTCACCGAACTGCGGGAAGCGTTGGGTCCGACGGAAGGCCCGCCACGAGTCCAAGCGATCGCGGAGAGTCTCCGCCAGAAGCACCCCTCGTCCAACGTCCTGATCTCTGTCCTGCGGAAGCACGGGTTGCTGGTCAAGACGAAGCGATCCACAAAATGATCTGCCTCACACGAACAAGGGTGAGACATTTCTGAGTTCCCGTCAGCCTGCATTTCTCCTTCGCGCGGTCAGAACGGACTCGTTTAACCGCGTGGGCAACGCCCCGCGCGTCGTGCGGCGAAACAACCAGGCGCTCCTCACGGGGACCGGTCATCCGGGTGAACTGCAGGCCGAACTCGTCGCGGACGTACTGG
>JAYTGQ010000611.1:0-1538 GCA_043733345.1 Schlesneria sp.
TGGCCAGATGAAACGGGCGGAATTTGGGGGAATTGGGTTTGCGGGGAGAATGGAAATCTGTTGCGCTCCTCCGTAGTCATTCCGAGTTCACACTCAAAGCGAAGGAACGCAACAGTGGGTGCATCATCTTTCATTCGAGTTAGTTTGTTCAAGTCACCGATCCGAGTCGCCGCCGCATTTTTACTTCGCAGTCGTGAGACTCAGGCCCAGCGAGCCCGCGAGAAGTCTCGGGAGATCGAGGATCTCAAACGAATCATCCAACAGATGCAGCGAATCCAAACCACCACGGAAGAAGAACGTGCTCAAGATCGACGGGAGTTCGCGCAACTGAAGGCGGAGATTCAGCGACTGCGGGAGCAACCGTCCGTGTTGCCGTACGACCCACCGCTGCCTCATCACCAGTTCGGACCGAAGATGATTTCGGTGTGCGTCAATCTGGCCCGAGCCGTCGGATTGCGGGCCACCGTCACCGTTCTGCAAATCGCCTTGGACTGGTTGGGTGCGTCCGCAAGACTGCCTCAGTGGACGTGCGTCCGCATCTGGCTGATGCGTGTGGGAATTGCGGCGATCGAGGAGCCGGTCGAAGAGGTCGACGACATGATCTGGATGGCCGATCACTCCAACCAGATCGGTCCCGAAAAGGCGTTGGTGATCCTTGGATTGCGGGCTTCCCAAATGCCACCGCCGGGAGTGGCGCTCACGCATCGGCATGTGCGCGTGCTGATGGTCAAGCCCGGGGTGAACTGGAAGCAGGAGGACGTGGCTCGCGCCTACGAAGAATTGGCCGACCGAAACGGTGCGCCGCTCGCCGTGATCGTCGATGGAGCAGTTGAGCTTCGCGAAGGAGCCGAAGTCCTGCAAAAATACGGGAAAGACGTGATCGTCCTTCGCGACTTCAAGCATTTCGCGGCCAACGTCATGAAGAAAATCGTCGGCGGCTCCCCAAAGTTTGCCGCATTCACGACGCAGGTGGGGGTGACGCGATCGGCCATCCAACAGACCGAACTGGGCCACTTCACGCCGCCGGGCTCTAAGCCCAAAGCGCGTTTCATGAATCTGGCCTCAATGCTGACATGGTCCGGGATGGTGTTATGGCAATTGTCACAACCGAATTCCAAAGCCCGCAGCGGAATCGCGGCTGCACGCATGGAGGAAAAACTGGGATGGGTGAGAACATTTCAAGAGGATATTCCCCGCTGGAACGCGTGCCAGGCCGTGGTCTCCGCTTCCGTCACGTTCATCAATGAACAGGGGCTGTTTCGAGGAACGGCGGATCGGCTCGCCGAAGAACTGGAATCGCTGCAAACGTGCGATGACAGTCGAGCCGTCACCGATCAACTGCTGGAGTTTGTGCGTCAGTCCGAAACGAAACTGCCCAAAGGTCAAAGGCTGCCGCTGAGCACCGAGATCCTCGAGTCCGCATTCGGGTTGTACAAGCAACTCGAGCGACAACACAGCAAGGGAGGATTCACAAGCCTTCTGGCCGCGTTCGGTGCCTTGCTGAACCCCGCAACACCCGAGTCCATCCGTCGTGACTT
>JAYTGQ010000612.1:0-1538 GCA_043733345.1 Schlesneria sp.
CGCATCGACGCCCGCGAACGGTTCGTCCATCAGGTAGAGGTCCGCGTTCTGAACCAGCGCCCGCGCGAGGAAGACGCGCTGCTGCTGGCCTCCCGAAAGCTGGCTGATCTGCCGCGACGCGAACTCCGCCAAGCCGACTCGTTCCAACGCCGCCAGCGCCTGTTGCCGATACTTGCGCGACACCGGTTGGAACCAGCCGATCTTGCGGTACAGCCCCATCGCGACAACACCAAGCGCGTCGATGGGAAAGTCCCAATCGACACTCGTCCGCTGCGGCACGTAACCGATCCGCGACCGCATCTCGTGGTAAGGCTTTCCGAAAAACGCGATGTCTCCCGACGCGCGCGGCACCAACCCGAGTGCCGCCTTGATGAGCGTGCTCTTCCCGGCTCCGTTCGGCCCGATGATCGCCACCAACTTGCCCGACGGAGCTTCGTAGTCCACGTCCCACAAGACCGGCCGACGCTGATACGCCACTGTCATGTCTTGGATTGAAAGCGGCGAAGGATTGCGGTCGTCAGTCATGGGCTGGTGTGCAATTCGGGAGTCGGGGGAGGAAAAAGTTCAACCACAGATTTCACGGAGAACACGGATCAAGCTGGAAGCAAATTGTGGGGTTGGCCGTCGTGATAACTCGCTCGGTCAGTGATGAGACATCTGAGCGGGGTGGCGTAAGCCCCCCGGTTCTTGGGCGTAAGCCCTCTTTGGAGGAACCGGGGGGCTAACGCCGCCCCGCTCGGAATCGCCTCATTTTGTGCCGCGTGAGGTACCTGCGAGCGGGCGAGATCAGACTCAGCCACAGCTCATTTCGCTTCCAACTTTCCATCCATTCCCTTCTCAGGTGCGTCGCCGCCCAACGCTCGGGCGATCGTCGTGACGTTGTGGTCGATCATGCCGAGATACGTTCCTTCGTATGTCCCGTCTTGGCCCATCGCATCCGAAAACAGTTCGCCGCCGACGCGAACGGTCACGCCGCGTGAGGCGGCTCCTTCGATGACCGCCTTGATGTTCTTCGCGTTCACACTCGACTCGACGAAGATCGCGGGAAGTTTTCGTTCGACGAGCAAATCGACCAGTCGATTGACATCCGACACGCCCGCCTCCGCCTCCGTGGAGACTCCCTGCACCGACTTCACTTCGATCCCATACGCCTGCGAGAAGTAGCCGAACGCATCGTGCGCCGTCACCAGCACGCGCTGCGATTCGGGGATCGAGGCAATCGAACGCCGCGCGTAGTCATCCAGTCGAGTCAACTCGGCGCGATACGCCGTCGCCCGTTGGCGGTACTCGTCGGCGTGAGGCGGATCGAGTTTCGCGAACGATTCACCCACATGTTCGACGCACTCGCTCCACAACGTCGCGTCCATCCAGACGTGCGGATCGTGATGATCGCCGAATTCGGGAGGCGTCCGGAGCGAGGCCGCTTTGATCTGCTCGGTCACCGCGAAGACCGGCTTCCCCGCGCGACGCAATTGCTCGAACGCCTCACTCATCCGACCTTCCAGCGCGAGGCCCGAATAGAACACGACCTCGGCGTC
>JAYTGQ010000613.1:0-4643 GCA_043733345.1 Schlesneria sp.
GTAAGCCCCCCGGTTCTTCCCCAGAGGGCTTACGCCCAAGAACCGGGGGGCTTACGCCGCCCCGCTCAGATGTCTCACTACTGACCGCGTGAGGTATAACTCGCCCGAACCTCAAGCGGGTGTGAGGCGACGAACGCCAGCAGCTCATCCGCGTTGAACACGCCGGTCGTAGCTCCCATTGAGCGAACGCAACTTGCTCCCATGGCCGATCCCAGTTGGAGACACTCCGCCCGACTGGCTCCTCGCAGCAGTCCGAACAAGAAGCCGGAGACGAAGGCGTCGCCGGTGCCGGTGCCGTCGATCACCTCGACGGAATGAATGCCTGCGTTGAGGCATCCGTCTGCATCGACCAACAGCGAGCCGCTACTGCCGCGCGTGACCACGACCGTCCGCACGCCGAGGTCTCGAAAATACTGAGCCTGCTGGAGGGGATCCGCTTCTCCGCTCAATCGCTCCGCTTCATCGTTGTTAGGAAAGAAGTAATCGGTCCAAGGTGCGATCGCTTCGATCCACGAGGCGAGACCGCTCGATTCGGACAGCACCACGTTCAGCACCGTCGTGACGTTGGCCGCCCGCGCAAGTCGAAACAACCGCCCGACACATTCGGGCGTGAGTGCCTCCAGCAGACCGAAGCCGCCGACGTACAACACTTTCGCGCGACGGATCGTTTCGAGGGTGATGTCGCCCCCGTCATACTCGGCATTCGCGCCGACGCAGTGGATGAAACGACGGTCCTCGCCCTTCACGTTCAGGACAAACGTGCTACTCGTGGCAGCCGTCTCGCTGAGTGCCAAGCCGTCGCATTGCACGGCTGAGGCGAGGAGTCGATCGCGCACTTCGCGACCAAACACATCGTTGCCAACACGCCCCGAAATGCCGATTCGCAGACCCAACTTGGCCATGTCCACCGCGACGTTGGCCGCACAGCCGCCAATGGTGAACTCCACCCGCTCAGTCCGAATGAGCGTCCCCGGCGGCGGCATTTTTTCGATGGGCTGGCAAACGGAATCCGCGACGATGATCCCAGCGCAGAGGCAGTCGAGAGTGGTTGTCATGCAGGGATGCTTTCGGGGATGGCGGCTGAAGTCCGGCTTAGCTTTGTTAGCCGGACTTCCTTCCGGGCGTTGCGTTGCGCGTTGTGCGTTGTGCAGAGAAGTGTCGAAGTAGGGTGCGTGGAGTCTTCGGAACGCACCGGCTGGAGAAGGGCTGTTCCCACGACGGTGCGTTCCGAAGACTCCACGCACCCTACGGTTATGCCACTCTCGGAATTAAAAAATGCACAGCCCCTTAGCTTTGTTAGCCGGACTTCAGCCCGGGCGTTGTGTTGCGTTGGGCAGAGAAGTCCGGCTTTAAGAAAAGCCGGACTTCGAGAGGTGCTTGACCGGCGGTCTCGTTCGCAGAACGATGTCTATCCGTGCCAATCCTAGAACTCAACTGAGACCTCTCATGTCGCGACTGTCCCGCATCACGATCTATCCGCTGAAGTCGTTCGAGGGACTCGTCGTCGAGGAAGCTCAAGTCTTGTCAAACGGAGCGTTGCAGCACGACCGGCAATTCGCGCTGGTCGATCCGGCAGGAAAGTTCATCAACGCCAAGCGGACGATCGCCGTGCATGGACTCCAACTGCAACTCGA
The DNA here is from genome assembly GCA_043733345.1 of Schlesneria sp. Lineage (GTDB taxonomy): Bacteria > Planctomycetota > Planctomycetia > Planctomycetales > Planctomycetaceae > Schlesneria. The sequence goes on from JAYTGQ010000613.1 coordinate 1,635, forward strand.
TCCCGTCGGCCGGAGTCTCACCGCGCGACGGCGTTCGCAAACGGAGAGCGTTCGTTGGAGCATCGACTCCCAACGTCTCGCACTGGAGCGGTGGTTGAGCGACTACTTCGAGCAGGAAGTGCGACTGATCGAACAGCCGAACGGCGGCTTTCCGGATGACACTGAAGCGACCGGCCCGACGATCATCAGCGCGGCGACATGGCCCGCCGTGGCCGAGTGGTTTCCCGGTCTCACGATTGAAAACGTGCGAGACCGCTTCCGCGCGAATCTGGAAGTTGAAGACGCCGCTCCCTTTTGGGAAGACAGCCTCTTTGAAGCCGACTCAACTCCCTTGCCCTTTCGCGTCGGCCGTGTGCTATTCGCCGGGACAAATCCGTGCCAGCGTTGCATCGTGCCGACACGCGATCAAACGACGGGCGATACCTGGCCGGAGTTCGCTCGCCAGTTTGGAGCGATGCGAGCGGAGCGGCTTCCCGCAGGGGCGGCTCGCGCACGATTCAATCACTTCTACCGCCTGACGACGAACACGCGACTCATCGAGCGCGGGGAAGGAACTGTTCGACTCGGCGACGAAGTGCGGCTCGCGTGAACGCCGGAACAGATCTCCCGCGCGCGGCCGAAATGGACGCATCCTCGTTTAACCGCGTGGGCAACGCCCCGCGCGTCGAGCGACATGGAAACCTGCCTCGCCGCACAACGCGCGGGGCGTTGCCCACGCGGTTAAACGAGTCGATCCCAGCTTGGCGAGGTCTCGCTCAACGAAAACAGCCCGGCTGCTGGAAAGCAACCGGGCTGTGAGGGGGCGTTAGCGCGATCAATTACTGCGTGATCATCGTCCGCAGTTCGACCAGCGCGGGAGTCAGTCGCGAAGACAATCGCCCCAGTGTTGGGCGGTCGTCCGTCTGGCATTTCACGAGGTAGCCGTAGACCGTGCGCCAACGGTCGTACAGCTCGTCCATCTCGCGACGGAGTTGAGCGACCGGGACGCCTTGCACCAAGTCTTGATGCAGGCGGGCGGCGGAGTCGCCCATGCTCGCGGTCTCTTGCAGACAGACCTTCGCAAACGGTTGCCGATCATCGTTCAGCCAGCGCTTGGCGGCGAAATCAAGTTGCTCGGTGAGGTTCTCGATCGACGCGGCCAGATCGTTGGCAGCCGGACGATTGAAGTCTTCCCGCTGCAACTGCAGCGCGGTGCGGATCGTGCTGACGGTCTGATCGATCCGTTGCAGCACGGCCACGGCGCGGTCGCTGTCGATCGCACTGAAGACCTCGTTGAAGGACTTCTCGGCCTGCTCGATGTAGTGGAAGGAATCGACGATCTCATCAACTTGGGATCCTTGATTGACCACGTCCACGAAGTGTTCGCACACGCCGTAAAATTGATCGGCCGTGGCGAGCGCGGACTTCGCTTTGGGGAGGTGGACGACAAGGATCAGCGGTGTCTTCTCGAAGAACTCGTCGATGTCTTTCTTGAGGGCCGAAGTCAAATAGACGAGTTGCTGCTTGTCCATCTTCTGCGGCAAGAGGAGTAGTTGGTGAATCTCACCCGAGGTCTGCGTGATGCGGCGCAGGCTCCGTTCGAGGTAGCGGTTGTCTTCCGCCTGCAACTTCACGGCGAGCGGCAGCCACATCGCTTCCACTCGCTTGTACTCATCAACGACGAGGGCCGTGTCGGCCTGATCGTCGCGGGCGAGAGCCGCCAAGCCGAGGACTTCCTGGCGGACGCGGCCCCCCTGCATCAAGTATTGCTGAGCGTTCTTCGACCGTCCGAGTTCCGCTCCGATGTCGTCGATCAGGTTTTCGAGATCGCCCGCCAGACTGGCCGTCTTCATGTAGAGGCCCTGCCGATTCAGCTGCGGCTGCATCTTCAACTGCTTGCGAATCGCTTCGCCACCGTCGTTGAGATTGGCGATCAGATCGCGCGTGTCAGCCTGCAAGCCGCGAACGCTCTCCAACCGGTAGGCCAACTCACGCCAATCGGCATCAAGGTCTTGGAACTCTTCGGACAACTGGCGGTGATCGTTGACCTGACCGGCGCGCTTGTCCAATCCGACCGCTTCGGCACTGACCCGCAGCGCATCCGTGTAGAGCGGCCGCAGGCTGGGGACCACGCGAATCTGTTCGTTCAGCGTGTAGGTCAACTGCGAAGCATCGTTGGAAAAGTCGCGGATCAATGTCCGGAGTTGCTTCAGTTCCGCGGTCACAGCGCCCGGTGCGGTGCCCGGTGCGCCCGCTGGATTGGGAAACGCGCGGTTGCTGTTCGTACGGCGGCGTTCCTGACCGCGATCTTGGATCGAGTTGCTGAAGTCGTCGATCATGTCGCGCGTCTGGTCGCGCGTGTACGTGGTCCGCGTGGCGGGAGTCCCCTGCGCCAACATGTCGGTGGAGGAAGCGAGCAGGCTACCGCCGGCAAAGGCCAGCGCAACCAGTCGCAGCCCCCCGCGACCAATGTGATCTGTGATGCGAAATAAACTACGAGGCATGGTTCAGAATCCTTTCAGTGGAACGAAGAGCGGCTCGTCCGTGGCCTGCGCCGATCACGCAAGACCGAGCCGCGCACGGAAACTAGCCGAATCGGCCGATGGCACCTAGACGAACTTCCGCAGTTTCTGCCGGAGCCGAATCGGACGACGGGCGCAAGCCCAAGGGCACTTACTTTACTAACCCGAAGTGTAAGCGAGGGCGACGGCAAGAGAGGTTTTCCTTGGTTTCCCTGGCTCACGCTGCGGGTGACTGGACTAAAGTCAGGAACTGGCTCGAAATCACTTCCCGATTTCCAGTCGCTCGTTTAACCGCAAGCCAAAGGCGAGCGCGGCGGGGTGACACAGTGCATCACTCCGTACCGCCTCCGCGCTCGCCTTTGGCTTGCGGTTAAACGAGGAAGTTGTTTTGAGCCAGTTCCTTAGCAGCCTGTTGAACAGAAATGTGGCAAGTCCGGTTCCCACGACTCCGAGTACGGCCACTGCCACGAGTGCGATCCCCCAGGGAGCAGTCGCGTCGAGGGGAGGG
>JAYTGQ010000614.1:0-12122 GCA_043733345.1 Schlesneria sp.
GGGATCACAGCCATTAGCCGGGGGTTGAGCGTCCGCGACACCCCCGGAAGCGTTCGGTCAAAATGCTTTGCATCCTGAAGGGATGCCAGCACGGTGCAATCTGGCTGGCGTTGGGAACCTGCCAGCATCCCTTCAGGATGCAAAGCCCAATTCAAGACACGGGCTGAGTCCGCTCCATTCATGCTCTGTCTCCTCTGCATCCCTTCAGGATGCAAAGCCCAATTCAAGACACCCCACACCGGGGGTGTCGCGGACGCTCAACCCCCGGCTAATCGCTGACATCCCTGCGGGATGAAAACGACGGACTCCATTCCGCTCATTGGAATCGCCCCCCCAAAACATTGGGTGAAGCAGATCGGACACCGTGAATGACCTCGCGGCCGGATCATCTGCTTCACCATCCAGACAAGCTGGAGGGGGTCAAGCCCCGACTCAAGATGGTCACCAACTCGCTCGCCGTCTCGTTCACCATCCGCACGAGGCGGATGGGGTCTGGGGACGGCACATGCAATCCGGTCGGGTCAGCCCGTTCGCAAGGGACTGCGGACGGGCCAGAGTGCCCGTCCTACAACTTGCGGTTCCCCTCGCACCACAGACGGACTCGGTCGAGATACAGGTAGACGACCGGGGTCGTGTAGAGCGTGAGCATCTGGCTGAAGATCAGGCCGCCGACGATGGCGATGCCGAGCGGTTGACGCAGTTCGGCTCCCTCGCCCATGCCGAGGGCGAGCGGGAGACCACCGAGCAACGCGGCCAGCGTCGTCATGGTGATCGGTCGGAACCGCAAGAGGCAGGCTTGGAAGATCGCCTCTTCGGGGGCGAGGCCGTGGCGGCGTTCGGCCTCCAGCGCGAAGTCGATCATCATGATCGCGTTCTTCTTCACGATGCCGATCAGCAGCAGGATGCCGATCAACGCCATCACGTTCAGCTCGATGCGACAGACGAGCAGCGCGAGCAACGCACCGACTCCGGCCGACGGCAGCGTCGAAAGAATCGTCAGCGGGTGAATGTAGCTCTCGTACAAGATGCCCAGCACGATGTAGACCGCGACGAGTGCCGCCAGAATCAGGAGCGGCTGCGTGCGCAGCGAGTCTTGAAATGCTTGAGCCGTCCCTTGGAAGCGGCCTTGAATGCTTTGCGGCAAACCGAGCTCGCGCGACGCCTGTTCGATCTTGGGGACGACATCACCCAGCGATGTGCCCGGCGCGAGGTTGAACGAGATCGTCACCGACGGAAACTGTCCCGAGTGATTGGCCGTCAGCGCGGTGTTGGTCGCGGTCTGACGGAACAGCGTGGTGAGCGGCACCTGCGCGTCATTCCGACCCTTCACGAAAATGTGCCGGATCGCCTCGGGCGTTTGCGAGAACTCCGGCTCGACCTGCATCACCACGCGATACTGATTCAGCGACTTGTACATCGTCGAGACCGGTCGCTGACCGAAGGCGTCGTACAGCGTGTTGTCGATCGTGGCGATGCTGATCCCCAGCCGAGCGGCCGTGTCGCGATCGAGGTTCAGCCGCGTCTGCAACCCGCGCGTCTGCTGGTCCGAGTTCACATCGACCAGCCCCGGCACCTTGCGCATCGCGGTCAACAGCTTGACGCTCCACTCGGTCAGTTCGCTCAGGCTGTCGCCGCGCAGCGTGTACTGATACTGGGCGCTGGAGGCTCGCCCGCCGACCCGCAAGTCTTGCGTCGCCTGCATGACGAGACTGGCTCCCGCCATTTTCGAGGTCTTGCTGCGGATGCGGGCGATCACTTCATCGGCCCTCAGCTTCCGTTCCTTCAGCGGCTTGAGTGCGATGAACATGCGCGCCGAGTTCGACGCGCTTCCGGCACTCGTCTGACCACCGATGAACGAGATCATGCTCTCCACCGCAGGGTCTTCGCGCACGACCACCGTGTACTGTTCGAGCAGCTTCGACATCGCTTGGAACGACGTGTCTTGGTCGGCTTGCAAACTGCCGCTGAGGCGCCCGGTGTCCTGCTGCGGGAAGAAGCCTTTCGGGATGATCACGTAGAGGTAAACCGTGAAGCCAATCGTCGAGAGCGTGACGGCCAGCGTGAGGCGTTGGTGACGGAGGACTCGCCGCAGCGTCACTTCGTACAGATGCAGGACGCGGTCGAAGAGCCATTCGCTGAGGACACTAACCCGAAGCGTGAGCGAGGACGAGCGTTCATGGCCGTTCTCGATGGCCGGGGTTCTTCGACACTCGTCCTCGCTTACGCTTCGGGTTGGTGTGTGCGGCTTCAGCAGCACCGCACACATCATCGGCGTCGCGGTGAGTGAGACGAGTAACGACAGCCCGATCGCCACCGAGAGCGTGACGGCGAACTCTTGAAACAGTCGCCCGACGATCCCGCCCATCAGCAGGATCGGGATGAAGACCGCCACGAGCGAGACGCTGATCGACAGCACCGTGAAGCCGATCTCGCGTGCGCCGAGGAGCGATGCTTCCAACGGTGACAGCCCGGCTTCAATGTGTCGCATGATGTTCTCGATCACCACGATGGCGTCGTCCACCACGAAGCCGGTCGCGATAGTCAGGGCCATTAACGAAAGATTGTCGAGGCTGTAGCCCGCCAGATACATCGCACCGAACGTGCCGATCAACGACACCGGAACCACCACGCTGGGGATGAACGTCGCGCGGAGGTCTCGCAGAAACACGAAGACGACGAGAATCACCAGCCCGACCGAGATCAGCAGCGTGAACTGAATCTCATACAGCGACGCGCGAATGGTGCCCGTGCGGTCCATCGCCACCTTCAACTCCATCGCAGCGGGGATCTGAGCGTCGAGTAGAGGCAGCAGCGCGCGGATGTGATCGACGGTGGCGATGATGTTCGCGCCGGGTTGTCGCGTGATGACGACCGTGATCGCGGGCTTGCCGTCGGAGAGACCGAACGTGCGAATGTCTTCCACCGAGTCCGTCACCGTCGCGATGTCTTTCAACCGAATCGCGGCCCCCTTGCGATAGCTGACGATCAGCAACTCGTACTCGGGCGCGGTCAGCAGTTGGTCGGTCGCGGTGATCGACCACGATTGAGACTCATTGCTGATCTGTCCCTTTGGACGGTTGGCATTCGCCGCGCTGAGCGTCGCGCGGATCTCTTCGAGTCCGATGCCAAAATGATTCAGCACGGTCGGATTCAGATCGACTCGCACCGCTGGGGGGGAGCCACCGCCGACGGAGACTTGCCCGACACCCGGCACTTGAGCCAGCCGCTGCTGCAAGATCGTGGCGGCCGCGTCGTACATCTGCCGCTTGGTGTGAATGGGCGAGGTCAGCGCGAGGATCATGATCGGCGAGTCGGCCGGGTTGACCTTGCGATACGACGGGTTGTTCGGCAGGTTCGCGGGAAGCTGGCCTCGCGCCGCATTGATCGCGGCCTGCACATCGCGCGCGGCGGCGTTGATGTCGCGGTCGAGTTCAAACTGCATCGTGATCGAGGTCGAACCGAGCGAACTGGACGAGGTCATCTCGGCGATCCCCGCGATCCGACCGAACTGCCGTTCGAGCGGCGTCGCCACGGCCGAAGCCATCGTTTCGGGACTGGCTCCCGGCAAGTTGGCACTCACGTTGATCGTCGGGAAATCGACCTGCGGCAACGGCGACACCGGCAACAACCCGTACCCGAGTCCCCCCGCCAACGTGATCGCCACGACGAGCAACGTCGTCCCGACTGGTCGATGAATGAAGGGAGTGGAAAGGCTCATGAGACTTGGGTTGAGTGAATGAGGCTCAGTGGAACGAGGTCGTTGCTTCGCGGCTCGATGTCTTCATCTTTTACCACACATCTTTCTGCCATCAGTCTACGGAGGAAGAGAATGGCAGAAAGATGTGTGGTGACAGATGAGGCCAAGGGGATGGACTGAGGGGGCGATTTACACGCTCTCCAGATCGGACTCATTGGGATCCGTTGCGACTGGATTACCGCCTGACACTGTCATCCCCAGCCGCGTCCCGATCCGGTCAAACCACAGATAGATCACCGGTGTCGTGTAGAGCGTTAGCAACTGGCTGAAGATCAAGCCGCCGATGATCGTGATGCCGAGCGGGCGGCGGAGTTCGGAACCGACTCCCGTGCCGATCGCCAGCGGCACGGCACCGAGCAGCGCGGCCATCGTGGTCATCATGATCGGTCGGAAACGGAGCAGGCAGGCGGCGAAGATCGCTTCGCGCGGGGACTGGCCCTGACGGCGTTGAGCCTCGAGCGCGAAGTCGATCATCATGATCGCGTTCTTCTTCACGATGCCGATCAGCAGGATGATGCCGATCAGCGCGATGACACTCAGATCGGTGCGACAGAGCAGCAGAGCCACCAGTGCGCCGACGCCCGCCGACGGCAAGGTCGAGAGGATCGTGATCGGGTGGATGTAGCTTTCGTACAGCACGCCCAACACGATGTAGACCGTGACCAGCGCGGCGAGGATGAGCCACGGCGTGTTCTTCAACGAGGCTTGAAACGCAGCGGCCGTCCCTTGGAAGTTGCCGACAATGCTGGCCGGCAGGTCCAACTCGGCCTTCGCTGTGGAGATCGCTTCGACTGCCTCACCCAACGACACGCCCGGTGCCAGATTGAACGAGACCGTCACCACGGGGAACTGTCCCTGATGGTTGATCGTGAGCGGAGTCTTCGCCTCTTCCACGCGCGCGAAGCTGCTGAGCGGGACCATGCCGCCGCCGGGAGGACGAATGTGAATGGCACTCAGGTCGCGCAAGTCGTTCTTGAATTCCGGCTTCACTTCGAGGATCAATCGGTACTGGTTGAGTTGCGTGAACATGATCGAGACCTGCCGCTGCCCGAAGGCGTCGTAGAGCGCGTCGTCGATCATCTGCGGTGTGATCCCCAAGCGCGAGGCCGTGTCGCGGTCGATGACGACGCGCGCCTGCAGGCCATCGTTCTGCTGGTCACTCGCCACGTCACGTAGCTCGGGCAGCGACTGGAGTTTACTCACGAACTTTGGTGCCCATTCGCTCAGTTCCGCACCGTTCGGGTCTTCCAAGCTGTATTGGTACTGCGTGCGGCTGACGCGCGTCTCGACCGTCAAATCTTGAACAGGCTGCATGAACAGCGTGATGCCGGTGACGTTCTCCAGCCGCTGTTGCAGCCGTCGGATGATGTCGGTCGCGGGGACGTGATGTCGTTCTGCGAGCGGCTTGAGATTGATGAGGATGCGGCCGCTGTTGAGCGTCGTGTTCGTGCCGTCGATCCCGATGAAGCTCGACAGACTGGCCACGTCGGGGTCCGTCAGAATCACGCGATTGAGTTCCAATTGGCGAGCGGCCATCGCGTCGAACGAGATGCTCTGCGGAGCCTCCGAGATGCCGAGGATCACGCCGGTGTCCTGTACCGGGAAGAAGCCTTTGGGGACGAGGAAGTAGAGTTCGACCGTCGCCGCCAACGTGATCGCCGAGACGATCATTGTCAGCGTCTGATGCCGCAGCACGATCTTCAGCGTCTGTCCGTAGAACCAAATCACGGCGTCGAAGGCCGACTCGGACGACCGGTACATCCAGCCATGTTCTTCCGGCCGCATGTGCCTCAGCAGCTTCGCGCACATCATCGGTGTGAGCGTCAGAGAGACGACGGCCGAGACGAGGATCGCCACGCTGAGTGTCACCGCGAACTCACGAAACAGTCGGCCGACGATGTCTCCCATGAACAGCAGCGGGATCAACACGGCGATCAATGAGACGCTCAGTGAAATGATCGTGAAGCCGATCTGTTCGGCCCCTTTGAGCGATGCGGCGAGCGGCGATTCCCCCTCTTCGATGTACCGCATGATGTTCTCGATCATCACGATCGCATCGTCCACGACGAAGCCGGTCGAGATCGTCAGAGCCATCAGCGTCAGGTTGTTCAGGCTGTAGCCAAGCAGGTGCATGACCGCGAACGTCCCGACGAGTGACAGCGGAACGGCGACGCTCGGAATGACTGTCGCCGCGATGTTCCTCAGAAACAAAAAGATCACCAGCACGACGAGACCGATGGTCATCAGTAACTCGCGCTGCACGTCTTCCACCGACGCGCGGATCGTCACCGTCCGATCGGTCAGCACGGTGATCGAGACCGACGCCGGAAGCGAATCCTGCAACTGCGGCAGCAGCGCCTGCACGCGGTCCACCACTTCGATGATGTTCGCACCCGGTTGCCGCTGAATGTTGAGGATCACGGCGGGAGTCTCGTTCCTCCACGCGGCTTGCCTCTGGTTCTCGGCTCCGTCAATCACGTCGGCCACGTCCGACAATTGGACGGGAGCACCGTTGCGGTAGGCGACGATCAACCGCCGATATTGTTCGCTGGTCAAGACCTGATCGTTGGCGCTGATCGTGTACGCCTGCCGTGTCCCGTCGAAGCTTCCCTTGGCTTGATTGACGTTGGCTTGAACCAGCGCTGTCCGCAGGTCTTCCATGTTCAGACCGAGCGTCGCGAGCGAAGCGGGGTTGGCTTGAATGCGAATCGCGGGCTTCTGGCCTCCGCTGATGCTGACCATCCCGACGCCCGACAACTGCGAGATTTTTTGAGCCAACCGCGTGTCGGCCAAATCTTCGACCTTCGTCAGCGGCAGCGTGTCGGACGACAGAGCCAGCGTGAGGATCGGGGCGTCGGCGGGATTCGTCTTCGTGTAGATCGGCGGGTTCGGAAGATCGCGCGGCAGGAAGCTCGACGCCACGTTGATCGCCGCCTGAACCTGCTGCGCGGCGACATCAATGTTCAACTCCAACTCAAACCGCAGCGTGATGACCGAGCAACCTTCCGAGCTGGTCGAGGTCATCTGCGTCAGACCGGGAACCTGACCGAACTGCCTCTCCAACGGAGCCGTCACCGACGAAGCCATCACGTCGGGACCGGCACCGGGATAGAACGTCACCACTTGAATGGTCGGGTAATCGACCTGCGGCAACGCCGAGACCGGCAACTGCCGATAGCCGACCATCCCGACGAGCAGGATCGCCACCATCAGCAGCACGGTCGCCACAGGTCGCAGGATGAAGGGTCGGGACAAGTTCATCGGGTGGGTGCTTTATCCGATATCCAAGCGGGGTGGCGTCAGCCCCCTGGCTCTTCGTCTTGGGCGTAAGCCCGTTCAGTTCTGGGGTCGGGCGTTCAAATTTCAAAATTGGCCGCACAGACCGCTACCATTCTTCGCGCTGGCTCCTCGGCCAATTTTGAAATTTGAACGCCCGACCCCAATTCGCCAGCGCGACGAAGAGCCAGGGGACTTACGTCCCCCGCTCGGAAGGAACGAAGAGGGCTAACGCCCAAGAGTCTCGCGGGCTTTGGGGGCTGGGTGTTCCTTGCCTCGCTCGTGCTGCTTGTCCTTCACCGTCGTCTCTCTCAGCGACACCTTGGCTCCCGGTTGCAGCTTGTCGATCCCTTCGGTGACGACCGCTTCGCCCGGTTCCAAGCCACTGACGATGGAGGTCTCGATCCCTTCGGAGGGGCCAATCACGACGCGGCGTAGCTCGACCGTTTCGTCGGCTTGAACGACGTAGACGAACGGCGACGACGGGCCGCGCTGGACGGCGGCGGACGGGACGACGACGGCGTTCGGTCGCGTCTCGACGAGCAGCCGCGCGTTGACGAACTGGTTCGGGAACAGCAGCCCGTCTTTGTTGGGGAAGACCGCTTTCAGGCGAACGGTCCCGGTCTGCGGATCGACTTGGTTGTCGATGGCGGCCAACGTGCCACTGGCCAACTTCAACTTGAAGTCGCGGTCGTAGGCATCGACCTCCAACACGCGACCGTCACGCGATTGCAGTTGAACGCGGGCGATGTCGTCTTGTGGGATCGTGAAGACGACGGTGATCGGTTGGAGTTGCGTGATCACTGCCAGCCCCGTCGGCTCGTTAGCGCGCACGATGTTTCCCTCATCGACCAGCCGCAGCCCGATCCGGCCGCTGATGGGGGCCTCGATCCGACAGTACGAGAGCTGGAGTTTCGCGTTCGCGACGAGAGCTTGATCGGCTCGCAAGGCTCCTTCCGCCTGTTGCACCAGCGCGGTCTGATCGTCCACCTGCTGCTGAGCGATCGTTTTGGACGAGAGCAAATCCCGGTAGCGCGTCAGCGTGAGGTTCACCGATTTCAAAGCCGCTGCGTCGCGAGCCAGTTGCGCTTCGGCTTGGTCCCGCTGGACTTCAAACGCGCGGGGATCAATCTCGGCCAGCAAGTCGCCCTCGTTCACCATCTGCCCTTCGTTGAACGCGATCTTGACCAGCTCGCCCTCAACCCGACTCCGCACTGTCACCGTCTTGAAAGGGGTCGCCGTGCCGAGTCCATTCAAGTAGAGGTGCAGGTCGCGCTGTCGCACAGCCGCCGTGACGACGGGAACCACGCGCACGGTGGGCTTTGACGGCGCGGGAGCTTTGAACGACAGATAAGGCGCGACCGTCGGCCACCACTGCGCCCGGTAATGCCACGCACCGGTCGCGAGCACACCGCAGATCAGCCACATCAGAGCAGGCCACACGAACGCAGATCGGTTCGCGCCACGCACGTCCGACGGAATCAAGGGAGCGGCTCCGGAGCCAGTCTCATTCGATACGGTTGCCGCATTGGAACTCATCAGAAAACAATCTCTCGGCAGCAGTGATTGAGGCGGGGGGGATGACGAAGTCGGGGATGGCAGGAGTGTCGGCAGTCGGTCGTGGTCGAAGACAGTCGCAGTTTGTCGTCAGCGACACCCGCTCGCAACGTGAACGTGTTGTCTGGAGTGAATCTCAGGAGAAATTCAGTTCACCTTGCCGATGCCAAGGGCAGCGGGCAGACTGTCTGCCGCCTGCCTGCTTGTTGAAAAACGTGGGGCATGTTTCCGGCGTGCCCTTTGTTCATGTCGGAGAGGTGGCCGGGGTTGGAGCGGCGTCTTCGCGAAACCCCGGGGCTTCCTTCGCCAAGCCTCAGTCCAGCCCCAGCCACCCATCCGCTGACATCACAACCCGTTGCCCGCTCATTTGACGGAGCCGTCCTTCATGAACGTCCACAGACTCTGCCAGCCTTGGGAACATGCGCTATCGCGCCGCCAATGGTTGGGATCGGCCGTGGCCGGAGCGGGGACGATGGCTCTGGCGGGAAGCGGCATCAGTGAGTTGGCCGCAGGTGGATTGGGTGGTCTTATCAGCGAAGCGGCTGCCGCCGAATTGGCTGCGCAGGACAAGCAAGTCCTCTTCATCTGGATCGACGGCGGGATGAGTCAGTTCGAGAGTTGGGACCCCAAACCGGGAACACAGTTTGGCGGGCCGTTTCGTTCGATCCAGACGGCTCTCCCCGGAGTGCGGATCAGTGAACTGATGCCCCGCAGCGCGCAGGTCATGCAACACTTGGCCGTCGTGCGAAACTTGTGTACTCAGGACAACTCTCATTCAGCGGGCGTGCCGCGCATTCAACGAGGCGATCCGAAAGATCGTGGCGTCGTCTATCCCTACTTCGGTTCGGCGGTCTCGAAGCTGATGGGACCGGGAAAGAGCGGCCTGCCGCCGTATGTGTCGATCAAGCCGGGGAGCGGCGGCTTCTTCTATCAGGATGCGGGGTTTCTCGGGCCACAGTTTGGAGCGCTGGCATTTGGTGACGGCAAGCCTCCCGAAAACCTGCTGCGACACGAGTCGATCACTGAAGCCGACGATCTCGCCCGCAACGCGCTGCGGATCGGTCTGAACCAGCGCTATGCCCAGCGGCGGCGCACCGAGAACGCGAAGGCTCACACCGCCGTGTTCGACATGGCCGCGACGCTGATGAGGCGGCAGGATCTGTTCGACACGACCAAGCTCTCGCCCACTGACATCGCCCGCTACGGCACGCACGACTTCGGCCAGAATCTGTTACTGGCGAGGAACATGCTGGAGGCGGGCGTCCGTTTCGTGAAAGTGACCAGCTACGGCTGGGACACTCACGGCGACAACTTCCTCGGCCATCAAAGCCTGATGCCGCGCTTCGACCAGGCGTTCGCGTCGATCATCGAAGACCTGCACGAGCGCGGGATGCTGAACAACGTCCTCGTCATCGCGATGTCCGAGTTCGGTCGCACACCGCGCATCAACGGCCACATCGGTCGAGACCACTGGCCAGAATCGTGGTCGCTCGCGCTGGCCGGTTGCGGTTTGAAACCGGGCCTCGTTGTCGGCAAGACGAATGATCTCGGCACAGCGGTGGAAGGAGACGCCAGCGACATCGGTCACATGTTCCACACCTGGTTCGCGGCGCTGGGTCTCGACGCGAAGAAAATGGAATACGACAACCACGGCCAACCACTCCCCATCGCGCACGAAGGCTGCTCAGCGGTGAAGGAGTTGCTGGCGTAGACTGTGCGGGCGGCTTGAAGCAACTCTGAAAGAACTTCAATTTGAATGACGAGGCAACCATGTTGAGTGTGGTCGAAGAATTGGATCGGATTTTGAAATCATCGGACCCGGTGACGGCCGAACGATTGGAGACCAAGGTTCGAGAACTCATCGAGAACATTGCGAGGCCCGTTGCCACCGTTCGAGGCAAGGGCCGACCACCGGGTTACTTTGAGCGAATTCCCGGTGCGCTCAAGGGCGAAGAATTTAAACGGCCCGAGCAGCTCCCCTTTGAAATTCGGGAGACGTGGGAGTGACTTGGCGTCCTAGTTGAAGCGTACGGATTAGAGAGATCAAGTTGAGAGGAGCAAGCATGTTGACAGTAGCCGAGGAACTGGATCGAACGTTGAAGTCAGCCGACCCGGCAACAGCAGTTCGTCTGGAAAATGAAGTTTGGGAACTCATCGAAACCGTGGCCAAGCCATCCGGTGTGGTGCGTGGCAAGGGTTGGCCTCCGGGCTACTTTGAGCGCAATGCAGGCTCATTCCGAGACGAGCCGCTCGAACGACCGGAGCAACTCCCGTTTGAGAAGCGGGAGGACTGATGTTGTGGTTGCTCGACACCAATGTTTGGATTCAGTTTCTCAAAGGTCGCGACGCCGGAGTTCAATCGCGAATCGAGCAAGCCGATACGGTCGCTCTGCGCGTCTGCTCTGTAGTCAAAGGAGAGCTGTTGCTCGGCGCCTTGGGGTACGCAAGACCGGCTGATCGCGCGAGACGAATCCACGAGACGCTCGCTCCGATTAAATCCCTTCCCTTCGACGATGTTGCCGCTGAACACTACGCTCGCATTCGACACCACCTACAGAGGCAAGGCCAAGTCATCGGGCCGAACGATCTGTTGATCGCGGCGATCTGTCTGGCCAATGGTTGCACGTTGGTCACGTCGAACACGAGCGAGTTCTCGCGCGTTCCCGGTTTGAAGTGTGAGGATTGGAGTCAGCCATGACCGTGCCAACCGTTTCCGCATCCCCGCCTGATGTCGCGACTGTCTCAACTGTTTCAGCGCGGCCACAGGCTCGGCGACGGCGGCGGATGGTTCGTCGAGTCTTGCTGGTCACCTGCTTGCTGCTGATCGCGGCGCTGTACTGGTTTCGTGAGCCGCTGTTCTTCGGCTTTGTGATTCCAGAGTTTGAAGCGGGGGGCACGATCTCGGTGATCGTGGACGATGAGGCGGGTGATCGCGTCGAGGGCGCACAGCTCACGCAGCATGGATTGCGATCCGTGTTGGACCCCGGCACCGGCTACGGCTGGGGAACGAAGGAGCATGGGGAACCAGTCACGGTCACCACGGACAAGCTGGGCCGGGCCGAGATCACGTACCCGAAGTGGGTCTCCAGCGCGGGGGCTTCGCTGACGAGTGCGGTCATGGTCGTGGCCGAACATCCCGACTATTGCGTCCCGTGGAATGTGGAATGCCCGGTCCCTCAACAGGGCGTCGTGGTTCGACTGCCACACATCACGTTGAAACGCGGCGGTCGCCTGCGGATCAAAGCCTTTCGCGAGGGCGAGACGACTCCTCTGGCCGACTTTCAGGCGCTGATCTCGGGCCAGTGGTTTCCCGGTCGATGGGTGACGGAAGGAGACGCGCGGCTCTCGCCCGTGATCGAACCGGGGCCGGGTATCTTCCGGATCATTGATCGCACCGACCCCGAGCGACTTCAGTTCAGCAGCGCGATCCCGTTCACTTCGACCGCCGGTCAGACGACGGACGTTGACGTGCCACTGAGTCCCGGAATGACGCTGCGCGGCAGGCTTGATCCGTCGATCCCGCGACCGGTGA
>JAYTGQ010000615.1:0-27952 GCA_043733345.1 Schlesneria sp.
TGTTGAAGAACGTAGGGTAACAGCCTGTTGAAAAAGGGAGGGCGAGCTCCCGCCGAGCCATGTGCGTGAGGAAAGTCGCTTGTTTCTCGCGGCTCGGCAGGAGCCTCGCCCTCCCGACAGCCGTTTTTCAACAGGCTGCTAAGCGTCTCGCTTGCCCGTAAATGCAGTTGAAAAAGGGGCAAGCGAGACGCTTACCCTACGTTCTTCAACAGGCAGCCAGCCAGCACAACCCGCCCATCCACTCGATACTGCCCGCCTTGCGGCGACGCGAGCTTAAGTGGCCATCGAAAAATAGTCCACTCGCCAGAACGCCTTCCCACACCAACCCGAAGCGTCAGCGAGAACTTTGTTCAAAGCGTGACAGCCTGTTGTAAAAGGGAGGACGGGCACTCCTGCCCGTCTGCTTTCAAGCGGAACGACGGGTGAGAGTCATAGAGGGGTCAGGTGGTTCAAAGTTCGCCTTATAGGGGCGAGCCTCTCACTTGGCCGCCGCCACCGGCCGAGGCGGCATTTTCGGTGGCGGCACAACAAACGTGAACACGCGCGGCTTCTGCAACAGCAGCGTCACGTCAACCTGCTCCACGTCGTCGTACGCTTCCTTGGCCAACCAAACGAGTAAGCCCTGCGCGTTGAACAACTCGCCCTCCAGCACCCGCCCGCTCTCGTCCTTCACGATGACGTGAGGAAAGCGTGCGCCGGACTCGGTGAGTGAGATCAGCACATGCGGACGCGGCGCGGTGAACTTGAGATGTACTGTCACAGGATGTTGAGGCGGACGAACGATCGTGCCGGGAAGAGATGGAACCGCATAGCCAACGATGCCCCCGGCGTTGACGCTCGTCGTTTGAAATGTCCCCTTCAGCGAGTCGCCTGTCCACCACTCCATGGGTTGTGGCGTTGGCATTGAGAAGTTCCCTTCACCTTCTCCCTCGTAGCTGAATGCACCGGCACGCGCCGCGCCGAGTAACCGTGCCATCGACTTCCCAATTGCAGTCGCCTCGCGGGCCTCGTCCACGTTGGGCTGTTTGGTTGCGAACGTGATTTGTCCAAGGTGGACGCGATCTGACGCAACAACCTCATCCGGATTGTGGCAAATCACGGGCAGATGAAGTTTCCAAGCAGTCTCGTGCGGAGAAACCGCACACCGCGCCATTGGCGAGCTATTCCCGTAAGGCGATCTGACCGTGGCGACGATGGGAGTCTGATTCCCGTACTCGAAGAACGGAACGCCTTGCGTCATCGGTGCCCAGCTAGCCGAGGGCTTTCCATCGACTTCGACAACCAGTTTCGGGACGACGTTCAACACATCTTGAAGCGATAAAGGCAACCAACTTGACCAAGTGGCGTGCAGAGCCGTGATCGTCGCCACGACATTGCCCTCAGTTTCAGTGACTGGCAGCGATGGCGAGGGGGACGCCCATGTTTCCAGCAATGTCGTCGGAACGTCGTAAGGAATTCGAGTCGAAGCAAGCAAGCTGTTTTTTGCATCAAGCAACTCAATTTGTAACGAACGAGACGGTGAAGGCATTCCACACGACAGCCAATGAGGAACATAGGGCTGACCTGCGATGGCTGCGGGCGGTGGCGCAATCTGAAGATGTTGCGTACTGACCCAAGTGCGCCAACCATTTTCGTCAGTCAGCACCATCGATTGCGGCATTGATTCATTTGCCGGTTTCGACCAATCGAATGAATGCCAAACTCCCACCGACGAAGCGTTATTGCCGGTTAAAAACTGGCTGTTTGAAAACGATTGCGATATCTGCCGACCGAACCGCACGAGCTGACGGTTCAGCCAGACTTCCACCGGGGTCAGCGCGGCGGGCTGCGCGTGATAGCTGTGCTCTTTTCCATACGTGAGCTTATGGATCGTGAAGGTTCTCCCGTCGGGGAGTTTCATCACGGCGAGTGGCTCGTCGCGGAGGATCAGCCAGATGGAGGTTCCCATGAGCGCGAGCAGCGAGCCGAGGATGATCCAGCGTTTTCGCAAACGGCGGCGGGGGGGAGAGTTTGCCGTAGCTGACCTCGCGGCGTCGGCAGGCGCGTTGTCCTGCGGCGCGGTGGTCATCGGGGACGCAGCACCGTGGAGCCGATGCCACCATCGTCGCTCGTCGCTGGCTCATCGACTCGAAACGTGACTTCAGCGTTTTCAATGTCGATGACCGTGACCGTGTACTCGCCAATCTGAACGACATCACCAACAGCAAGATCGAGTTCTTGAAGTTCCACTGAATAACCTCCGTGCCAGCGAATGAGATGAAGTCCGAACGGACATGGGGGCGGACTATAACGGTGGTCCCGCGCGCTGACAACCTTTTTAAACAGTCTGTTTCACGACCAACAGTAGCGGGTGCAGTCGTTCATTGGTGGTCATCTTTTCTTGTCCCCTCTCCCGCCCGTCTTCGGGGGGAGAGGGTTAGGGTGAGGGGGGCTTTGCTTCACGCCGGAGCTCACTGGAATCCA
Source organism: Schlesneria sp. (assembly GCA_043733345.1). Lineage (GTDB taxonomy): Bacteria > Planctomycetota > Planctomycetia > Planctomycetales > Planctomycetaceae > Schlesneria. Next base: position 2,464 of record JAYTGQ010000615.1, read on the forward strand.
TAAGGCTCGTTGTTGTGATCGGTCAGCTACGCCCGCTTCCAGGGGCTCTCGACCGTTCAGCCCCCTCACCCTAACCCTCTCCCCCGAAGACGGAGGAGAGGGGACCGGAATGTGACCACCAATGAACGACTGCACCCAACAGCAGCTTCACACGTCGCGTGATGTCGCTCGCTCGATGGGCTTCTGTTATGTTCTCGCGACTCGTTTTGAGCGGGCTTCGCGCGGGTGAGACTTGGCGGTTTTCTCGTCTGAGCAGATGGACGACATCAAAAACACGTAGGGTGCGTGGAGTCTTCGGAACGCACCTCTTTCGTTGCACACATCCTTGGTTTCGGTGCGTTCCGAAGACTCCACGCACCCTACGAGAGCGAACATGAAGACTGACGAACTGCGTGAAAAGTATCTGGCGTTCTTTGAGTCCAAGGGCTGCGTCCGACGACCGACGGACGTGCTCGTGCCGAAGGATGATCCGACGGTTCTGTTCACGCCGGCCGGGATGAACCAGTTCAAGAACCAGTTCCTCGGCATCGGGCCGGTGGAGTTCACGCGCGCGACGACCTCGCAGAAATGTTTGCGGACGGGCGACATCGGCAACGTCGGCATCACCGCCTATCACCACACGTTCTTCGAGATGCTCGGCAACTTCTCGTTCGGAGACTACTTCAAAAAAGAGGCCATTCATTGGGCGTGGGAGTTCCTCACGACGAAGAAGTGGTTGGGTCTCGACGCTTCGCGACTGAACGTGACCGTCTATCTCGATGACGATGAAGCGTTCCAAATCTGGAACAAGGAGATCGGTCTCGACCCAAGCCGCATCTCGCGCGAGGACGAAGGCGAAAACTTCTGGCCCGCGTCGGCACCGTCACAGGGGCCGGATGGTGTCTGCGGGCCGTGCAGTGAAATCTATTATCTGCCACCCGGCGCGACGAAGACGGTCGAGATCTGGAACCTCGTCTTCACGCAGTTCAATCGCGTGGGATCACCACCGAACAATCTTCAGCCACTGCCGAAGAAGAACATCGACACCGGCATGGGCCTCGAACGCTGTGCCTCGACGTTGCAGGGCGTCCTCAGCAACTTCGAGATCGACATCCTCAAGCCGATCTGTCAGGCGGCGGGCGAGATCGTCGGCGTGAAGTACGAGTACGCGGCTCCGCAGGGGAGAGCACTTCGCCGCATCGCCGATCACGTGCGAGCCTGCTCGTTCGCGCTGCACGAAGGCTGCGGACCCGGCCCCGAGAAAGAGAACTACATCGTCCGGCTGCTCCTCCGCCGCGCGTCGATGGAAGGGTTTTTGCTCGGCACCTGTGAGCCGTTCTTGTCGCAACTCGTCCCGGTCGTCGCCCAGATGATGAAGCAGCCGTACCCCGAGTTCGGCCAAACGGTCGAAGCCGTGCAGCACGCCATTCAAGAGGAAGAAAAGCAGTTCCTGAGAGTTGTCGAGTCGGGCATCGTCCGATTTAAGAAGCTCGTCGAGCAGGCGAAGAAGTCGGGGACAACGATCGTCTCGGGTGAAGCCGCCTTCGACCTGCACCAGACCGACGGCTTCCTGATCGAGTTGACCGAATCGCTCGCGGCGAGCGAGGGCCTGACGATCAACATGGCTCAGTTCAAGGAATGCAAAGCGAAACACAAGAAGACCAGCGGACGCGGAGCCTTCGCGAACTCGGTCATGTCGGCCGGACCACTCGACACGCTGCGACAAACCGGCGGGACGCAGTTCCTCGGCTACGACACGACGAGTGCCGACGCTGAGGTCGTCGGGATCATTGCTGACGGTCAGCTTGCGACTTCGTTCGATAAGACCGATGCCCAGATCGCCGTCGTGCTGAACCGTTCTCCTCTTTATGGTGAGGCCGGTGGTCAGGTCGGCGACATCGGCAAGCTGAGCGGCAGTGGTGTCGAGTTCGATGTCCAAGACACGCAGCGCGACGGCGAACTGCTCGTCCATATTGGCACGCTCAAGTCGGGCAAGCTGACTGTCGGCGCGAAGGTGCAAGCGGTCGCAGATACCTCGCGCCGTGAAGCCATTCGTCGGGCACACTCGGCCACGCACATTCTGCATCACGCGCTGCGAACGTATCTCGGTGAGAACGCGACGCAGCGTGGGTCGAAGGTCCAACAGGACGAACTGCGGTTCGACTTCGCGCATCCGAAGGGCCTTACCCACGACGAACTCCTCAAGATTGAGGACGAGATCAACGCGCGGATCGCCGACGGCGCGCCGATCAACACGAAACTGATGCCGATTGCCGAAGCACGCACTTTGGGCGCGATGGCCCTGTTCGGTGAGAAGTATCCCGACAACGTCCGCGTCGTTCGCATGGGCGACTTCAGCACCGAGCTGTGCGGCGGCACGCATCTCAGCAACACGGGCCAAGTCGGTCTCTGTCGAGTCATCCGCGACGAACTTGTCGCCGCCGGCATCCGCCGCATCACCTGCTTCACGGGCCCGAAGGCCATCGCTCGCATCCGCGAAACGGAGAACATCGTCAAGGAATCGGCCGCGCTGCTGAAGTCACAGCTCGACGACCTGCCTCGCAAGATTGAGGCTCTTCAAAACGAACTGCGTGACGCGAAGAAGGAACTCGCCAAGTACGCGGGCCAGTCACTCGCGGAGACCGCAGGCAAGCTGGTCGCCAGCGCCGAGACTATCGGCACTGCCAAGCTGATCGTCGCCGAAGTGCAGGACATAACCCGCGACCAACTCAAAGAGTTCACCGACCGCATCCGCGAAAAAGCCCCGTCCGCCGCGATCCTGCTCGGCCTGATCGCCGACGACAAACTGGCCTTCATCGCCGCCGTGAGTAAAGACCTCACGACCAAGGGACTCAGCGCCGGAGACTGCGTGAAAGTCGCTGCCAAACTCGCCGGAGGTGGTGGGGGCGGCAGACCCGATCTCGCCGAAGCCGGCGGCAAAGACATCGCGAAGCTCGCCGAAGCCCTCACTGCGGGAGCGGACTATTTCCGGAGCAAGCTCGGCAGTTGATTGACGTGTCCAACAGATGTCCGAATCAGGCGAAGTACGAAAAAGTGTTTGCCTAGCGATCAAGGAAGGCGAGAAGACCTGATGGCAGAAAGATGGGTGGTAGAAACATGAAGACCTGAATCATTCGTCAGCCGTCTGATTTTTCTACCACCCATCTTTCTGCCATCGGCTTTCTCCGAAAGGATTTTCCATGCGATTTGTTCTACTGACCGTGTTCGTCGCGTCACTGGCCGCACAAGCTCAGGCTCAAGGCCCGTTGCCACCCAAAGAGGCCGCAGCCAGCATCAAGTTGCCTCCGGGGTTCAAAGCCACATTATTTGCGGGTGAGCCTGACATCGTGCAGCCGATGTCGATGACGTTTGATGATCGCGGCCGGCTGTGGGTGGTCGAATGCCGTTCGTATCCGAAATGGCTTCCGGCTGGGACGAAGGAGGGGACGGATCGCATTCTGATTCTGGAGGACGCCGACAACGATGGCACCTTCGATAAGAAGACCGTCTTCATCGACAAGGGGGTGAACTTCAGTTCGGTCGAGTATGGGTTCGGCGGCATCTTCGTCACGGCCATTCCGAACCTGATCTTCATCCCCGATGCCAACGGAGACGACGTGCCCGATGGTCCGGCGCAGGTGCTGCTCGACGGGTTCGATGTGAAGGCGGTGCATAACGTCGCGAACAGTCTGACGTGGGGGCCGGATGGTTGGCTGTACGGCTGCAACGGCATCCTGTCGAACTCGAAGATCGGCAAGCCGGGTACGCCCGATGACCAGCGCGTCCCCATGAACTGCGGCATCTGGCGGTTCCATCCGGTGCGGCACGAGTTCGAGGTCGTCGCGCACGGCACGACGAATCCGTGGGGCCTCGCGTTCGACGAACGGGGCGAGGCGTTCCTCACCAACTGCGTGATCGAGCACGCCTTCCACGTCGTCCCCGGAGCACGCTTCAAGCGGATGTTCGGTCAGGATTTCAACCCGCGCACGTTCGAGTTGATGCAGACCTGCGCGGACCACATTCACTGGGCGGGCGGCGCGTGGGAGGGTGCTCGCAACGCGACGGGCAAGCACGGCGAGGCGGGCGGCGGCCACGCGCACTCGGGCGCGATGATCTATCTCGGCGAACAGTTCCCCGCCGAGTACCGCAACAACCTGTTCACCGTCAACATCCACGGCCAGCGTCTGAATCGAGACAAGCTCGAACGCAGCGGATCGGGTTACGTGGCCAAGCACATGCCCGACTTCGCCCCCTCGGGCGACCCGTGGTTTCGAGGCGTCTGCGTGAAGCAGGGACCGGACGGCAGCATCTACATCAGCGACTGGTCCGACACCGGCGAATGCCACAACTACGACGACGCCACGATCCACCGCGAGAACGGCCGGATTTACAAGGTGACGTATCCCAGTGATCCTTTCAGGCGCGGAGTCACCCTTACCGACATTGAACCGCAGTCTGAACTCATTGCAATGGCGAGAGCATTGAGAGCGTCACCGGAAAAGATGAAAGCGGTTCGAGCCGAACTCAAAGCCGACGGGCAAACGCCAGAGGCAATGCTGCGGAGCATTCGCGAACCGGCAAACCTCAATTATCTCTTGGGGTGGCATACCGTCGGCTTTTTGACTGAAGCGGATCATTTGGCATTTCTGAATAACCCCGGTGACACAATTCGTGGTTGGACCGTGCGCCTCACGCTGGAAGACAAAGCCACGTCACCGAAGATGCTGGCCAAGCTGGCGGAACTCGCGAAGTCAGACCCTTCGCCGTATGTGCGGCTGCAACTGGCGAGTGGCTTGCAGCGGCTGCCGCTGGCGGATCGGAGGGAGATCGCGCTGGGACTGGTCTCGCACGCCGAGGACTCGGCCGACAACAACCTCGTCCTGATGATCTGGTACGGCATCGAGCCGCTTCTTTACGTAGACGAGTCGCTCCGCGACTCGAACCCCGGTCGCGGAGCGACCGGGCTACGTAACGATGACGAAGTATTGTCGCTCGCGCTGGCAACGAAGATTCCCAAGCTGCGGCAGTTCATCGCGAGGCATCTCGCCACGGGAAGCTCGCCGCGTTTCTTCCCGATTCTGCGCTGGTTCGAAGAGATGGGTGAGGACGTGGCCGCGCAGCGCGATGTGGTGACGGGCTTGCACACCGCCCTCGAAGGCCGGCGCGACGTGAAGCCCGATGCGGGCTGGAACGTGATCGCCCCGCGACTCGCCATGAGCAGCGATGCGACCGTGCGAGACCTCAGCCAGCGAATCTCGCTCGTGCAGGGAAGTGATGAGGCGTTCGGCCACTTCACCAACGTCATCAAGGATGCGAAGGCCGATGCCGCCCAACGTGACCGCGCGCTGCAAGCCCTCGTCGCCACCAAGCGGCCCGCCGTCGCCGACCTGTTGTTCGACCGCCTGAACGACAACGCCCTGCGAGCCGCCGCGATTCGGGGCCTCGCCGGGTTCGATCGCGATGAGGTCAGCCAAGAAATCCTCGGGCGCTATGCCAAACTGAGCGACCCCGAAAAGCTCGACGCCATCAGTACCCTGACCGCTCGCGAGAAGACGGCCCTCGCGCTGGTGACGGCGGTCGAGGCGGGGACGATCAACAAACAAGACCTCTCCGAATTCGACATCCGCCAGTTGCAGCGGTTCAAGGAACCGAAGCTGAAGGAACTCGTGAACAAAGTCTTCGGAGCCAAGCCGTCGTCCGCCGAGCGAGCCAAGCAGATCGCCGAGATGAAGCAAAAAATCCTCACAGCCGATGCCTCGACCGCGAGTGCCTCGCGCGGCCGGGTGCTCTTCCAGAAGAACTGCACCGCGTGCCACACGTTGTTCGGAGTCGGCCGCCAGGTCGGCCCGGACCTGACCGGAGCACAGCGCACGGACCTCGACTACGTCCTGATCAACGTGATGGACCCGAGCGCCCTCGTCGGCGGAGCCTATCGCGTGACGATCCTCGTCACGAAGGACGGCCGCGTCGTGAATGGCGTCGTCAAAGCCGAGGATGCCCACACGATCACCCTCGAAACCGCTACCGAACGAGTCGTGGTCGCCACGTCCGACATTGAAGAACGCCAGCAACAACCGATCTCGATGATGCCCGAAGGGCTGCTCAACCGCCTGAAGCTCGAAGAGATTCGCGACCTCGTGAAGTACCTCGCCAGCCCAGAACAGGTGGCTGCAGAGTGAGTTTCTGAACAAGAAATGTAGGGTGTGTGGAGTCTTCGCCTCAGCCCAAAGTCGCCTTCATCGCTCCGCGTGAAGTTAGCCGAGTGCGAGAAGCACGTATTTGGCATTCAAAGCCGAATCCGCGCTCGGCTGTCTTCACGCGGAGCGATGAAGGCGACTTTGGGCAATTCCAAAACTTGAAGGAGTCCAAGCACGCCACATGACTCCGAAGCCGAATCACTCAACGAGCTTGATCTTCAGCTCGTGCCGTTCGCCGTTGCGGAGGATGGTGAGGGGGAGTTGCTCGCCCACTTTGTAATTCAGCTTGATGTGCATGTTGAACTGCTTGGTGTCTAGGCGGGCGGGTTGGCCGGCGATGGCGATGATGATGTCCTTTTCGCGGAGGCCGTCGTCGTAGGCTTGTTGTCCCCCCTTGCCTTGGCGGTTGATCCATTTCACTTCGAGCGGCGTGTCGGTGGCGGGCAGGTTCAGTTTTTCTCGGGCTTCGTTGGAGAGGACGGGCGTCCAGACTTGGAAGCGGGGCGGAGCGTTCCACATCGAGCCTCGCCACGAGAAGTCGTGCTTCTTCCAACCCGCCTTCAGCGCCACGGTGTGCTTGCCCGAGCGGCTCGTTTCGATTTCGACTTGAGCGTCTCCAAGGGGCAGGTTGTGCAGCACCCACTGCATGTCGGCGATCGAGGTGATGCGCTGGCCGTTCATGCGGACGACCTCTTCGTTCGCGAGCAGTCCCGCCAATGCAGCGGCTGAGTCTGGAAGCACCTTCTCGATGAGGACGCCGCTCTTGCGGTCGATCTTTAGGCCGAGACTGTCGGGCAGCGGGAACTTGTACATCATCTCGACCGAGAACTTGCCGGTGTCCAGAGCGTGCTTGTGTTCCGCATCATGGATGTTGTGGCAGTGGATGCAGTTCGACCGGGTCGTCTCCTGCGCATACTTCGCGGGATTGCTGAGACCCGGAAGTTCAAGGGCACTGCTGACCGGCTTCGGCTCGCCCCGCTTCCCCTTTAGTTCCGCAGCGTTCTTTGGATACGCGGCGTGAAGTTCGAGGACGCGGTTCATCGTGTTGAGCAGGCCCTCAATCGAGTTGTACGCATCCGAGCCTTCCGCGCTTTGCGTTCCGTAACGAGCGTAAACGACGCCATCCGCGTTGATGAACATCCCCGCCCAGTTCAAGTCGTGATCGAACTGGAACAACGAGAGATCGACGCCCTTCATCTCGACCTGCCTGACCGAGACGAACTTCTCTTTGGCAAGAGCCTGCACGCGGTCATTGCCATTCGCGACATCGGCATCGAACGCCGCGCAGTCTTTGCACGGGACGCAGCGAAACGTGACGAACAGCGGCTTGTTTAGCTTCTTCGCCTCGACCATTGCCTGCTGGATGTCGTTGTAGACCCAGAGATCGGTCCGCGCCCCATTGGCATCCTTCAGACGTTCACGCAGGCCATCATCAGCCACGCTCTGGGAGCCATCAATGCCCATCGAGCCACACACCAACAGAACCATCGCACCCAACATCCTGCTCTGCCATCGTCGATTCATTAAACACCTCCACTGGTCAGTTGAAGTTGGGTTGCCGTGCCAAGCCGTTTGAACTGTGAGTGAACGGCGGAAATCGGAGCATCAAACGTGTCTCGGACGAGAGCAATTCTGTTGATCGTCGTTCCTTGCTCACGTTGCGGGTTGGTGTGTCCTCAAGATCGCGGCGGGCGCGTGGGGCGAGATGGTCTGAGAACTCGGACGACGAACGCGAAACCCAGCACCGATGGGACGAGAACATTCAGCGGAATCCTTGTTCGTCCAATCAAGAGTGCGACCACGATAAATCCCACGACCACGGCCAACGATGTCCGGCCCAGTTCTTCATTTCGAGTGAACGAGGGGAGTGCCAGCCACAACGCTCCCATCACCAGTCCGACTTTCAGTGCGGCACCGCGCCACATGTCCTGACTCCCCTCGAGACCGAGGCACGAGAGCGCGATGGCGATGGCAAATAGCCCCAGCGCGATCGCACCGACCAACGAACGATTCACGGCCACAGTTTGTGAGTTCTGAGAGTTCATGCTGCCAATTATGGGTCGAGCATTCGGAGAGGGGAAGCGCGCGGCGATCCACATCGATCGGCCACAGCGGTGACCGGGAGCGACCTGTACCGTCCGTGCGGGGTTGTACGAGTTGTGTCAGTCACAACTGTGACCACGTGGAATCGTGCGGCAATCTCAACGCAATCCGTTCAAGCTTCATCAACGGTCGAGTCGATGGCACTTGGCGAACTTCGATTCACCTGCCTGCCGATTCACACCCGAGATGCACCCCCACGGAGCCTGTTCCATGTTGTTCGATTCTAGTGACTCAAATCTCGTTGCGCCCGAAGTTTTGCGAGCCGAGCAGGCTCTGCTAACGCTCCGGCTGCGTGTGACGAAGCACGCCGATCAGCAGTCGCGATTGAAACAGTTCTACCGGGATTGGCAGGAGAACTGGCTGCACCGCGCCGAGTATCTCCACGAGCAAATGAACGAACTCGAAGCACGGATCTCGCCGTGGTTGCCACGCGAAGAATCGCCTCGGCTGAGTGTCCTGTCGGACAGGGAAGAAGCCGCGTGATGTCCGTCCGACACGAAGAATAAGCTCGCGTATCGTCGCCCCTAGAAGCCTTTTAACTTGCTCGATTTCACCCATGATGGCTGCCGGATGCAGTCGATGCTCGGCTCACGGCCGTTGTTTTCGGTGGCATCAATGATGAAGTTTAGGCAACTGGCGTTCGTTTCTGGCGCGGCCTATACTCCGACGACGAATTGTCGGAGTCTCGAAACCTTGGTCTTTTCTAAGGTCTCGGATGGTCCGAGGTTTCGGTTAATTTGATCGAAGTGACGCCTGCTGAATATGGAATGGGCCTGCCATGTTGTTGGTTGTGATTCGAGTTCTTTACGCCGTGGTTTGTGCCGGGGCGGTATTTGCCATCGTTCAGCCGACGAGTCCCGCGCCAGAGTTCATCCAGTCGAATGCGGCCATCGCCTTCGTCGTGATGATGCTGGCTTCGCAGGTGGTCACTCTGGCTGACATTCTGTTTCCTCGGAAGCGAATCGATGTCATCTCGGCCGTGTACTTTGGAATGCTGATTGGCTGGTTGCTCTCCTACCAGCTCTATTACGCGCTTCAGGCGTTTCTGGCATCGGCCGGTTTCGATCCACGAATGGCACCCGTGGTTGGCGTCATGCTTGGTGTGATGCTGCCGTACATCTGCATCTCGTTCCTCCTGCAAACCAAGGACGACTTCCGTTTCGTGATTCCTTACGTGGAATTCGCGAAGGAAATCAAAGGGGGCCGTCCACTGATCGTGGATACGAGTTCGCTGATTGATGGACGGATCGCCGACATCATGGACACGAACATTCTCGACACCGAGTTGGTCATCCCCAGCTTTGTTTTGGAAGAATTGCAGGCGATCGCCGACAGCAACGACAAGTTGCGGCGGATTCGCGGGCGTCGCGGACTCGATGTGCTGACGAAGTTGCAGCAGAACCCGAAGGTCGATGTTCGAATGTATGATGTCAAGGACAAGGACTTGGCCGAACTGACCGTAGATCAACGGTTGGTCGCTCTCGCCAAACGCATGGGTGGCCGAGTCGTCACAAACGACTTCAACCTCAACAAAGTCGCCAGCGTTCAGGGCGTCGATTCGATCAATCTGAATGACGTGGCAAATGCGTTGAAGCCGCGTTATCTCCCCGGCGAACTGCTTCACATTCGGGTCATCCGCGAAGGCGAGTCCTTCGGCCAAGGTGTGGGCTATCTGGACGACGGTACGATGGTCGTGTGCGAACAGGCGAACACGCTGGTTGGCAAGGACATTGATGTTGTCGTCACGAGCATGTTGCAGAACAGCGCCGGCCGAATGATCTTCGGTCGGATGCCCAGCCCACCCGGCCCCGCCGCACGGTAGCTCGAAGCAGCCGCATGACAGAGATTGCAATCTCTTCATGTCATGATCGACCGCATTTTTGAGGGCGTTCGAACTCCTCATTGATGGCGACCTCTGCTAGATTCCGCCGCCTCGGGAGTTGTGGGTTCGGTTCGCGTGACGTTTGGGTTCGGTCACCCTGCGAACGTGTCTGTTCGATGTGAAGCGAATCGGCTCACCCACGTCGTTGAGGCTACCGTCTTCGACCAGCACCTTCCGCCGTCCTGACTTGAAACCAGAAGCAAACACGATGAGCTCTTCTGACACGATGCCCGCGTCGCGCACCGCGCGCGAGTCTGCCACAACGGCTCGATCTAGTGGAGGCGACGCCTCGATGGGCCACAGCAACTCGGGGGCTGGCGACAGTTCCAATCTGTCCTACGTCGAATCGCTCTACCTCGAATACCAGAAGTCGCCCGAGCTGGTCTCCTCAGATTGGCGAGACTACTTCCGCCAGTTGAGCGAAGCACATGCTCTCTCCGTTCACGACGAGAACGGCCAGGGCCTGTTCAGTCCACTTCAATCGAATGAGACGCGACTGGTGAGTCCCGCCGAACTCGATTACGCAATTCTGCAAGAGCGCGTCGATCGACTGATCCGCAACTATCGCGGTATGGGCCACTATGCCGCCGACATTGACCCACTCGGCCAGCCACGTACGCGTGTTCCCGAGTTGGAACCCGACACCTGCGGTTTCAAGTTGAGCGACATGGACCGCAAGTTCTCGACGGTGGGAGCCGGTGGTGCCGACCTGAGAACGCTGCGTGAAATCCTGCAATGGTTGCGTAACACCTACTGCCGTTCCATCGGCGCGCAGTTCATGCACATCGACGACCTGCCCGTGCGAGAGTGGCTTCAGCGACGGATGGAGGCGACCGAAAATCGGCTGCAACTGACTCCCGATGAACAGCGGCGCATTCTCAAGCGACTGAGCGACGCGGTGGTGTTTGAGGAGTTCATTCTTGAAAAGTTCGAGGGGACGAAGAGCTTCTCGCTGGAAGGGGCTGAGACGCTGATCCCGCTGCTGGAACTGGCCATTTACAAGGCGGCCGATCAAGGAATCGAAGAGGTCGTGTTCGGGATGGCCCACCGCGGCCGACTCAACGTGCTGGCGAGCATCATGGGGAAGGCTCCGCGTGCGATCTTCCGCGAGTTCGCAGACCTCGACCCCGAACTGCACATCGGGCGCGGCGACGTGAAGTACCACCTCGGCTACAGCAACGACTGGTATTCCGGCGATGGCCGCAAGGTTCATCTCTCACTTTGCTTCAACCCGAGTCATCTCGAATTCGTGAATCCCGTGGTGATGGGCCGCGTGCGAGCCAAGCAGGATCGCAAGCAGGACGTGGATCGCAGCAGGGTCATGTGTCTGCTGATTCACGGCGACGCGGCATTTGCGGGCGAGGGGATCATTCAAGAGTCGCTCAACCTCAACCAGCTTGAGGCGACGCGCATCGGCGGCACGATTCACGTCATCGTGAACAACCAGATCGGCTTCACCACCAGTCCGTCGCAGGGTCGCTCGACACCCTACGCCAGCGACGTGGCGAAGATGCTTCAGATTCCGATCTTCCATGTGAATGGAGAAGACCCCGAGGCGGTGGCTCAAGTCGTTCGGTTGGCGATGGATTTCCGGCAGCAGTTCCACCGCGATGTCGTGATCGACATGTACTGCTACCGACTGCGCGGCCACAACGAAGCCGACGAACCTGCTTTCACGCAGCCGCAGATGTACAAGACAATTCGGTCGCGCAAGAAGGTTGGGCAGAGCTACCTCGATCAGCTCATCAAGATGGGGGGCATCGCTCAGGACGAGGCCGACCGCCTCCACTTCTCGCATCGCCAGCAGCTGGAATCAGAACTGGAAGTCGCCAAAGGTTCCGGATACGAGCATCGCTGGGACATGTTGCAAGGCTTGTGGCGCGGCTTCGTCGGTGGGCACGAACTTGATGTGGCTGACGTGGTGACGGGCGTCGATGTGGCGTTGCTGGTTCAGACCCTCGAGTCGCTCGTGCGGCTGCCTGAAGGCTTTCACCCGCATAAGAGGATTTTCAATCCTGACTCCAAATTTGCCACAGAACTGCTTCAGAAACGCGCCGCCATGGCGACGGGCAAACAGCCCATCGACTGGGCGGTGGGTGAAGCTCTCGCGTTTGCCACGCTCAGCTTGGAAGGCCATCCCGTGCGGATGCACGGACAGGACGTGGAACGCGGAACGTTCGGCCATCGACACGCGGTGCTGCACGATGTGGAGACCGGCAAGACGCATATGCCGCTCCAGCATCTCTCCGCCAGTCAGGCTCCCATCGAAATCCACAACAGTTGCCTCTGCGAAACAGCCGTACTGGGCTACGAGTATGGCTACAGCCTGGACACGCCGGACGGACTCGTCTGCTGGGAGGCTCAGTTCGGCGATTTCGTGAACGTCGCCCAGGTCATCATCGACCAGTTCATCGTCAGTGCCGAGGACAAATGGAACCGACTCAGCGGCTTGGTGCTGTTGTTGCCGCACGGCTTTGAAGGGAACGGGCCGGAACATTCCAGTGCGCGGCTCGAACGATTCCTGCAACTGGCCGCCGAAGACAACATTCAAATCGCGAACCCGACGACCCCGGCTCAGTACTTTCACCTGTTGCGACGGCAGGTCATTCGCAAGTGGCGCAAGCCGCTCGTCGTCATGACCCCCAAGTCGTTGCTGCGGTTGCCGAGTTCCATGTCTCCGCTGTCCGATTTCACGAGTGGAATGTTCCAACGCGTCTTGCCCGACGTGGGAGGCCGTCCCGCTGCGGATGTCCGCAAAGTGCTGCTCTGTTCGGGCAAGGTTTACTACGACTTGGCCGAGCGACGTGACGAGCTGCATCGTCAGGACGTGGCCATCGTGCGGCTCGAACAGTTGTATCCGCTGCCCGAACTGGAACTCCAAACGGTCTTGGCCGCCTACGCTCCCGACACGCCGGTCACCTGGGTTCAGGAAGAACCGGAGAACATGGGCGCGTGGCGATTCCTGAAGGTCATGTGGGGGCACCAACTGCTGGAGACTCACCCCTTTGATGGAGTCAGCCGCCCCGCGTCGGCCAGCCCCGCCACGGGATCGCACGAAAGCCATTTCATCGAACAAAACGAGATTCTGACCCAGACCATCGGTGCCTCGAACAAGCCCCGCGCGGCTCATTAAAAGCCGCGTGGCTCACTGAAAGCCGCCCGGCAACACCAACCCGAAGCGTGAGCGAGGAACGGCTGTTTGACCTCCTCGCTCACGCTTCGGGTTGGGGTTGAGAACTCAAGCCTTGCCGTTTTCTGAAAACATCGCCTCGCCGATACGAAGACTCTTCCGCCGCTCAAACGGCCTCAAAACAATCTCCCTCGAATCAGGATGTGACATGACCGTCGAAGTGAAGGTGCCGAGCTTTGGTGAGTCCGTCTCCAGCGTGGTCTTGGTGGAGTGGCTCAAGCAAGTGGGAGAGGCCGTCGCGTCCGGAGAAGAGCTGGTTGAAGTCGAGAGCGACAAGGCCACGAAGAAGTGCGTCTCTCCCTCCTCGGGCGTCGTCATGCAGTTGCTCAAAGCGGCTGGGGACTCAGCCGATATCGGTGAGGTAATCGCTCTCATCGACGAAAAGGCTGTCGCGGCCGGTGCCTCGACTGCGGCTCCTGCTGCGCCCGCCATGGCTTCACCGACGAAGACTGCTGTGGCAGCGGGGCATGTCATGCCCGCTGCCGCGCGCGCGCTGGCTGAAGCCGGAGTCGCCGCCTCGCAGGTTGAGGCGACTGGTCCCGGTGGTCGTCTCCTGAAAGAAGACGTTCAGCGTCACGTCGCTGCCGCAGCAACACCGGCCGCCGCGCCGACCGTTGTCGTGAAGGCCGCTGAGGCCAAGTCGGCTGCCGCTGAGCCGCCGCGCACAATCATTACCAAGTCATCCGGCGAGCGTTCCGAGAAGCGGCAGGCGATGAGTCCCATTCGCAAACGGATCGCCTCGCGGTTGAAGGAAGCTCAGACGAATGCCGCCTTGCTGACGACGTTCAACGAAGTCGATATGTCGGCCATCATGTCGCTTCGCAAACAACATCAGGACGCCTTCACCGAGCGGTACGGGATCAAGCTCGGATTTATGTCGTTCTTCGTGAAGGCTACGGTCGATGCCCTCGTTGCGTTCCCCGCGATCAACGCCGAGATTCAAGGGGCTGAGATCGTCTACCACAACTACTGCGACATCGGGATCGCCATCGGCGGCGGCAAGGGTCTCGTCGTGCCGGTCCTGCGCAGTGCCGAACGGATGGGATTTGCCGAGATCGAACTGGCCATCGCTGAGTTCGCGAAGAAGTCCCAAAACGGATCGCTCAGTCCGCAAGAGTTGACGGGCGGGACGTTCACGATCACCAACGGCGGCGTCTACGGTTCGCTCCTCTCGACGCCGATCGTCAACCCCCCGCAGAGCGGTGTCCTCGGAATGCACGCCATTCAGGATCGTCCCGTCGCGCGCGATGGCCAAGTCGTGATCCGCCCGATGATGTACATCGCCCTCACCTACGATCACCGCATTGTCGATGGTCGAGAAGCGGTGACGTTCCTCAAGCGAATCAAAGACTGCATCGAGAACCCGGTTCGCCTGCTGCTCGATGTGTGATGACCCTCATTCGTTTACATCCCGCGCGGCACAAAGTGAGTGGTTTCCGAGCGGGGTGGCGTAAGCCCCCCGGTTCTTCGATTGAGGGCTTACGCCCAAGAACCGGGGGGCTTACGCCGCCCCGCTCAGATGTGGCATCACTGACCGCGCGAGGCCTTAGGAAGTAATCCCAACATGTCTCAACACGATTTGATCGTCATTGGTGCCGGACCGGGCGGGTACGTCGCAGCCATTCGCGCGGCGCAGCTTGGACTCAACGTGGGAGTCGTCGAGAAGGAAGGTGCTCTCGGCGGGACGTGCCTGCGGGTGGGCTGCATTCCCAGCAAGGCGTTGCTCGAATCGAGCGAACTTTACCGGCTGGCGAGCGACCATCTGGGCGAGTACGGCGTGAAGGTCGAGGGCGTGACGCTCGATCTGCCCGGCATGATGCAGCGGAAGGAGTCGATCGTCGCGGGGCTGTGCAAAGGGATCGAGGGCCTGTTTCGCAAGAACAAGATCACGCGGTATGTCGGTCACGGACGCATCGCTGCGCCCGGTCGAGTCGCCGTGGACGGCCCGCAGCCGCAGGAACTGACCGCCAAGAATATTTTGATTGCGACGGGAAGTCGCTCCGCACCGCTCAAGGGTGTCGAA
The DNA here is from genome assembly GCA_043733345.1 of Schlesneria sp. Taxonomy (GTDB): domain Bacteria; phylum Planctomycetota; class Planctomycetia; order Planctomycetales; family Planctomycetaceae; genus Schlesneria. Next base: position 17,838 of record JAYTGQ010000615.1, read on the forward strand.
GTCGATGACGATCTGATCGGAACGAGTACCGAAGCCCTCAAGTATCCGAGCGTCCCCGGCCACTTGGTCGTGATCGGTGCGGGAGTGATTGGCTTGGAACTCGGCTGCGTTTGGGCGCGACTCGGCTCGAAGGTGACGGTCCTCGAATATCTGCCGCGCATCCTGCCGGGGATGGACACCGAGATCGCGACCGAAGCTCAGAAAATTTTCACCAAGCAGGGGCTGGAGTTCCGCCTCGGGATGCGCGTCACCGGTGCCCGCGTGGTGAACGGTCGCTGCGTCGTGGAGTGCGATGGTCAGCCGCCGATGGAATGCGACCGCGTGTTGCTCGCCGTTGGTCGCATCCCCAATACGGACGACCTCGGTTTGGACAAGCTCAACGTCGCCCGCAACCAGCGCGGCTTCATCGTCGTTGATCGCACGTTTCAAACTTCGATCCCCGGCATCTACGCGATCGGCGACGCGATCCCCGGCCCGATGCTCGCGCATAAGGCTGAGGAAGAAGGGGTCGCTTGTGCGGAGTGCCTCGCGGGCAAACATGGTCACGTCAATTACGACGCGATTCCCGGCGTGGTCTACACCGACCCCGAGATCGCCAGCGTGGGCAAGACGGAAGAGCAGCTCAAAGAGTCGGGCATCCCGTACCGCAAGGGCGTCTTCCCCTTCATGGCCAATGGCCGTGCGAAGGCTCTCGGTCAAACGGACGGTCGCGTAAAGATGCTCGCGCACGCTGAGACCGATCGTATCCTGGGTGTTCACATCATCGGCCCGCGAGCCGGTGACCTGATCGCCGAAGCGGCGACCGCCATCGAGTTCGGGGCCAGCAGCGAGGACATCGCCCGCACCTCACACGCTCACCCCACGCTGGCCGAAGTCATCAAGGAAGCCGCCTTCGCCGTGGACGGCCGCGCGATCCACATGTGACGGGTGTCGAGTAGAGTCGCCGTTCGTCTGGGGTCGGGCGTTCAAATTTCAAAATTGGCCGATCAAGCGGCCTCGATCACAACACCGCTCCCACGGCCAATTTTGAAATTTGAACACCCGACCCCAATTCGTCCCATGACTCACTCCCACGACTCGCTCTGGCCAGCACCGATGAGCTGGTTCGACCTCACCCTGCCAACGCTGGCCGAGAACCTTGCCTTCGATGACGTGCTGCTGACCGAGGTCGAGGCTGATCCCACATGTGGGTTGCTGCGGTTCTGGGAACTCGATGAGTACGCCGTGGTTCTCGGACGCTCCAATCGCGCCGAGATCGAAGCCGATCTGGATGCCTGTCGTTTTGAAAACATTCCCGTGGTGAGGCGGTCCAGTGGAGGCGGTGCCGTGGTGATCGGTCCCGGTTGCCTGGCCTATTCGCTGGTCCTGCCTTTAACGGACGAGCAGCGCACGCTGGGAGTCGCCTCTTTGACGAAGCGCTTGATGGAGCGGATTGCCCTCGGACTACAAAGCATCCTGCCCGGTGCGACCGCGTGTGGGACGAGCGATCTCGCCGATGACGGTCGCAAGTTTTCGGGCAACGCCCAACGCTGGCTCAGCCGCGCGTTCCTCCACCACGGCACGATTCTATACGACTTCGACCTGCCTCGCATCGGACGCTCTCTGCGCACGCCCTCGCGACAACCCGACTATCGCGACCATCGCGATCATGCGGCGTTCGTCTGCAACGTCGCTGCGACGCGTGCGGCGTTGATCGAATTACTGACCGCCGCCTGGCACGCGGTTCCGGGCGAGTGTTCTTCGTCGGCAGTCCCGCTCGCCAGACAACTCGTGCAGGAGAAGTACAGTAGCGCCGACTGGTCGATCTTGTTATGAAGCCACACCTGACCTCAGTTCAATTTTCTCGAATCGACATTGCTGATGACGAACCACGAATCTCCCGGCGGCGGACACCCGCAACCCAAGGCAGCGAGAACCGGAATGGCAAAATGATGAAGCACAGAATGATGGAAGAGGCCCGCCAGCAGACCGACCGCCCGGCTTGATGATTCTGTGCTTCATCATTTTGCCTAATCAGGTCTGCCGAAAATTCTGCGCCCGGCAAAGGAACAAAACGTGAGTAGTACGAATACGCACGAATTCGGAATGGACTACCGAACGGGAAGCCGGACTGCTGTACCACACCGGAAGCCCGTCTCACTCCTTGTTCTTTCGGCTACTGAGATTCGTGTGAATCATCTGGGCTAACCCTTCCCTCAACGTGAGCCACTCATGGACGCCAAATACGCCATCGCCGACACGTCGAACATTTTGTCACCGGCCTTACTCGTCTATCGCGAGATCGTGGATCGCAACCTGCGGAAGATGATTGCGATTGCCGGAGGCGTCGGGCGGCTGCGGCCTCATTGCAAGACGCACAAGATGCCTGCCGTCACGAAGATCGAACTGACGATGGGGATCACGAAGCACAAGTGCGCGACGTTCGCCGAGGCTGAGATGCTGGCCGATTGCGGCGTGAAGGATATTTTCCTCGCGTACAACCTCGTCGGGCCGAACATCGGGCGCGCGGTCAAGTTTTTGCAGAAGTACCCCGATGTGAAGTTCGCCGTGACGGCCGATGACTCGTTGATGATCGCAGCTCTCAGCGACGCGATGCACGCGGCGGGGACGACGATCCGCGTGCTGCTCGACCTCGACTCGGGGCTGCATCGGACGGGAGTCAGCGCTGGTCCACAAGCGGCCGAGTTGTATCAGCAGATCATCGACGCCCCCGGTTTGGAACCGGGTGGCTTCCATCTCTACGACGGCCACAACCACCAAACCAATTTGGCCGAGCGAACCGCTGCCGTGCGAGTCACTTGGGAACCGGCCGCTCGCTTGCGCGATGAGTTTGTTTCGCGAGGCTGGCCGGTGCCGAGCATTGTTTGCGGCGGAACGGGTTCGTTTCCGGTCTACGCGGCGATGAGTGATCCCGTGATCGAACTCGCGCCGGGGACGTGCGTGTTTCATGACTCGGGCTACGGAGCGTCGTTCCCCGACATGGACTTTGAACCGGCGGTCGCGATGCTGACGCGCGTCATCTCGCGCCCCGCACCCGATCGCGTCACGTGTGATCTCGGCAACAAGTCGGTCGCGTCCGACCCGCCGAAGGGACAGCGCGTGACCTTCCCTGACCTGCCCGATGCCGAACAGGTGCTGCACAACGAAGAACACCTCGTCCTGCAAACGCCACTCGCCGAACGCTATCAACCCGGTGATGAACTGCTCGGCATCCCCAAGCACGTCTGCCCGACCTCGGCCCTGCACAAACAGGCGTACGTGATTGAAGACGGTCGCGTGGTCGAGATGTGGGACGTAACGGGACGAGACCGGTTCATCACGATTTGAACGGTGGCAACCTCACCTACGCGACGACTGCTGTCGCGGCTAGACTCTGCGCCGGACAGCACATTTCCTTTTTGCGAGATCGACAGATCATGCAGTTCACACTCGAAGTCGAACAAGAAGTGGACTCGCGCTGGCTGGCCGAAATCACCGCGCTACCGGGCGTGATGGCGTATGGCCAAACGCGGGCGGAGGCCATTGAACGGGTGAAGGCACTCGCGCTGCGAGTCATTGCCGACCGCGTTGATCACGGCGAACCGGTCTCGCAAATGGACGACCTGTTTGCGGTGACGCCATGAGCCAATGGCCTTCGACAAAGTCTCGACGAGTGTTGGCAGCAATTCACGATTTGATCTCTGTATTAAAGAGGCTCCGAACGAATTGGTCACCTCGTCAGTATATTTTCCTTTCAACCGTTGTCACATTCACGGCATTTGGCTGCGGCACATCCACAACCACACAAACAGCCACGAATCCAAAACAGGTTTCTTCAACGAGCCAATTGGCGGATCCACCCGTCGCTGCGGCTCCCGCATTGATTGCCACAGTCTCAGACGACCAGTCGCTGACAGCCGAAGAATATATTGACTTGGGTATGCCGGCACATGAACGACCTTGGAGCAGCGTCGATATGGCCAACGCCGCCAAAGTGCTAACTGAAATCGCGAATCGCGATCCGATTCAGTTGCCGAGATACCACGGCTCCAAGTCGGGCGAATTGTTCAGCAGGCTGACAAGCACGGAGAACTTTGGCTTTTTTCAAAACCAGTCGCTTCCATTGAAAATTCGCACGCTCTCTTGCGTGCAATACATGCAGGCGGCGAATGCTGTCAGCAAAGCTTACTTGTCAGGATTGTTGCATCGCAAAACCGGAGTGGACGAAACGACTGAACTAACTGGGCACATACTCAGAGGCACTGTCATTATGGTTGGATTACTGGTTGCAGCAGAGAAGGCCCTCGACAAGAACGATCCAATATATTCCACTCTCCTGAACGATTATCGGCAGGCAAGGGCAGGAATGGGATTTACATTGCAGGGAGTGATAATCCAAGTCAGTGAACCAAAGACTTTGGAGGCGGCAACGCTTGGCAGATTAATCGGCTATATGGAAGAAACGTTTCCTAACATCTTAAGGATTCTTCCAAAGAACGTTCAGGCCGAGACATCCAAGCAATTGAGGAGGATGAGTGACAACCCGGATTTCTCCGAACACAAAGCCTCGTTAGAGTCGATGCTCGACAAGATCAGTAAGGCGGAAGAGATGCCCGCCAACCAAGGAGTCAAGTGACTGTGCAGAACGTACCCGAACATTCTCGTTTCTCCACCGGCATCCCGGCTCTCGACGAACTCCTCGGCGGCGGGTTGGTGCCGGGGACGCTGACCGTGGTCATGGGGGCGACCGGGATCGGCAAGACGCAGCTTGGGTTGCAGTTCGCCCACGCCGGGCGGCAGCAGGAGGGAGAGAGCGGCATCCTGTTCGACATGGCTTCGCGCGGCGATGCTCAGAACCACGCCGACTATGCTCGACGAATGTTTGAGTGGCTGCTCAAGCAACGTCAGATCGACGAGCCGTGTGCGCCGGACGACATCTGGAATCGCGAGCGGATGCGATCCGACTACTTTCACATCTTCGAGCGATCCGGACGCAGGGTCTCAATTCGTGATCTCGAACCGGACCAGTGGGCCGAGTGGCGGGTCGAGTTGAACCGGAAGCTCGATCAGGCGATCGCCTTCTTCTACGGCAACTTCGTTCACGGTGTGCGGCGGTGTGTGATTGATGGCATCGAACCGACCGACCGCGCGAGCGACTCGTTCCAGTTCCATGTGTTCGACTACATCTATCATCAGATTCTGCACAAGGACGCCGACTGGGTCGCACGCGATCTGTTCCGCATCCACTTCCGGGCGAACGAGCCTGCGGTCATGGACCACCTCTACGACCATCGGCAACTGGCCACGATGCTGCTCTACACGTCGCACGAAGTGCTGTTGGACGAGCTGCTCTGCCGACCGATCGAAAGCGGCGATGAACTGTCGAACGCCAACACGATCATCCTGATGGGCAAGGTCCGCGACGGTCTCCAGATGAGACGCGCGTTGCATGTGGCCAAGCATCGCGGCAGCGCGTGCAGCGACGGCATCGTTCCGTTTGAGATCACCGAACAAGGGTTGACGCTGGTCGATGTTTGAGCCAAGGCGAGCGACAACTGTCGTCCCGCCCCCTGAGGCGGGACGTGTGGCAGACGTGCGTTCACTGCGTGCCCACTGGACGCATTTCAAAACTAGCCCGACGCGCCAGCGAGGGCTTCACCGTCATCGAAGGTCCAGCCCTCGCTGGCGCGTCGGGCTAGTTTTCGAGGCAAAACAGGTTTTGAAATGCGTTCTGGCGATGCAACGCTCCCGTCGGCGGAGCGACGGGACTACGGTAATTTCGACAGGCAGGAGTGCCCGTTCTACGTCGCAACCAACAAAACACCCCGGCTGCTGCGTGCAACCGGGGTGTTGTTGGATGAGACTCGCGAAGGGAGCCAACTCGCGACTGTGAACTCTTCAGTTTTGGCGCGGTAGCACGACATCGCCCTCGAAAAGAGCTGGCGCTGGTGCCGGTGCATCGGGGATCGGAGCGGCGGGGATGGCCTGCGGTGCTGACTCGGGCAGATCCTGAGTCTGGAACAAGCCGAGTCCCGTGTCGGACGGTTTGAACTTGTAGCGCGACGACGTGAGCGTGTACTGCGAGAACCGGCCGGGTGAGGACTCGAATTCGACCGTCCATATGCGATCGTTCTTGAACTTCTGTTTCGTGCCGGGGGCCATCGAGTACGGATGCCCGTTCAGCGTGTAACGCACGTCGTCCAAGTTGGTGGCCGGACTGAAGAGCAGGATCTCGCCACCATCCGCGATCGGCGTCGGGCTGGACGGGACGGACGATCCGCGCAGGTAGTTCGGCTGCGGAAGATATTGCGGCTGAGCATAGACGGGCTGGGGTTGAACGTAGACCGGCTGCGGTTGATAGACCGGATAGGGCTGAACGTAGACCGGTGCGGGGCCATAGCCGTAGCCCGGCCCACCTCCATAACCTAAGCCGGAGCCATACCCATAGCCTCCGTAGCCTGGGCCGTAGATCGGGCCATTTCCGATCCCAACTCGAACGCCGCCGCTACCGAACGAGATGCCACCGCGAATTCTCGGATCGGCCAGAACATCACCGGGTGAGAGCCACCCCGCGACTGCCACGACTCCCCACAGAGCCAACGAACGGAACTGACGCATGATCTTGCCCCCTTGCTGAAGAACTCCGCCGCAGCAACTGACACGACTGCGGCACGCGCGCACTCTAGGACGCCGAGGCTCGTCGAAGCAAGAGGGGTTTGTCGTGTGACGGGGCCATCGCCTTTTTCAACGTAGGGTGGGACCAGCTCGCTTCGAGCGCCGGCCCACCATCGGGAATCGTCGAGAAATCTTGGTGAGCCGGCGCGGCGAAGCGCCGCTGGTCCCACCCTACAGATTGCGCAGACAAAACAAGGCGATGGCTCTGGTCGTGTGAGGATTCGCGATGCGCTCATCGGGAGGCGAAACTCAATCAGGGACGTGGCCGGCCGCGTGGGCGATTACGATCATCGAGCCAGCGGTCGAGGCTTTCAGGATTGTTGAGTTCGTTCTGCAACTCAGCGAGGCGCTGTTGCCACGGGTCACTTGCGTTGGTGAATGCCTCGACATCTTCTTCGGCCGCGATCGAAGCCACGTCAACGGAACCGAACTCGCGCAGCCAGTAGCTCACGTCGGCGCTGGCTGGAGGAGCGGAGTCGGCAACGCGAAGGCCGGTTGCTGCTGCTCGCTCTGTCGTCGATGCCGGATCGCCTCGTCGCGAGATTCGCGTGAGAAAGGCTTCACTGTCGAGGGGCGACGCGCGACGGCTGCGTGCGGCTCGATGCAGGCGATGATCGCTCGACACCACCGTCAACTGGCGGGCTGCCGAGTGGACGGCAACCAGTTCTTCGATCAACTCGTCGGCTTCGTGTCCCGGCTGGGCGAACAGGACCGCCATGCCTTCGTGTTCAAATTGGCTGTCGAGTCCCGGTGGAGCATCGACCGCGTCGAACACAATCGTGCAGCGTTGCCGTTCCTCGGTGGAGAGGCGCTCCGCCAATAACGCGAGCAATCGTCCTCGTTGGCGATGCAGGTCGCCCTGCTTGTAGTTGGCCAGCGACAGCCCTGCCGCGTGCAGCAGGTTGTAGCCGTCGATGATGAGAAACGGGATCGCAGCCATGACGAGCATCACCGCCATCAAGTGGGTTGAGAGACCAAGACCGCTTGGTAGTGCGAACACAGTCCATACAGCCGCTCCCAAGTGAAGATGCCCGAAGCATGACGATCGGACCAGACGATTCGCAGCGCGTAGTTGCCCGCATAGCTGAGTTCGGTCGGTCGGATGTCGTCGGGAATCCACTCGGGCTGAAGGATGCGTTCGCCGGTGATCTCATGAACGCACTCGGCGCACGGGCATTCGGATCGCACCAGTTTGAACGGGAGCTGGAACGTCCTGCCGTCAGTCCAAGTGATCTCGAAGGCGGGGGTGTCCTTCAGTGCGCGGAGAGCCTGCGGGGTGAGTTGCATGGTGGACCTGAAGGAGAGGGGCGGGAGTCAGGGGACAGGGGACAGGGGACAGAGATCAGGAGTGCGAATTCTTCCTGTCCCCTGGTTCCTGTTTCCTGATCCCTTCTACCTCAGTCGCGCCACGGGTGCGCGATCTTTTCCCAGTATTTGTCGAAGGCATCGGGCGTGAAACGGGGGTCGTTGTCGGAATCGTGGCAGCTCGCGCAAGCTCCCTTTTTCGCCGTTTCCAGTGTTTGGCGAACCGAGGTTCTTCCCGCTTCCAGTTCAGCGGCGGTGACACTCGCGGCGTCGTTGGCAAAGCGTTCTTGCAGGCTGACGTGGTGACTGCCGGGGCCGTGACAATTCTCGCACTGCTGGTTAAGCAGATGCGGCGTCCGTTCTTGGCTGATGTAGCCACTCTCGTACCGAAGCATTTGCTTCGCGTCCCAGCCTGTGACGTGACAAGCCAGACACTCGGGATCGTGGATGCGCGAGATCGGATCGACATCACCCGCGCGGCCCGAGATCAGCGGTTCAAACGCCTTCGCGTGCGGCGTCGTCTTCCAATGGGCAAACGCCTTCGTGTGGCATTCACCGCACTTGTCAGCGCCGATAAACGTGTGGCCGGACGGATGTTTGATGAGCAGCTCTTCTGAGGTGGAGATGGCTTCGTCGAGCAGTTGCTGCTGGTAGGTCTTCATCAACTCGCGCATCGTCGGATGATCTTTGAACCGCTGGTCGTCGAGTGCCACGAGGTCATAGCGGAACGGCTGCTCGGCGTTGTCCGGGAAGTAGCCGAGAACGCCGACGCGCTTTCCTTTGGGTTCGGCTTGAATCACCCACGTCTTGCCCACGACGACCGGAGTCTTGTTTACTTCGTCAGGACCGCCCGCCGTGAGCACGATCTGAAATTCGGGATACTTCGCCGCCAGAGCCGCCGCTTCTTCTGTGCTCCCGTGCGAGAGCAGCACCAAGAATTGAGGCTGTTCGGCCTTCAAGGCGGCGATGGCGGCTGGCAAGACTTCATCAGGATCACGAATGGCAATGTTGCTCATCGCGCCGTCGGGAGCGACTTCTTTGCGCAGGCTCGTGCCCACGATCGCCGTCACACCGACTTTGATCTTCCCAACGTGAACGATGCGCGACGCCAGCGGCCAGCCTTCCAGCGGTGGGTCGTACAACGCCACGTTTGCACCGAGAAGCCCCACCGTTTTCTTGGCTTCTTCGGGGTCGGTCACCATTTGTTGCAACAGGAAGTCGGCTCCCAACAGAAGTTCTTCGCGGCCGACGGCAATCGCGCCGTAGTTCAGTTTTTTGAAGGCATCAAACAGTGCGAGATACTTGATCTGGTCTTGTCGTCGGTTGCGTTTGGGTGCCCCTCCGACATCGAGTCCCGAGACGGCCCACTTCCGTTCTTCGGTGAGCATCCGCACCAAGTCAGCTCGCCGCGCCATGCCACCCAATTGGTGGATGCTGCAACCGCACGGTTCGAGATATCCGTGTTGCAGACCCGTCAGCAACAACACGGCAGCGGGAGACTTCCAGTCGGCCAGCAGCGGCTCGGGCGGAACTTCAGGTGCGGCGGCACCCTTGGTGGGAACCGCTTCGTTTACGGTTGTTGCAGGGTGGGTCGGACCAGCAGCACCGCCGACCGGTGCGGGTGGCTTCAGCGGCGGGGGCGTTGCCGGACATCCTGCCGCGAGGATCAGAGTCATCATCGCTAAGAGGGGCATCAATGAGACCGGCCATCGTCGTGCTGCTGCTATCGAACCTTGTTGCGTCGCGGACATGTCGATCCTTCTTGGAACCGGACTCGTGTGAATGAACATTCCTGTCGCAGCGCCTGCCATCCTCGCCACGGACTCTCGCAGGAGTTGTCTTACCGTAGATTTAAGCCTGACACGCCAGCGATGGACCATTCTCCAAGCGTTCTTCGCTTGCGTGTCAGGCTTCAATGGGTCAGAGCGGGGCGACTTGCTAACGAGTGTGGCAACCGGTCGTCAAGCCCCAGTCCGAATGCGTGGTCTGTCGAAATACGCCGTAGGACGGGCACTCTTGACGCATCCGACAAAAGTCGGCGTAGGGTGGGACAAGCTCGCTTCGAGCGCCGGCCCACCAGCATGTGCAGGCGTTTTATCCGCATTCCGAAAATTAGCCGCGCGGCGCTAGCCTCGGTTACACGGCTTGAACCGGGG
>JAYTGQ010000616.1:0-12101 GCA_043733345.1 Schlesneria sp.
CAGTCGTTTTCGCCGAGAGAACTCGAAACGAGCGGGCGGCTCACGCAGCCGATGATTCACCGCCAGGGTGAGAACTACTATCAGCCGATCTCGTGGGACGACGCCTTCGCCAAGATCATCGCCAAGTTGAAGGGGATCATTCCCGACGAGACGTTCTGGTACTTCAGCGGTCGCAGCTCGAACGAGGCCGGGTTCCTGCTGCAAGTGTTTGCTCGCGTCTTCGGGACGAACAACGTCAACAATTGCAGCTTCTATTGTCATCAGGCGAGCGGCGTCGGGCTGAACAGTGTGCTGGGAACGGGAACGGCCACGCTGGTGCTGGAGGATGTCGATCACGCGGACCTCGTCTTCATCATCGGCGGCAATCCCGCGAGCAACCATCCGCGACTGATGTCCACGCTCAAGCACGTTCGCCGCCAGGGTGGCCACGTCGTCGTCATCAACCCGATTGTCGAAACGGGACTCGTCAACTTCAGCGTGCCGAGCGATCCGATCAGCCTCTTCTTCGGGACGAAGATCGCCTCGCTGTACGTGCAGCCTCACATCGGCGGCGACCTCGCGCTACTGACCGGCGTGGCGAAGCGGATCGTCGAGATGAACGCTCACGACGAGCAGTTCCTCACGCAGTACTGCGATCACTGGCCCGAGTTGCAGGCGAGTCTGGCGGCTCACGATTGGGACGACATCTACCGCAAGGCGGGCGTTGGGGCGGAGGCGATTCAAGCGATTGCCACTCGTTACGCCGCGGCCGAGAACGTCGTCTTCACTTGGACGATGGGGATCACGCATCATGCGCATGGCGTCGAGAACGTCGAGGCGATCGCCAATCTCGCGCTGTTGCGAGGCATGGTCGGCCGCCCCAACGCGGGACTGCTGCCGATTCGCGGGCACTCGAACGTGCAGGGCATCGGCTCGGTCGGCGTGACCCCGAAACTGAGGGACGCGATTTTTGAACGGCTTGAATCGGAGTACGGGCTGCAACTGCCGACGACCGCCGGCCTCGACACGATGGCCTGCATGGAGGCCGCCGAACGGAAAGAACTCAAGTTCGGCTTCTGTCTCGGCGGGAACCTGTATGGCTCCAATCCCGACTCTGCGTTTGCCAAGCACGCGCTAGAGCAGTTGGAGATGCTCGTGTACCTCAACACGACGCTCAACACCGGTCACGCGCATGGACTGGCCGACGAGACAATCATCCTGCCGGTGCTGGCGCGCGACGAGGAGCCGCAGGCCACGACGCAGGAGTCGATGTTCAACTACATCCGGCTGAGTGACGGCGGCCCGGCGCGGCACGCCGGGCCGAGGAGCGAGATCGAAATCATCGCCCGTGTTGCGAGCGGTGTCCTCGGCAATGGAGGCCCCATCGACTGGCAGTCGATGCAGGACACGAACCGCATCCGCGAAGCAATCTCCAAGGTCATTCCGGGCTTCAAGGAAATCAAGGACATCGGCGAGACGAAACGGGAATTCCAATTGGCCGGTCGCACTTTCTACTCAAAGCAGTTCCCGACGAAAACGGGACGTGCCCAGTTGCAAGCACACGCGCTCCCCGAGTTGGTCGGCGGCGCGAACGAACTCCGTTTGATGACGATCCGCAGCGAAGGCCAGTTCAACACGGTCGTCTATGAAGAGTACGACCTCTATCGTGGCATCGACTCGCGCAACGTGATCCTGCTTCACCCCGACGACTTGGCTCGACGCGGATTGAAAGACGGACAGCCGGTCACGATCCGCAGCACGACCGGCGAGATGCGCGGCGTGATCGCGACAGTCTTCCCGAAAATCCGTGCGGGCAACGCGGCGATGTACTTTCCCGAATGCAACGTGCTGGTCCCCCGCGCGTCCGATCCCCGCTCGCGCACGCCCGCGTTCAAGTCGATCCCGGTAACAGTGTTCGCCGAACGGGAGTCGATGCTCCCCGTTCGACGTTGATCGGATGGCAATGAACAACAGACGGCCTGACCGTCGCTCCCTCCTCCCCCGTGCCCTCCCGTGTTCCCCGTGGTTACTTTCCTTTGAATGAGTGAACCACGGGGAACACTGGAGGCCACGGGGGAAGAGATGTCAGCAGGGGATTGGCGTTGGTCTGAGTGAGGGATTGTAGACTCGAATTCTGGTCACACACTCCAGCATTGTGGCTTCGAGAAAATCCTCTTCCTCGCGTCGAGTCACTGCGATCTTGGCCGCGACGGCTCCGCAAGGAAGTCCGGCTAACAAAGCTAAGCCGGACTTCGGGTGACTCTCAGCGAGTGGCCATTGCGGTGCGGGCCGCGCGGGCGATGTGTTCGGCTTCATCGACGGTATTGGCGAGGGCGGTGAGGTGGCCCATTTTGCGGCCGAGGCGGGCCTCTCGCTTGCCGTAGAGATGCAGCTTCACGTTGGGATGAGCGAGAAGTGCGGGCCAGTTCGGTTCGGTTCCGGGGACGTGTCCCGCGTTGGCGCGAGCCAGCTCCCAGTGATCGCCGAGCAGGTTGGCCATGGCGCTCGGTGAGCGTTGTTCGCTGGAACCGAGGGGCAGGCCGCAGATGGCTCGGACCTGTTGCTCGAACTGGCACGAGGTGTGGGCGTCGATGGTGAGGTGTCCCGAGTTGTGAGGTCGCGGCGCGGTCTCATTGATGAGGAGGCGGCCGTCGCGCGTGAGGAAGAACTCGACACACAAGACGCCGATCACGTCGAGTCGTTCGAGGACCGCGCGGGCGATCTCGATGGCTTCTTGAGCGACGGATGCAGGGACGCGCGCGGGACAGACGGACACGTCGAGGATGTGATTGCTGTGCGTGTTGCCAATCGGGCCGTAACTCACGAAGTCGCCGTTCATCCCGCGCGCGGCGACGACGGAGAGTTCGCTGTCGAAGTCGATGAAGGCTTCGAGAATGGCGTGCGGCACATCCAACTTCTGCCACGCGGCACTCGCGTCCTCCACGGAACGAATGACCGCTTGGCCTTTGCCGTCGTAGCCCCAGTCGGCGGTTTTGAGAACGGCCGGTATGCCGAGTTCTTTCAGCGCGGCGGTCAGTTGCTCGACGCTTTCGACGGCAGCAAACGGTGTCACTGGCAGCCCCGCATCGCGCAGATAGGTCTTCTCACGACGGCGGTTTTGCGACGTGAAGAGGACTGAACCGGCGGGTCGCACCGGCGCAAAGCGTTCGCAGATCGAAGTCGTCTCGGCGGGAACGTTCTCGAACTCGAACGTCACCACGGAGACGCTGCGGGCGAACTCGGCGACGCGGTCGAGGTCGAGATAATCGGCCTTCACTTCGAGATCGGCGACCTGCCCCGTCGGAGTGTCGTCGTCGGGTGAGAGGACGTGTACGCGATAGCCCAACCGCCGCGCGGCAATGGCAAACATGCGGCCCAACTGGCCGCTGCCGAGGACTCCGACCGTTGCTCCCGGAAGAATAATTTGAGTCATGGGAGTGTCTCTCCCTGCACGCGGTCAGCTTGGCGTTGTTGGAAGTCGTGCAGCTTGGTTCGCAGTTCGGGCCGCGTCGTGGCGAGGATTCTCACGGCGAGCAACGCGGCGTTCTTCGCACCCGCATCGCCGATCGCCAGCGTTCCGACGGGGATGCCGCCTGGCATCTGCACGATCGAGAGGAGCGAATCCAGTCCGCTCAGTGCCCTGCTCTGCACCGGCACTCCCAAGACCGGCAGCACCGTTTGCGAAGCGACCATGCCGGGGAGATGAGCGGCTCCACCCGCTCCCGCAATGATGACTTCCAACCCGCGCGCCTCCGCCGTGGTCGCGTACTCATTCATCAACGCGGGTGTCCGATGAGCCGACACAACACGGCATTCGTGAGGAACGCCGAACTCGGTGAGGATGTCGGCCGCGTGCCGCATCGTCTCCCAGTCGGACTTGCTCCCCATGATGACGCCGACGAGCGGGGCGAGAGATTGCGGATCGGGCATGTTGGTCTGAGGGTCTTTCGGGGAAGGAACGGCGGTGAGTCGGGCGGTTGGCGTTGTAACTCGCACGGTCATTGTTGAGACATTCGGTTGTTCGTGGTGTTTCCTTCTGTGGTGCATTCGCTCCGCGAATGCTTGGCATTCGCGGAGCGAATGCACCACAGAAGGCAGGCTGACGCACACCTGAAAACGTGACACGTCTTCTCGACGCGAGGTTTATCTGCTCTGTACCAAGCCGTTGTGTGGACGAATCTGTCGATCGACTTCGCCCTTGCTCACGCTGCGGGTTGGTGTTGGACAGGCCGGTCGCGGGGCGGCATGTTCTCACAGGGGAGAGAGCCGTTCAAGCGAGTGATTTTGGGCTTCACATCGTGATCTCGGTGAAGTCTGGATTCGCTTTATTAGCCGGACTTCACGCCGGAACGAGGCTGGCAGGAAAGAAGTCCGGCTTTAGGAAAAGCCGGACTTCGCGTGCTGAACTGCGGCTTGCTGTAAAAAGGGGTTTTGACTACGGTCCCGCCCCGCACGGAGCAGTCATCTGAGCGGATTGATGCGGGTTCGTCAGGGAGGACGGATCGCGTTGTGGCCGAGAAAAACGAACGGCCATTGAGAACGAGCGACCGTCGGAAGGAATCGACGATGGGATGGACACGCCATACAGGCGCAGTGGTTTCGGTCGCGTTACTCGCTTCGGTCGCGGGACACATCGCGGTGCAACGGCACTTTGAGACGCGGCAACGCGGCGGAAACGCAGTCGTGCCGGGAACTCCGTACCTCACCGCGCTACCTCGCGCCGCGTTGGAGTTCATGCCCCCCTCGCTGTTGCCGCCCGGTGGTTTGTTGGCGTCGGATGAGAGCCAGTCTGCCACAACCCCGAGATACCTCGGTGAATTCGACCGGCCAGCGCAGGTCAGCCAAGTCGTTCCCGCGCTGCAGATTCGTGGCGACGATGAGCCTGCCGATGGCTCTTCGGGACGAAGAACGTCAGGTGGCGAAACGTCCAGTCAAGCTCCACCACGCACCGTCCTCGCCCCGCACGATGCGACCGCGCTCTCGGATGGTCCCGTGTCGGCGAAGGGCATTCACCTACCAAGCCTCCCTCAATCGCAGGAGGCGAGTGATGAGTATGTTCCGGTCGGTGTCGATGCCAACGCGGTGCGTCGTGTGATTGAAGAGGAGCTGGCCGGGTCGTCCCGCGAAGAGCGAGACATCTGGTACGACGAGCTGAAGTCGATCCCGGCGGGTGTTGTGCGCGATCTGCTCCAAGTTCGGAAGCAGCTCCGGTCGTTGCCGCGCGCGTTGCATAAGGCCGATGCGCCGGCGGCCGCTCCCGTTCGTGTCGTTCAGGTTCCGTTGCCTCACGTTTCTGTCGAGGCGGTGTCTCAATCGCATCGGCGTCCTTTCCCCGACTGGACTCCGACGAT
Source organism: Schlesneria sp. (assembly GCA_043733345.1). Taxonomy (GTDB): domain Bacteria; phylum Planctomycetota; class Planctomycetia; order Planctomycetales; family Planctomycetaceae; genus Schlesneria. The sequence goes on from JAYTGQ010000616.1 coordinate 5,331, forward strand.
GTCGGCTGTCGAGCAAGCACTGACGCTCGCGCGGCACAACGTCGCGAACTCACTCACACCGGGCTTTCAACGTGTTCGCTGGCAACTCGTGGATGCTTACGGGATCGACTGGAGTGCGTCGGCGGATGGAGAGGCTGAGGAGGTTAACGAACTCGGGGCCAATCACGATTCGATCCCGGCGGAAGGCTGCCGATTGGCGGCTCCGCTGTTGGACATCAAGCCGGGAAAGTTGCTTAAGACCGGCCGATCGCTCGATCTGGCGATTGATGGCAGGGGGTTTTTCCAAGTCATGGCGAACGGCAAGCCCGCGTTCACCCGCTGCGGCTCGCTGGTCCTCAATTCTCGACGACGCTTGTGTCTGTCGGTCGCAGGGGAATCGGCTGAATTGCAGCCACCAATCCCGATCCCGGCAGAGGCTCAAGAGATTCAGGTCTCGGCTGATGGCGTGGTTGTTTTTCTTGAGGCGACAGGTGCACACGTACAAGTTGTCGGACAAATGCAACTCACGCGGTTCGCCTGCCCCGAACGCTTGCGGCCGATCGGTGCGACGCTGCTGAGTGCGACGAAGGGATCCGGGGAACCGGACCTCGGTGGGCCGGAGTCACCCGGTTTCGGAGCCATTCAGCAGGGATGCCTCGAACAATCGAACGTGGAGGTCGAGGCGGAACTGGCGGACATGGAACGGCTGCAATCGCTGCTCAAGTCACTGCCAAGTCAAACACGCCCCGTCACGGCGAGCGGCGCTGCGGCGGAGTCGCGCTGATCGCTCCGATGTCTGTGACCGAGGTATCAATGAGGCGGCCGCTTCTGAGAACCTGCCCAAGTCTTAGCCCGCATTTGAAAACTAGCCCGACGCGCGAGCGAAGGCTGGGCGTTCGATGAACACTAAGCCCTCGCGCGCGCCGGGCTAGTTTCCGAGGCAAAAACAGGTTTTGACTGCCCTCTGCCGTGATGCAAACTTGGCGTGCTGGAATCTCCTCGGGCCTTACCGCTCGCGGGTGAGGATGGCACATTTCACACTAACCCGAAGCGTAAGCGAGGACGTGCGTTGCATCCTCGCTTACGCTTCGGGTTAGTGTCGGCCTCGCCCGCCAGCGGGCTAACTCGCCACGGCTCGAACGGACTTGTGTGTGATCACCGTTCTGCGCTTTGTAAAAGGTCGATCGATGGCAATCGTGCATGAGTTCAAGAAGTTCATTTTGAAAGGGAACGTCGTCGATCTGGCGACCGGCGTCATCATTGGCGCGGCCTTCGGCAAGATCGTGGAAGCCTTCACGAAAGGGTTTGTCGAGCCACTCATCAAATTGATGTCGGGCAGCGACAAGCCCGACGTTGCTCTGCAGTTCTGGGTATTTGACATCGGGCTGATTATCAGCGCGGCCATCAATTTTCTGATCGTGGCAGCAATTGTGTTCTTCTTGGTCGTAAAGCCGATCAACAAGTTGCTGTCCCTGATGCAGGCCAAGGAAGCCGCCGCGCCACCGCCGGGACCGACTGTGACGGAGACGTTGTTGACCGAGATTCGAGATGCCCTGAAGGCGAGGGCCTGACGGAAACGTGGACTCGGCCGATTGACGTGACCTTGCAGCCCGGACATTCTCGTGCCCCAGACACTTTCGCAGTGTCTGGGGTATTTTTTTATTGCGGCTAAATTCACGAGAATAACCGTGCGGCGAGCCTCATCTTGACGGTCGTCACGTTTCAAAAGTTACGGGGGTGGACGTTGGCGAGCGATGACGGCGCCCCGCTTGAAGCCGGGCAGCCTCCCGACGGAAACACTTACCCTCGTAACGCTCCCAACGAGCGGTTGCCCATCGAAACCGTTCGTGAGTTGTACGAGGTTCACTCCCGCGAGTTGTTGGCGTTTTTGGTCGGTGTCTTGCGGGACGGGTATGCGGCGGAGGAAGTGGCTCAGGCCACGTTTGGCCGTCTCATGGAAGCGGGGCACGAAGCTCGACCGGAGACGATCAAGGGCTGGTTGTTCAAGGTGGGGTTTCACGAAGCAATGGCCTTCCGACGACGGCAGGCTCTTCAAGGCAAGACACTCAAAAATTACACGATTCGCCGCGATCCCCTTCCGGCAAACCAGACGGCTCATGAGGAATTGGTACGACGCGAAGATGTCGCGAAATTGAAGGAGTTGCTGGCTGAGTTGCCGCCCGACCAACAACACGTCGTGCGGCAGCGGATGTACGAGGGCAAGACTTTCGCCGTGATCGCTGACGAGTTGAACGTGCCACTCGGCACCGTGCTGACTCGCATGAGACTGGCAATGGAAAAGCTGCAGAAGTGGTGGGGGCGAGATCAGCCGTAGGGTAAGCGTCTCGCTTGCCCGTTGTACGGATTGTCCCGGCAATTGTGCCCGGCAAAAAAAACAAAGTATCAAGGCGGGCAAGCGAGACGCTTACCCTACGTGAGAAAAAGTCATCATGACCGGTTCCGTAGATCAGACTCCGAACAGCGACTCACTGAACTGGCTGGCAGTTCAGTACGTCCTCGGCGAACTCTCCGACAGCGAAGCATTCGCGTTCGAGGAACGTTTGGCGACGGACCTCGCCGTGTGTGAAGCCGTGGCGGAAGCGACTCGATTGACGCTCACTCTTCACGCTGCGACTGACTCTCAAGCGGTCCCTGCTCTCGAAGCGGACTCATTCCACGTCTTGCCCAGCACGACCAATCGCTCATCGAAGACAACGCCGCGCGGTTCGTGGCTCGCTCTTGCCGGAGCAACGACCGCCGCCGCAGTCCTGCTCGCGGCCATGTCATTCGGTCCAGCCAGTTCGCCTTCGACTCAGTTGGCTTTTGTAGACCGGTCGGCTTCCGAGTTGGTCTCGCTGTGGCGCGCCGGTTCCACAGCGGCCGAGCTGGACATCGACGATGCCGATGTCGAATTGGCCGAGTCGAGGCGTGAAGTCGCGGTTCCGGATTGGCTGTTCGCTGCGGTCTCGTTGGAGCAACCAAACCCCGCCGCGAATTCGACCGAAGATCGGCAGGAGAACTGATCGTGTCTCAATGCAGGCAATACCTGAGTCTGTTGGGTGTGGCGGGACTGATGCTCGCCTGCACTCTCGAATCGTCGCGGCTCATCCTCGCGGATGGCCCGAGTTCGACTGAAGCGAAGGCCGGTTCCACGGAAGCGAAGGCCGGTTCCACGGAAGCGAAGGCGGGCAAGAACGCCAAGCCAAACGCTGCTGCCAAAGCCGAACGGAACGCGACGAGCGCAAAGGCTCGCGCGGCGACGAAGATCACTCCCGAGCGGGAAGCGGCCGCGATCGCCTTCGCCGGGCAGAACCATCCCGAGTTGTCGCTGTTGCTGGCGAACCTCAAGCAAAACAATCCGACCGAGTATCACGCGGCTGTTGTCGAACTGGACCGGATCGTTGAGCGACTCACCTCACTCAAGCCGAAGAACGTCACGCAGCACGATTCCGAGTTGGCTCATTGGAAGATGGACTCGCGCATCCGGTTGATGGCCGCGCGGCTGACGATGTCCGACAACCCGGCCCTCGAAGCGGAATTGAAAGCAGCCGTGCGTGAAAAGGTCGAACTGACTCTCGCCGAACGGAAGGCTGAACGAAATCGCTTGCAGAAGCGCGTCGAAAAACTCGATCAGACCATCGGCGAACTGGCGACGAAATTGGATGAGGTCGCCGAGAAAGAGTTCGCCGCGTTGAAGCGATCCGCGCAGTCGAGCAGGCCGACGGCCAAGGTGAAACCGACGAAGAAGGGCGACGAGAACGCCGTCGCCAAACCGATCGAACGAACGACCAACAACAAGAACAAAAGCGGGGCCAAGGCTTCGCTCAAAGAGTCCCAAGACAAGTAACAGACTCGTGGGGTAGGTTTGTAACCTGCTCGTGAGTCGTGGAAACAAGGGACGGGCAGGTTACAAACCTACCCCACGCCAAGAACACCGTGACGAAAGGGAACTCATGCAACGAACTACTAGGCAGCGACTGACTCTGGGACTGGCGGCCTCACTCGGCTTGCAAGTCGCCTGCGTTGGAGCGGCCTCGGCCGCTGACGACGTGCTGCGGATCGATCAGCGATTCGCCAACGAAGCGATCACCGAGACCCCCGACTTCCGGCAGCATGTCGTGCCTTTGATGGGCAAGCTCGGCTGCAATGGGCGCGCCTGTCACGGGTCGTTCCAAGGTCAGGGCGGCTTCCGGCTGTCGCTGTTTGGTTACGACTTCAAGTCCGACCACGACGCTTTGGTGAAGGGTGAGAAGGACAAGCCGGCTCGCATCGACGTGGCCAACATCCATGAGAGCCTGATGCTGACGAAGCCCCTTCAAGTCGTACCGCATGAAGGCGGGACGCGGCTGAAAGAGGGAACGTGGCAACACCGAGTCCTCGTCAAGTGGCTCGAAGGGGGCGCGAAGCCGGTCACCAGCGAGTCGGCTGATTTTGTACGGCTCGAAATCACGCCGACCGAAATCGTCGCGAAGCAAAAGGGTGAGACCTTCCAACTGAAGGCCGTCGCCGTCTGGTCCACCGGTGTCCGTGAGGACGTAACGCCGATGTGCCGCTTCCGCTCGAACAACGACACGATCGTCACCATCGACGACACCGGCTTGGCCACCTCAACCGGCCCCGGCGACTCGCACGTCGTCGCGTTCTATGACAACGGAGTTGTTCCCATTCCTGTGATGCTTCCCGTCGGACCCCAGTTCGGCCCGAACTATCCCTCGGTCCCGACTCCGACCAAGATCGATGAACTCGTCGTCCAGAAGCTTCGCAAGGTCGGGATCGTTCAATCCGATCTCGCCTCCGACTCCGAGTTCCTGCGCCGAGTCAGCCTCGACATGATCGGGACGCTCCCGACCGCTGCCGAAGTCGAAGCGTTCCTCGTCGATCAGTCGTCCGACAAGCGGGCCAAGAAGATCGACGAACTCCTCGAACGCCCCGCGTATGCCGCGTGGTGGGCGACGCGACTGGCCGACTGGACGGGCAACAATGCCGGAAAACTCAACAACGTTGAGAAGGCACAAATCTCAACAGACCGCATGTCGTCCGACTGGTACGAATGGCTCCGCGTCCGCGTCGAACAGAACATGCCTTACGATGACATGATGGAAGGGATCATCCTCGCCGTCAGTCGCGCGGAAGACGAAACGTACACTCAATACTGCGAGCGGATGAGCGGCTACCACCACAAGGACGCGACGGGGAGCTTCGCCGATCAGCCTTCGCTGACGACTTATTGGGTGCGTCGTGAATTCCAAAAACCCGAAGAGCGCGCGTTGGGATTCGCCTACACGTTCATGGGCATTCGCATTCAGTGTGCTCAGTGTCACAAGCACCCGTTCGATCAGTGGACGAAGGACGACTTCGACCGCTTCAAAGAGTTCTTCGGTCGCCTGCAATACCGCAATGCGCCAGGAACCGGGACAGAGGAAAAGGCCCTTCTGGCCAAGCTGGATGTCGATCCGGAAGCAATGAAGAAAAAACAGGGCGGGCAGGATCTGCGAAAGGTACTGCTGGAACACCTCAACAAGGGCGAGGTCGTTCCGTTCAATGAGTTGTTTGTTCCACCTGTCGTTCGCCAGAACAAGCAGGCCGAACGCAAGCCGAACAAGGACAAGCCGAATGCCATGCGGCCACAGGTCGTTGCTGGACGAACAGCCAAGATTCTCGGTGGAGACGTTGTTCAGGTCACTGAAATGGATGATCCGCGTGAAGCGCTGATGGACTGGCTGCGCGACAAGGACAACCCGTACTTCGCCCGAGCCATCGTGAACCGTATCTGGTCGGGGTACTTCAACGTGGGGATCGTCGAGCCAACCGATGACCTCAGTCTGGCGAACCCGCCCAGCAACGACGCACTGCTCGACTATCTGGCCGAGGCGTTCGTCGAGAGTGGCTACAACTTGAAGTGGCTGCACCGCGAGATCGCCAACAGCCGGACCTATCAACTCAGCTTCCAGCCGAACGACACGAACCGTCACGACGAACACAACTTCGCCCGCGCGGTCCCTCGCCGGTTGCCAGCCGAAGTAGCCTACGATGCCGTCGCCTTGGCGACGATGAGCGACTTTGAAGCAGCCAAGTGGCAAACGAGTGTCCGAGGCCGGTCGATTGCCGATCCGTACGTCTCGTACAACGCGAACGGCAACGGGAAGGGCAAGAGCAACTACGCGCTCTCGATCTTCGGTCGCTCGATCCGCGACAGCAACTGCGAGTGCGATCGCTCGACCGAAGCGAGCCTCCTCCAAACGGTCTTCCTGCAAAACGATCAGGAAGTGTTGGACATGATTGGCCAGAAGGGGAAATGGGTCGATCAGATTACGAAGCGCGGCGACCCCGCGAAGGACGCTAAGGAGGCTGATGTCATCCTCAAGAAGCGTCAGGAGCGCAAGCTCGCCGCGATGGACGTTGACCGGTTGAAGCAACAGTTGGCCAAGGCGGACAAAAACGACCTCAAGCCCGCTCGCAGTGAAGCGATGAAAAAGGAAATCGCCAAGCGGGAAGCCGATGTGGCGAAGGTCGTTGTCGATGAACCGAAGCCGTCGCCCATCGTGCAGTTCGACGTGAAGGCCGTCGTCCAGCAAGCCTATCTCCGGTCGCTCAGCCGCTACCCGACTGCCTCCGAATCCGAACGGGCGGCGAAATACTTCGAAGAGACGGGTGATCCAGCTCGCGGCGTGAAGGACTTGCTCTGGGCGCTGATCAACACCAAGGAGTTCATCGTCAATCACTGACGGGGATCGACCAAACTGACGTGGCCTGACTGTTTCGTTTAACCGCGTGGGCAACGCCCCGCGCGTC
>JAYTGQ010000617.1:0-1530 GCA_043733345.1 Schlesneria sp.
TGGTCGTGCGATTTACGGTACTGAACCGCACATGAGTTGAAATCTACGGCGACCCCTTCGCCTTCCGAGGCTTGATGAGGATCAGCCACGCCGAGAGCAGCGTCAGCGGCAGGACGATTTCCCAGTATGGAATACGACACCACTTGGCCTCGTCCATTTCCGTCCCATTGACCAATAGTATGTCAACACCGCACTCCACTCCTGCAACTGTCCATCGCCACCGTTGCACCCATTTGAGGCTTCCGCCGGGACCACTATCGACACGCTTCGTGAACGCCATATACCAGTATTCTGGACCATGACGACGCGCGAATACGGCCGTCACGTGACCATCGCCGGACACAATGGCCTCCTGCCGGGTCAATGGATAAGTGTCGACAGTCACTGCGGCCCGCATCCAGCCCGCCATCAACACACAGGCCATCGCGAGCGTGACCAGCCCGGCCTTCCGTCGCCAACCTTTGAAGAACTCGCCCATGCTTCACGCTCGATTCTTGACAACGAACAGTTGAAATCTACGGCGTGCTACCGGTCGCGAGCTTCACCTTGCGGGGCTTGATGAGGATCATCCACGCCGAGAGCAACGTCAGCGGCAGGACGAGTGACCAATACGGAAAGTGAAGTTTTGTGACCGACACACTCGTCCCAAAGACAACGATAAGGTGTTCGTCAATCCAGAAGCTATGGCCATGGAATCCGAAGTAAATCGGAGTTGTGTCGGCAGAAGTGAATAGCCAGCCGGTGAAATCGATGCGACGTGACATCCAAAAACGCTCTCGATTCGATGCTTCCCCTTCTGCCATGCTGATGTTGATCTTCGCAATGACCAGATGCTGGGAAGCCGACACGAGTCGAATTTGAGAACTGGAACGCAGTGAAACAGTGAAGGTGTCTTGAAACAAGCGACTTCGCATCCAGCCAACCATCAGCACGCATGCCATCGCGAGCAGTGCCAGTCCGGTCTTTCGTCGCCAACCCTTGAAGAACTCACCCACGATTCACGCTCGATTCGAGAAGTAGCACCTTGACGTGGGTCGCCGATGGTGCGGGACCATTTTTGAGAGAAGACCCCTCACCCTAGCCCTCTCCCCGGACCACCGAAGCGGCGGTGCCCGCCGGGGCGAGGGGACCAGAGAAGAATCAGCGGATGATGTTCGTGTCGTCTGCCGAGTCGATGCGGGGCGGTTGGCCTCCGCGCAGGACGCTGTTGCCCTCGAAGAGCGTTCGCTGATCGACGGCTTGCGGGTCGAGCCAGTCTGACTCGCGAATCTGGCCGCTTTGCGAGTAGGCGGCCAGCGCGTTCTTGTACGTCGCCAGTTCGATCTGCTCGCGCGGGATGCCGCGCTGTTCGGCGAGCTTCGCGGTCTTGGGGACGGCGAGGACATCCGACTTTCCCCAGTCGGCCGAGCTGTCCACGATGACCCGCTCGGCACCGGCGACTTGCAGGATATCGACCATCCGCTCGTTCCCCATCTTCGTGCCGGGATAGATCGTGAACGCGCACCAGTAGCCGCGATCGAGCACCTCGCG
>JAYTGQ010000618.1:0-4626 GCA_043733345.1 Schlesneria sp.
AGGCAGCTAGCCGCCGGTGAGTTGGAACTACCGGCGGCTAGCGCCTTGCCGCTCACAGAATCACTGCGTCAAACCGGGAAGTTATTGCGTGCCAGTTCCTAAACAAAAACGTCCCACTTTGGGCCGCGTGAGGCAGAGTTGTTCGTCGTTGGCGCGGGGGATACTCTCTCCTCATGTGATAGGAAAGATCGTGAGTCCAATTCGGAATCGCAGGGAGAGTTCGGGATGACCAACCCCGCTGGGCAAGACGCGGATGCGAATGCGGATGACGACGATGCCAACCAGGAGATCCCCGAGAGTGATGCGTTAGACGGTGCGCCCCCACTCGACAAGCAGTTGACGCCAGCCACAATCGACCAAGGCGGTGATGTCACGAACATCTACATGCCTGGTATCGAACCTGTGGGCACACAAAGCCTCGACGGCGAGTTGGCGATTGAATGTTTTGAATCGGTGACGAACGACGTTCCGATCCCGGCGAAGCTCGGCAAGTACCACATCAAAGGACAGATCGGTCGTGGCGGGATGGGGATCGTGTGGAAGGCCCTCGACCCCGACTTGCAGCGGACCGTGGCGATCAAGATTCTCAGCCCGCACCTGGCGCAGAGCGCTGTCGCACGCCGCCGCTTTCAACGCGAGGCCCGCGCGGCCGCGGCCATCAATCACCCGAATGTTCTCACCATTCACTCGGTGGAAGAACAAGGCGACATGCCGTTCCTCGTGATGGAATTCGTGTCGGGCAACTCACTGCGTGAGTACGTGACCGAACAGGGAAAGCTAGACGCTCTCGAAGTGATTCGCCTCGGGACGCAGATCGCGCTGGGGTTGGCTGCCGCGCACGCCGGTGGTGTGATTCATCGCGATGTGAAGCCCGCCAACGTCATGTTGCACGAAGGGGCGACGCGAGTCCGGCTTATGGACTTTGGTCTGGCCCGAGTCGCGTTCGACAACGCGGATCTGACCTCGCACGATCACACCGTCGGCACGCCCGCGTACATGGCACCGGAGCAGGTTCGTGGCAGTCAGATCGACGCCCGGGCCGACCTCTTCAGCTTGGGCTGTGTCCTCTATTACATGGCCACCGGATATTCGCCCTTCCACGGCAAGTCACAGGCGGAAACGATCCACAAGATTTTGGACCACGTTCCGGCGACGCTCGCCCAGCTGTTTCCCGGAACGTCGCCGGTCCTGTCCGAGTTAGTCGAGAAGCTGCTCGCCAAGAATCCCGATGAGCGATTCCAATCGTCACTGGAGGTGGCCGACATCCTGCGACGACTCCAATCGCAACTCAACCTGGCCCAGACGGACGAACTGCTCGATGTCCTCCGAAAAAAGTCGGCGCCAAGCCTCGGGCCAAACGAGCGACCATCAGAGTCAACGCCCACGACTTCACCGAAGCCGTCCGCGTCGATGCCGGTTCGCGCCGCGAGGGTTCTCGTCCCGCTGGTCGTATTTTGGGTGGGAGCATGGGGACTCAACACCTTCTGGACCTCGAAGCCAACTCCGCAGAGTGCGGCACAGACACAGGGCGGCAAACCCGTGGGCGAGAGTTCTAAAACAGAAACGCCCAACACGACGAAGAACGAATCCGCTGAACCCACTCTCCCAAAACTCGCTCGAATCACAGTCGGCCCCGGCCCCAATGCGACCTGCGCAACACTGTCGGAAGCCATCCGTCGCGCGGCTGAAAACTGTGAGATCACCGTCAGCGTGTCCGAGCCGATCACCGAGTCGCTCGTCATCGAAGGGGCGGGACTGAACGGTTTAAAGCTCAAGGCATCGCCCCGCGCCGTCTGGCGCTGCTCTGAGGAAACGACCGGCGAAACGCAGTCGCTCCTCCTCAAGAACGTCGCCCGCGTGGAACTCGCAGGCTTTGATTTTGAGGTCCAGCCAGAGATGGGTCGCGCGGTGAATCTGACGGGCACCGTCGGTGATGTGAGTCTCACTGACTGCGGGTTCCGGCATCAGGGACTGTCGCACAACCTGTCGCTCGTCAACATCGGTGCGGCGCGTGAAACACCCGAGTCGCGCGTCCTCATCCAGAACTGCCGATTCAGCGCGTCAGCGGGAAAGTGCTTTTGTCTGGCGACCGATGCCAAGGACAAGTCCAGCCCGCGCATCGAGTGCCTCGATTCGATCTTCGAGTCGCAAGACCGGCACGTCCTGTTTGCTCAAACGTGTGGCGAGGTGCGGTTGGCCGGAAACGTGTTCGGCGGCGGGCACACGGCGATTCACATGCACTTCAAGCCGTGGTCCGGCGACGAACGGTTTGAAATCACGAACAACACATTTGTCGGCACGCGGTATTGGTTCAGTTGGATGGACTCGTTCCCGTCGAAGACCGCCAACCAGACGCAGGGTTCGTCGCGAGTCTGCAACAATCTGATCCTCGGCGGCGAACGAACGCTTGGCCCCCCCACACAATGGGACGCCGCAATGAAATCGTGGTCGTTCACCAACAATTGGTGGGAACGAGACGACACGACAAGGCCCGTCGTCAATCGAGACGATCGCATCGCCGAGTTCCACGACGCCCTGAACGTTCCCGTTCGCGTCGGCACCTCGCATCCGCAGTTCCTCGTTCCGGCGGCGAACTCGCCACTGCTGACCAAAGGTGCGGGAGGCGATCTCCCCCTTCACATCGGCGCGAAGAGGCGTCGTTAGCCCGAATGATTCCAGCGGAACCACGGAAAACCCGGCGCGGTCTGTGCCCGCAACCAAAGTGTGACTCTTGGGCGTCAGCCCTCTCGGCTGTTTCTGAGCGGGGTGGCGTCAGCCCCTCGGTTCTGAAAGAGGCCTCCGACTGAAGAAGGGCTGACGCCCGAAGAACCGGGGGGCTGACGCCACCCCGCTCAGATGTCTCATTTACTTCCGTGCGCGGCCCATCCACCGATCCCCCCACGAGTCGGTTGTAACGCCTGTAGCGCCGCCGTTTGCACATTGTGTGTGAGGAACAAGCCCTCACGTTTACAGCCCCTGTGTGACGAAGACACGATGCAAAGTTGAGCATTCGACTCCACCAACGACATCTCTTCCTGTCAGCATCCAGGGCCAATTTGATGAACGGCGACTTGTCCGGTTACGACTTTCTCTCGTCCGAAATCCCTCGCTCGGACGCTCCCTCGTTTGAAATGAGCCGCGCGAGTTCTGCGATGCCGTCGATCCAAGGCGATGACTCCGCTTCATTGGGCTTCACTCCCCTGAGCCGCTCGATCTATCCCGGGGACTTCTCTGCTCAGAGTTGGTCTGTGCGAGGCTTCTCCGCCGAGTACCCCTCGTTCGCCGACTCCGCCAGCCGTGGCTTGCTCGACCAGTCCGATTACGGCCTCCGTGGTTTCGCGAGTACCGAATATCCGACCGCCCTCGGCGCGGGATCGTGGGAACGGGAGCGTGACCCCAGTTCGACGCTCTATCCCGGCGAAAACGGTGACTGCAATAAAACCCACCGCCCGTGTCCCTCACGCCCGTTGCGTGTGATCTGCGTCGGCCCGAGCTTTCAAATCGGTGGCGTCGAGCAGCACACCGTCAGCTTGGCGAAGTTCCTCGACCCACGTCGCGTCACACTCGTGAAGAGTCTCGTCACCAACAGCGAAAACTATCACCAAGCCTCCGCCGTTGGCCTGCCCTTCCCCGTTGCACCTTGCACTCCCGCCGAGCTCGAACAGGCGGCGGGCGAATGCGACGTGCTGCTCATGTGGGGCGAAGGTTTCAACGGTCGCCTAGGTAAGCATCGGCCGATCGGCGTCTATCTCGCGCATGGCGAATCGCCATGGACGCGACTCGGTTTGGAAGGCTGTTCCACAGTGGTCGATCATGTGATCGCCGTCAGTTCCCGCGTGAAGCAGCGCGTCTGCCAGGGCTTTCCAACCACGACGATCCTCAATGGAATTGATGCCTCGCGGCTCGGAAAGACTCGTTCGCGCGACGCGATGCGCCAGAAGTTCGGCTTCGGCCCAGACGATTTCATTCTCGGATCGATCGGCCGGTTCACGCGAGAAAAGCAGATGCACCTGCTGATCGAAGCGGTCGCGCAGTTGCCTCGTCCATTCAAACTGCTGCTCGTCGGCTACGGGCCACGCCGCACTGAGCTGCTCGATCTCGCCAACGAACGGATCCCCGGTCGCTATGCCTTCGCCACCGCAGACAACTACCTCGGCGACTACTACGGCGCGATGGACGCCTTCGGTTTGGTGTCGTCCCACGAAGGCTTCGGACTCGTGATCGCCGAAGCCATGCTGTGCGAGCGGCCGGTGATCGCGACCAACGTCGGCTGCGTTCCCGAAGTCATTCGCGACCGAATCAGCGGCGTCGTGGTCGATCCGTGCGCAGACTCAATCGCCTGCGCCGTCCGCACGTTGCAACAGCATCCGCAGTGGGCAAAGGGGATCGCCGCCGAGGGCCACACGTTCGCCGATGCCCAGCTCCACGCCAGCCGTATGGCCCGCGATTACGAAGACCTGCTGTGGCGACTCGCAAAAGACCGGCAAGTCGTGTGAGGTCGTTAAACACCGCCAACCTTCTCGATGTCCGGCTAACAAAGCGATATCCCACGCGATCGTTGATGAGACATCTGAGCGGGGCGGCGTAAGCCCCCCGGTTCTTTGGCGTCAGCCGGTTTTCCGAGAA
>JAYTGQ010000619.1:0-4615 GCA_043733345.1 Schlesneria sp.
GGGCGAGCCAAACATGTGGTCCATCTGTTCATGAACGGCGGGCCGTCGCAGGTCGATACGTTTGATCCAAAGCCGAAACTGGACGAGTACCACGGGAAATCGCTGCCTTCCTCGAACCTGCGGACCGAACGCAAGACCGGCGCGGCGATGCGGTCTCCGTTTAAGTTCGCGAGGTACGGACAGAGCGGCATTGAAGTGAGCGAGATTTTCGCGAAGACCGCCGCGCACATCGACGACATCGCCGTGATTCGTTCGATGCACGCCGAAGTCCCCAATCACGAACCGTCTCTCATGCTGATGAACTGCGGCGACGGACGGCTCTCACGCCCCAGCTTCGGGGCGTGGGTCAACTATGGACTCGGGACCGAGAACCGAAACCTGCCCGGCTTCATCGTGATGTGCCCCGGTGGCTATCCGATTGTGGCCACTCAGAACTGGCGGTCGTCGTTCCTCCCCGGTGCGTGTCAGGGGACGTATCTCGACAGCAATCACACCGACATCGACAAGCTGATCGCCCACATCCGCAACACGAAGCTGACCCTCGAAGAACAGCGTCGCCAACTGGACCTCGTCAAAAAACTGAACGAGCTGCACGCGGAAGAACGTCAGCACGCGCCGCTCCTCGAAGCGCGAATCCAATCGTTCGAGCTGGCCTATCGGATGCAGAGCGAGGCGGCGGAAGCCTTCGATCTCAACCGCGAGCCGCAACACATTCGCGAGCTGTACGGCAGCGGGACGCACGGTCGGCAGTTGCTCATCACGCGCAGGCTGATCGAACGGGGAGTCCGCTTCATCCAAATCTGGAGTGGAGCCGGACAGCCTTGGGACAACCATGACGGTCTGCAAACGCAGCATCTCAAACTGGCCACCGACTGGGACGGCCCGATCGCCGCGTTTTTGACCGACCTCAAACAACGCGGCCTCTTCGACGAAACGCTGATCCTGTGGGGCGGCGAGTTCGGTCGCACGCCGGTCGCCGAACTACCGGGTCTGAGCGGCCGCGATCACAACCACTACGGCTTCTCCTGCTGGCTGGCCGGAGGCGGCATCAAGGGAGGAACCGTCCACGGAGCCACCGACGACTTCGGCTTCCAAGCGGTCGAGAACCCCGTCCACGTCCACGACCTCCACGCGACGATGCTCCACCTCCTCGGCTTCGACCACGAACGCCTCACATATAGATACGCCGGCCGCGACTTTCGTCTGACCGACGTGAGTGGCAAGGTCGTGCGAGAGGTCATCGCGTGATCGCTGGGGGCCGCGAAGCACGGACTCCAGCGACACACATTACGCCGTGACATCGCGGTTGCTCGCAGACAACCGGTGTGTCTATGCTGCTTCCGAAGATCGTGAGCGAGAGAAATTCACGGAGACAAATCATGGTGACAGTTGAGTTGGATTTGAATCGCGAACGGCAGTTGACCGAACTAGCCCAGTCGCGGGGAACCGAGGTGGCGTACGTCGCGCAACAGATTCTGTCGGACTACATCGACCTGCTGGCCCTTCCCGACGATGACGCCGCTCCTTGGGCGGATGCGTCCGTCGCACTCACTGCCGAACTCTACGAAGACGAAGACTGGAGTGAGGAGCCAGCCCCATGAAGCGCGGTGAAATCTGGTGGGCCGAACTCGCACCGCCCGTTGGCCGACGACCGGTCGTCATTCTGACACGCGATGCCGCCGTGAGCGTCCGCAATCAGTTGGTCGTGGCTCAGGTGACTCGCTCCATTCATCACTTGCCCGTTGAGGTCTCACTCGATCGCAGCGATGGGATGCCCAAGGTCTGCGTCATCAAGCCGCACGGTCTTTCGTTCGATTTTTCTTGAACAACCACATGAATCCCCCAACGAGCCCGCCGATGACGCCACCGATCACTCCGGATCGAAAGGCTGCGGTGGGGTCAAATCCACCTCCGGCCGGGCCCGCGATGCGCGGATTGGCGTTCACTACGGCATCACGCCATGCTGCCACTGCCTGCTCAGCCCAAATGCGATCCTCATCGTCACCATACGGCGAATTAGCATAGAGATTGATCAGCCGACCATTCACCGGAACCATGATGGCGGCAACGACCCATCTGTCGGGTTTCGCTCCGGCTTCGTTCCCGGAACCGACATTCATCGCCATCGTGAAACCGAGCGAGGTGGGGGTTTCCTCGAAGAATCCCAACATGGCTGAATCACTGATGGTCAACGCCACATCGACACCGAATTGATCGCTCAGACGCTGATTGCCTTCTTGAACAACTCGCTTGACCTGATCATCGAGTTGCGACTTCATCTTTTCCAGTTCGGCACGAGCGCCACTGCGAACCTGTGCGAATGTCCGTTCGCCGATTTCCTGGCTCTCCACGTTTCGTACGATCTGACAGTTAAAGTTCCTGGCGGTCCCACTGGGCTGCTGTTTGCGAATGCCTTCCACTTCCTCATACGTCGAAAACGCAACGAGCAACCGGTTCGTTGCCGGCAGCATGGCGGTCACGGCCGAATCCCATTCGGCACTGATTCCATCGGAACGGACGAAACCGTGCGGAGTAGGAAAGACGATGGCCCTTCCCCCGACAGCGACTGATGTCTCGACGGCCTGCTGAGCCTCTGCAAATTCAGGATATCCACTGACCAGAACGATCCAGTTCGCACAGATTACGGCTAGGGACTTCCAATGTGACATGGCATTTCTCGGAGATGATCGGAGGCTCAGTGACCCGGACGCTCGGAGCGTCCGGGTCACTGAGAGGCTTTGCGTGTTGCGGGAAATAAGACCCCTCACTCTAGCCCTCTCCCCGCAGAGCCGGAGCGAGGGGACAAGGCGAAGTGTGGGATCTGCTACTTCTTAAACATCGCGTCGTTGGGATTGCCGCGAGACATGAGGTAGGCCAGCAGGTCGAGGACTTCGGTTTCGTTGAGCGTCTTCAGCAAGTCCTTTGGCATCAATGAGGTCATCGACGGGAGTTGTTCGTCGATGTTGGCCTTCTTGATCTCGACCGTCTTGGTCGCGTTCTCGGGATCGATCACCAGCGTGATGCTGTCCTTGGTGTCGTTGACCAGCTTGCCGGTGTGGGTCTTCCCGTCCTTGGTCTCGATGATCGTCGCCTTGAACTGGTCGGAGACGACTTTGCTGGGATCGACGATCGCTTCGGCCATGTCCTTCAGCAGGAAGCGACCGGCCAACTGAGTGAGGTCTGGTCCCGTCGCGCCGCCATCGCCGCCGAAGCGGTGGCAGACGATGCAGCGGGCGGCTCCGTACATTTTCTGGCCGTTCTTGAAATCGCGGCCCTTCATTTTGTCGGTGGAGAGTGCGAGGAGTTCGTCCAGCGAGTACTCGCGGCCCGGTCCCTTGGCCTTCGGCAGTTCGGGAGCGATGTATGGTTTGCGGGCACCGCTCGCTTCGATCTTCAGGCGGTCGGCGTCCGTCAGCAACGAAAAGGCTTCGTTGTCGATGTTGTTGAGGTACTTGGGATAGGTCGCGCCGCCCGACCATGTGCGGGCCTTGTCGAACCACGCGAAGTACGTCTTCCGGTCCTCGAACGTCCAGCCGGTCTTCAGCGTGCGCAGATGGAAGGCGTAGTGGTACTGCTGCTGATCCGGCTGGTTGGCGAGCATCGCGGCGACCGTGCCGCCGTAGCCCTTGTTGCGTTCCAGCAACGCGCCGATCGGCTCTTGCGAGGCGACCCGCTCCCGAGCCAGCACCGGCACCAGTTTTGGGACGGCGCCGGGTGACTGGAAGTGAATCATCAGGATCGACAGTTCGCGGTTGACGAAGTCCGACTTCTGCGGGAACAGATCGTCAAATTTCTTTGCTAACGCGTCGCACGTTTCCTTGTCGGGATTGCCGAGCCGGATGAACGCGAGTTGGTAGGCGCGCAGAAGGCCGAGTTGTCTTTCTTCATCGAGCGTGTCGAATTTGATCTTGCCGAGTGCTTTGAGGATTTTCGGCAAGAGCGCCGGTTCGCCCTGTCGAGCCAATCCGACGCTGCCATTGATGACGACGTCTGCAATCTCGTCCAGCACATCGTCTTGCCACATCTCCACAGGCAGCCGTTCCAAGGCAATTCGCGCCGCATATTCGATGTGGCGATCGAGATAACACAGGTAATTTACCAATTCATTCACCGCGTTCGGAAATCTTTCAATTGGTCCTTCGTGGTACTTTTCAATGCTTTGACGCACCTTGCGTTGATCTGCGAATCTTGGATCGTGGTACTCGACCTTCTTGGTGTCTTCCTTGCCGACGTAGGTGACTCGGAACAACTCGGACTGGGTGCCTCGGCCGCCGATGGTGAAGTACAAGGCTCCGTCCTGGCCGACGGTGCAGTCAGTCAGCGGCAGCGGCGTGCGCGAGACGAACTCTTCCTTCGTCGCCTTGTAGCTGGAGCCGGACGGCTCCATGTGGATGGCGTACATCGTGCCGAAGGTCCAATCGCAGATGAACAGCGCCTTCTGGTACTTGGCGGGGAACTTGGTGCCGTAACCAAACTCGACGCCGACGGGCGAGCCGGGGCCGATGTCGATCATCGGTGGGAGGCTGTCCACGTAATACGCGGGCCACTTGGCGGTGCCGCTGCGCCAACCGAACTCGCTGCCGCTGGTCGCGTGGACGACGCGCGTCTGACGATG
>JAYTGQ010000620.1:0-11995 GCA_043733345.1 Schlesneria sp.
GGGTGCAGTCGTTAATTGGTGGTCACATTCCGGTCCCCTCTCCTCCGTCTTCGGGGGAGAGGGTTAGCAGCCTGTTGAAAAACTCGTGGGGTAGGTTTGTAACCTGCCCGTGACTCAGGGAAACAAGGGACGGGCAGGTTACAAACCTACCCCACGCCCCCTTGTTCAACAGGCTGTTAGGGTGAGGGGGCTGAACGGTCGAGAGACCCTGGAAGCGGGCGTGACTGACCGATCACAACAACGAGCCGCATGGATTCCAGCGAGTTCCGGCCTGAAGCAAAGCCCCCCTCACCCTAACCCTCTCCCCTCAAAGTCGGGCGGGAGAGGGGACATGAGAAAGACGACCACCAATTGACGACTGCACCCATCTCTACATCTCTACATCTCTACGCCGCCTAGCTGCCTTCGGTCCCCATGACTGATCGCGTGATGTATAAAGGACGGGGTTCCGCTCCCGCGAGACTTGCAATGGAGCATTCTTGGTGAGCCGGACGGCATCAGCCCAATGGCACGGACTTTGATCAAGTAACCCGCCGCGTGAGCGAGGGAAACAAAGGAAACCCCTCTTGTAATCGCCCTCGCTCACGCGACGGGTTACTAAAGTCAGTGCCCTCGGGCGGACGCCGCCCGGCTCACCAAAACACTCGCGGACGTGTCGTGGCCGTTGTCCTCCGGCCTTTGTGACGCGACTCTTTCCTGTAACGACTCACACTTTCTCAAGCGACTGATCTCATATGCTGAGCCTGCTTCGACGATACACCTCGATCTTCAAATGGCTGTTGGCTGTGGGCCTGCTGACGGCGTTGTTTTGGTTCAATCGCGAGGGGCTGGCGGACTTGAGTCGCCGCGAGATCGGGTGGTCGCTGTTCGCGGCGGCGGTCGGTGTGAGATTCGGTTCACTGTGCCTGACCTTCCTGAGATGGTGGTTGCTCGTCACGGGGATCGGTCTGCCGTTCTCGGTGAAGGAGGCGTTTCGGCTGGGACTGCTCGGGGAGGCCTGTAATTTTGTTGGCCCCGGTGCGGCGGGCGGTGATCTGGTCAAAGCCGTCTGGTTGGCGAAGGACACTCCCGGACGACGTGCTTCCGCGGTGGCGACCGTGCTGCTCGATCGCGTACTCGGACTGTGGGCGTTATTCGCTGCCGGAGCCGTTGCGTCTCTGCTGCCAGTTGGTACCCAGCCCGGTCCCGAAATGGCGTGGGCGGTGCGAGTCCTGTGGGGAGGGACTGTCGCCGGGTTGATCGGCATCACGCTGCTGTTGATTCCGGCGGTGACTCGCTCGCGGCTGATGAGTTGGATCACCACGTGGCCAGCCGTCGGTCGCATCGCGAAGGAACTGATCGACTCGATCAGCCTCTATCAGGGACGCCCCTCAGCCATCATCGCGGCGGGAGTGCTGAGCCTGTTTGGCCACGTCGGGTTTCTCAGTTCGTTCTATCTGTGCGCGCTGTCGCTGCACGGTTCATTGGGAGCAGACACGGGGCAGGCGATCCCCGGTTACATCGATCACCTCGTGGGACTGCCTCTGCCCGAAGCACTCAGTGCCGCCGTGCCAACTCCCGCCGGAATCGGAGCGTTGGAAGGAGCGTTGGCGTGGTTCTATCAACAGCACCAGCAGACAGTACTCCCCGGCAGCACTGCAGCGATGTTGGCGTCCGCCCGCGCGAACGGACTGCTCACCGCGCTGGCTTACCGCATGACCGCGCTGCTGGTGGGAGCCTGCGGTATCGTCTTCTACTTCGTGGCGAAGCGGGATCTCTCCACCCTTGAGTCACAGGCGGCAAAGCCATTTCCGGAATAGACCTCGCACGTTTGAGCATGGCACAATTCACACTAACCCGAAGCGTCAGCGAGGACTTGCCGTTCGACTTCGATTGCCCACGCGGTCGCACTTCCTCGGTCAGCTTCGGGTTGGCGTGCCTCAAAATTTTCCCTCGGCTTCGGTCACATGCCAGAAGGCGGGGTCGAGCAGTTCGGATGCCCGCGGCTGAAGGCTGGGGTTGAGATGTGCCAGAAAGTGGAAGTCGCTGGAGCGACGAAAGTACCCGCAGCGTTGCAGTGCCTCTTCGATCAGGGGCGATCCGAAGTAAAGCATCTGAATGCCCGTGGCTCCCGAGCGGCGCAGGTGCGAACTCAAGGACGACAGCACCGCATCGGCCGATTGTTGATCGACGGCCAGCATGTCGATGATCGCACCGAACGGCAGCGATTCTTCCGGGTCGCGGAATTGATAGATGGCGTAGCCCTGCAACTCGCCTCGTTCGTTCTGTACGGCAAGTGTGCGGTATTCGAGTTGTGGATCGAGTCCAAATCGCCATCGCAGGTACGCACTCGATCGTTCGGTGGCGATGCCGAAGCGGGGTGCGGCGATCTCCCACAGCGAGTCGAACCGTTCGTCGAATGGCAGGTCGTGTTGGACTTGCCAGCCAGGTGGCAGCCGGTGCCAAGTTTCGTGCGCACGCAGTCGCAGCGCGGCATCGAGCAAGCCAGCCACCACAGCGCGAGGCCACTTCCACGGGATGCGGCCTTGCAGCTTATGTTCCGTGCGAAACAACTTGATCCAGCGCGAGAACATTCCGAGATCGCGATAGCCCGCTCTCCGCTGCACGGCGAACGCATTGCGAGTGATCCCGAACGCGAAGGCCAACTCGCTCTGATCAATGTGCGCGACAACCGCGCGTTGCAGTTTGATCGCGGCCGCCGTTCCACGATGCTCGACCTGCACATTCAAATTGGCCGCCTGCCCAACGTCGCAGACACGTTCGGCCACTTTCATGCGACGCGGCATCAGGGCTGTAAAACCGACCGTCTCCTGCCCGTCAGCCTCGGCAAACCAGCAGTGATTGGAATGAAACGGCGACTGTTCGTAGGCCCAGTGATGCCAAGCAGCGGCCTGCTGGCTCCACGAAAAATTCTCCTGCATCAGCCTCAGAATCTCGGCCTTCATGACGTCGGCCGAACTGGCTGGCGTCACGGTGTAACTGACGGCAGGACGCGCGGTCTTCGTGGCGACACCCGCTGAAGATTCGGGCGGCAGAGTAACGACAGAAGGGCTCATTGTGAATGATTCTCCATGCACGAGGCGTCGTAAGGCGACCGGCAACAAATGGTTTACCCGTAGACACCAACCCGACGTGTAAACGAGGAAGTCGATCGACTTCGCCCTCGTTCACACTTCGGGTTGGTGTGGGTCAGACAAGTCTTGCCGGTCGCCTAATGAACGGTTGAGTTGCATCAAGCAGCTCTCGGTGGCGACCGTGTCCACCGAGTTGGCTCGCGAACGTAAGAACCGAGGAGGGGAGGACGCGAGCCAATTCCTGTGGCGAATGCGCGATCACCCGACGATCGCTGCGGCAATTGGAACAATCGTTCCGCTTACTCCAACCGATGCATGGGTTCCAACTGGTCCGAACAGAACGAGATCGGGTACCACGGCGCGGCTCCGCCGCCACCGAAAGGAACAAGAAAATGGTGGACAAGAAGATCGGAGAGGAAGATTGGAAAGGAAGCATCTGGAGCTGGCTTTCATCTTCTTGTCCACCCTTTTCTGGTTGAGGTCTTCTGATGGCTCTTCGTGGATGACGTGAGAGGGTGACAAGCTTCTACGGCAGCGAGTGTCACTGGTTGACGGTGCGGAAATCGGCGCGCCCGGCGAAGAAACGAAACGTGAGTCGTACGGCGGAGGGCCAGAATGGGGCTCGAAGCCTTCGCCCTCCTCGAACCGCGACGAGTCTCAACGTGTCTGCGAGGCCCACCGCCGTGGGAGGACTTCGATGAGCGTGTTGCCGCAACCCAACGTGTCGTTGTCAGTGTTGGTGGTGGCATTTTTCTTGCGAACCGCGTGCGGACAACTCTCCGAGGGAAAACCACATCGGATGGCTGTTTCGTTTACGCAACCGGTGCAAATCGGACCTATGTTCCTTCCAGCGTGTTGAAACTGCAGTTCGGCAGCCCGAGATCGCTCGCGTCGTTGTTCGACGACAACGGCCCCCACTCCAAAGCCTCGCCCACTTTCAAGCCGAGACAGCCCATGTGCGGGATCGCAGGAATACTCCAATGGAACGGGCAGCCGGTGCGCCGGGAGCTGCTCGAACGCATGGTCGCCACGCTCGACCATCGCGGTCCTGATGCGAGAGGAGTCGAGACAATCGGTCCTGTGGGACTAGGCCACACGCGGCTCAGCATCATCGATCTCGCTGGCGGTGTGCAGCCGATGCCTTCGGCTGACGGTCAACTCACGGTCACGTTCAACGGCGAAATCTTCAACTACATCGAGCTACGCCAAGAACTGACGGCGCTCGGTCGTACCTTCGCGACGGACTCCGACACCGAAGTCCTGCTGCAAGCCTATGCTCAGTGGGGCGAGGACTGCGTGACGCGATTCAATGGTCAGTGGGCCTTCGCGATCTGGGACGCACGGCGTGAGAAGCTGTTCGTCTCACGAGACCGTTGCGGCAAGCGACCGCTGTTCTACACAGTCGTCGGTTCGGGCAACGGTCGCACGCTGCTGTTCGCGTCCGAGATCAAGGCGATTCTGACTCATCCCGCCGTGAGTAAGGCGATTGACCCGGTCAGCCTCGACCAACTTTTCACGTTCTGGTCGCCGCTGCCTGATCGAACGATCTTCCACGGGATTCGCCAGCTTCCCCCCGCACATTCCTTGACGGTGCAGTGCGGCGAGTTGCAGGTCGCGCGGTACTGGGATGTCGATTTCTCGAACCGCTTCGAGCAGCGAACAACTCGCGAATTGGAAGAGCAACTTTTGGAACTGCTCACCGACGCGACGCGCGTGCGTTTGCGGAGCGACGTGCCGGTAGGAGCGTATCTCAGCGGTGGACTCGATTCGTCGATCACGGCCGCGCTGGCGAAGAACCTCAACCGCGAACGGCTCTGCACGTTCTCGCTGGAGTTTGAGAACCCCGAGTTCGACGAGAGCGTCTTCCAACAGGATGTCGTTCGCCGTTTGGGAACCGAGCATCGGACCATTCGTTGCACGCACGACGACATCGGCCGCGTCTTTCCTCAGGTCATTCGACACACGGAAGTCCCGATCCTCCGCACGGCTCCCGCGCCCATGTTCCTGCTGTCGCAGTTGGTGCGTCAGTCGGGCTACAAGGTCGTGCTGACCGGTGAAGGGGCCGATGAAGTTTTCGGTGGCTACGACATCTTCAAGGAAGCCAAGCTGCGTCGCTTCTGGTCGCGCCAGCCCGACTCCAAGACGCGACCGCTGCTGCTCAAACGACTCTATCCGTACATGAAGAACATCCAGTCGCAGCCCCCTGCGTACTTGAGAGCCTTCTTCCAAGTCCAGACGCACAAATTGAACAGCCCGTTTTTCTCACACCTGCCGCGTTGGGAACTGACGAGTAAACTCAAAGCCTTCTTGACGCCCGAGGTGCAGGCCGCGGCTTACGACTGTGATCCACTGACCGAGGCGGAAAGCCTGCTGCCAGCCGCGTTCTCGTCGTGGGACGGCTTCTCGCAAGCTCAGTATCTGGAGACGACCGGGATCTTGCCGGGATACATCCTGTCGTCGCAGGGCGACCGAATGGCGATGGCGAACAGCATCGAATGTCGCTCGCCGTTCCTCGACACGCGCCTGATCGAGTTCGCCGCGCAATTGCCGCCGCGACTGAAGATGGCCGGTCTCGACGAGAAGCACATTTTGAAGAATGCGACGAAGCACCTCGTTCCCGAGTCCATTTGCCAACGCTCCAAACAACCGTACCGAGCACCCGACGCCCAGAGCTTCTTCGACACCGAAGCGGGCATGGCACGGTTCGAGTACGTCGATGAAATGCTCTCGCCTGAGTCGATCGCCTCGGCGGGACTGTTCGATCCCGAGGCCGTGGCCAAGCTGGTCGAGAAGGCGCGCACGGGAGCGGCGATCGGGGCGAAGGACAACATGGCACTGGTCGGCATCCTGTCGGCTCAACTCGTTGTCGAGCAATTCATTCACGGGCGAACGGTCGATGTGCCGGAGGCCGCCATCGTGTAGTTGCATCGCTTTTATACCTCGCGTGGGACCAAGCGAGACATTTCTGAGCGGGGCGGCGTAAGCCCCCGGTTCTTCCTGCGAAGGGCTAACGCCCAAGAACCGGGGGGCTTACGCCGCCCCGCTCAGATGTCTCAGTACAGCCCACGCGGTTAAACGACCAATCCTTTTTCACTCGTCTGACTTCCCATCAACAAGGTTCCCCAACATGCCCGCGATTGAAGCCGATGTCCGCAAGTTCGTGTCCGACAACTTTCTGTTTGGTCGCAAGGGTGTGCAACTCGACGCCGACGATTCGTTCCTCGAACAGGGACTGATCGATTCGACCGGCGTCTTGGAACTGGTCTCGTTTATCGAAGATCGTTTCCAAGTGAAGGTCGATGACGATGAACTCGTTCCCGACAACCTCGACTCGATCAACCGACTGATTCAGTTCGTGGAAGCGAAGCTGGAAGAGGCGAAGTAAGCCGACTCAGACCCCATCCGCCTCGTGCGGATGGTGAACGAGACGGCGAGCTAGTTACTGCCCGATTCGGATGGGCCGAGACCCCATCCAGCTTGCCTCATTGGTCTCGACACAACTCGGCGATCGAGTCCTTGATCGATGTTTGTCTCTTGGAGTGCGTCTCCGATTCTGACATTCGCTGTCGCCTCTTCGTCCTGACAGAAAGAGCGACAGCGAATTTAGGGAGACAGCGAATGGGACACCTGCGGAAATCTGCCTGACAGCAGGTTGCATTCGCACTTGGCCTCGAATCGCACGCGGCTCAATCGTTGTGTCGAGACCAATGAGACAAGCTGGATGGGGTCGAAATCTAACGCCCGACCCCCAGAAGCCAAACGCGCGACGGACAGAGACTCACTAGGACACGACAAATGTTGCTCGAACAGTTTCTCGAACAAACCGCCGCGCGAGTGCCCGACAAGGTCGCGCTCGTTTGCGATGGTCGCCGCGTCACGTACTCCGAGATCGACATCGAAGCGAATCGGATCGCTCACGGGTTGATCGCTCGTGGTGTGCAACGCGGCGAGCGTGTGGTGATCTTTCTCGATAACTCGGTCGAAGCGGCGGTCGCAGTCTGGGCGGTCCTCAAGGCCGGTGCCGTATTCGTCATGGCCAACCCGACAACGAAGCCCGACAAGCTGACCTATCTGCTCAACAACAGCCGCGCGGCCGCAATCATTGCACAGGCAAAGCGGCTGCGCGGCTGCGAGAACTGCTGGAATGAGACGCCACATTTGCGGAACGTCGTCTTGGTCGGCGATCCCGCCAGCGTCGGTGCGTGTTCGCATCCGGTCGTCGGCTGGAGCGATCTCATTGCCGAGCAAGCCGATCAGACGCAGCCGCCCGCGAAGCGTTGCATCGACGTGGATTTGGCCGCGCTCGTCTACACCTCGGGATCCACCGGCAATCCCAAAGGCGTGATGCTCACGCATCACAACATGGTTGCCGCGAATCGTTCGATCACGACCTATCTGAGAAACACGCCCGACGATGTGGTGCTCAACGTGCTGCCACTGTCGTTCGACTACGGTCTCTACCAGTGGCTGATGTGCTGCAACTATGGCGGCACATTGGTGCTGGACAAGTCGTTCACGTACCCGCACGCGACGCTCGAAAACATCGTGAAAGAGGGCGTCACCGGTTTCCCGATCGTGCCGACAATCGTCGCGATCCTGCTCCAGATGGACCTCAGCAAGTATGACCTGTCGAAGCTGCGATACTTCAGCAACACGGGAGCCGCGTTTCCGGTCGAGTACATCCTCAAGCTGAGGAAGCTGCTGCCCGAGGTCACAATCTTCTCGATGTTCGGTCTGACCGAGTGCAAGCGGGTGAGTTACCTGCCGCCGGAAGAGATCGACCGCCGCACCGGCTCCGTCGGCAAGGCGATGCCCAATTGCGAGACAATGATTCTCGACGAGGCTGGCAACGTGCTGGGTCCGAACGCAGTGGGCGAACTCGTCGTGCGTGGCTCGAACGTGATGAAGGGCTACTGGGACGCACCCGAAGAGACGGCGAAGCGATTGAAGCCGGGCAAGATCCCGCACGAAATGTGGCTCTACACCGGCGACCTCTTCCGCACCGACGACGAAGGGTTCTTGTTCTGGGTCGGACGCCAGGACGACATCATCAAGAGTCGCGGTGAGAAGGTCAGCCCGCGCGAGGTCGAGGATGTCCTGCACCAGCATCCGCTCATCGCGGAGGCCGCTGTGGTGGGAGTCAGCGACCCCGTGCTAGGCCAGGCCGTGCGAGCCGTCCTGCGCTTGCAGGCGGGTGCCACACTGACACCGCGCGACGTTCAGGCTCACTGCCGTCAGTACCTCGAAGACTTCATGGTCCCGCAGCAGGTCGAAATCCGCGACTCGCTGCCCAAGACCCCCAATGGCAAGATCGACAAAAAACTGCTGGTCGAAGCGTAGCCGACGAGCGGGAAGACAGAGGGTCAAGGTCAATGATGACGAACTCGTTCCAGACAATCTCGATTTGCTCAACCGACAGATGCTGTTCGTTGAGGCGAAGCTCGAAGAGGCGAAGTGAATGTGAAGTGAACTTTGTTTCACCGCGTGGGCAACGTTCAGCAGGGGAAGTGGCATCGGCTTTCCGCTATGGCCCGCCGCTCGAGCGAGCGGCTGATCGCGCGAAGCCCTCGCTCGAGCGTTTTGAAGTTGCACAGTTCGGGATTTCAGCCCCAAAGGGGCGATGTTATGCCAGCCCAAGGCAACGCCTTGGGTTGGCGGTTAACCGTGAATCTCAAGCCCTGAATGAGCGACACTATTCCTGCAAGCGAGATAGTGCCGCCCCTTCAGGGCTTGAGATTCTGTAACGACCGAGACCCAGGGCGGCGCTCCCGTTGGTCGCTTGCCCTGGGCTGACTTACGCCTGCCCCGTTGGGGCGAAAAACCAAAAGAGCGCAACTTCAAAACTCGCGCAGCGGACTAGTACACCACAGGATTAAGACTCATGTTGCTCGAACAATTCCTAGAACAGACCGCCGCGCGCGTGCCCGATAAGGTTGCGCTCGTTTGTGATGGTCGCCGCGTCACGTATCACGAGGTCGAGACTGAGTCCAATCAGCTCGCACATGGTTTGATGGTGCGCGGCGTCACGCATGGTGATCGCGTGGTGATCTTTCTCGATAACTCGGTGGAAGCGGCGATCGCGGT
The DNA here is from genome assembly GCA_043733345.1 of Schlesneria sp. GTDB lineage: Bacteria > Planctomycetota > Planctomycetia > Planctomycetales > Planctomycetaceae > Schlesneria. The sequence goes on from JAYTGQ010000620.1 coordinate 9,159, forward strand.
CTGGGCCGTGCTGAAAGCCGGGGCCGTGTTCGTGATGGTCAACCCCTCGACGAAGCCCGACAAACTGACCTATTTACTGAACAACAGCCGTGCGACGGTGGTTATTGCCAACGCCAAGCGGCTGCGCGGTTACGAAAATTGCTGGAACGAGACGCCTCACCTGCGTAACGTCATTGTCGTCGGTGATCCCGCGAGCGTTAGGGGGTGTTCACACGCGATGATCGGTTGGGACGCTCTCATTGCCGAACAGGCCCGCCAAACGCAGCCGCCCACCAAACGTGGCATCGACGCGGATCTGGCTGCTCTCGTCTACACCTCCGGTTCGACGGGAAACCCCAAGGGAGTCATGCTGACGCACCAGAGCATGGTTTCCGTCAGCCAGTCGATCATCAGTTACCTGTTGAATTCACCAGACGACATCGTGCTCAGCGTCCTGCCGATGTCATACGGCTACGGCCTCTATCAATGGCTGATGTGCTGCCAATACGGTGGCACGCTGATCTTGGAAAAGTCGCTGGCCTATCCTCATGCCATACTTCAGAAGATCGTCAATGAGAGGGCAACCGGCTTCCCGATGGTCCCGACGATTGCCGCACTTCTGTTGCAAATGGATCTCGCTCAATACGACTTGTCTCGACTGCGTTATCTCACCAACGCGGGGGCGGCCTTTCCCGTCGCGTACATCGCCAGACTTCGCAAGTATCTTCCCGAAACGGCGATCTTCTCGATGTACGGGCTGACCGAATGCACGCGTGTCTGTTACCTGCCCCCCGAGGAAATTGATCGACGACCAGACTCGGTCGGCAAGGCGATTCCGAACAGTGAGACGATGATTCTCGACGAGGCTGGCAACGTGCTTGGTCCGAACGAAGTGGGAGAACTCGTCGTGCGTGGCTCGAACGTGATGAAGGGTTACTGGGACGCACCCGAAGAAACGGCGAAGCGATTGAAGCCGGGAAAAATTCCACACGAGATGTGGCTCTATACCGGCGACCTCTTTCAAACCGATGACGAAGGGTTTTTATTCTGGGTCGGACGCCAGGACGACATCATCAAAAGTCGCGGTGAGAAGGTCAGCCCGCGCGAAGTGGAGGATGTCTTGCACCAGCATCCACTCATCGCGGAGGCCGCAGTCGTGGGCGTCAGCGATCTCGTGCTGGGGCAAGCCGTGCGAGCCGTCTTGCGACTGCGGGACGGTGCCCTACTGACGCTCCGCGAAGTGCAGGCTCACTGCCGCCAATACCTCGAAGATTTCATGGTTCCGCAGCAGGTCGAATTCCGTGACACGTTGCCCAAGACCTCGAATGGCAAGATCGACAAGAAACTGCTGGCCGAAGCGTAATCGGTTAGCTGAAGAGAAGAGTTTGAACCACGAAAGACTCGAAAAGCACGAAAAAAAGCAGAAGAGAATGGAACTAGGGATCTGAAGAAGTAAGACAGGAGGCGGGAATCCGATTGACGGTCAATCTTCTGCCGCATCTGTCCTGCTCCCTGTTTTTAGATTCGTGTCGATTCGTGGTTCTCTCTGCCTTGTCTTCGTTTCGTGCCTTTCGAGTATTTCGTGGTTCCCCCAAATGTATTTCGTAGTTCCCAATCCGGAGCATTTCATGACGACGATGACCTCGATGATGACGACTTCAACTCAGACATTTTCGCGGCGGCTGTTGCAGCTCGACGCAGCGGTCGAAACGGCACGCATCGTGGATTGGATGCAGACGACCGTGGCTTCGACACTCAAACGCAAGGGCGTGGTACTTGGGCTGTCGGGTGGGATCGACTCCAGCGTCGTGATCGCTCTGGCGGTGAGAGCCTTCGGCTCCGAGCGTGTCTTCGGAATTATGATGCCCGAGAGAGACTCTGAAGACGATAGCCTTGCGCTCGCTGAGCTGCTGGCCGAGTCACTTGGGATCGAAACGGTCATCGAGAACATCACGCCGATGCTCGACGGCGCAGGGTGCTATCAACGGCGCGACGCGGCGATCCAAACGGTCATCCCCGAGTTTCAGCCTGACTGGAAGAGCAAGCTCGTGTTACCTCCATTGTTGAAAGGCAGCCGCTTCAGTCTGTCGTCGATCGTTGTGCAAGCGCCTTCGGGCGAACGGCAGCAAGCTCGGCTGAGTCTCGACGCCTACCAGACCATTGTCGCGGCGACCAACTTCAAGCAGCGCTGCCGGAAGATGATCGAGTACTACCACGCGGATCGACTGCGTTACGCCGTGGCCGGAACGCCGAACCGCCTCGAATACGATCAGGGCTTCTTCGTGAAGAACGGCGACGGCGCAGCCGACTTCAAGCCGATCGCTCACCTCTACAAAACGCAGGTCTATCAGTTGGCCGACCATCTCGGCGTCCCCGAAGTGATCCGTATGAGACCTCCGACGACTGACACGTACTCGTTGCCGCAGAGTCAGGAAGAGTTCTTCTTTTCGGTCCCGTACGACAAGCTCGATTGCTGCCTGTACGGTCTGAACAATGGCTTCGCGGCGGAAGAGGTTGCCGTCGATATCGGACTCGCCGTTGATCAGGTGGAATTCGTCTATCGCGACATCGCGTCCAAGCGCAAGGCGACCAATTACCTCCACCTGCCGCCCGAGTTGATCGAGAACGTGCTTCCCTGACGGCGCGGCGCGGCTTCGTGAGCTATGGTTCCGGCGTGCGCGTTGCGTACGGCGTCACAAGCATCACGAAGTCCGGCTTTTCCGAAAGCCGGACTTCTCTGCGAGGCGCGTTCACACCAAGAGAAGTCCGGCTAACAGAGCTAAGGAACAGGCACGCAATAATTTCCCGTGAGCGGCAAGGCGCTAGCCGCCGGTGAGTTGAAACTACCGGCGGCTAGC
>JAYTGQ010000621.1:0-4589 GCA_043733345.1 Schlesneria sp.
CTTTCGTCCAACTCGACCGCTTGCGGCGTTTGCCGGTCGCTTCGGTCTCATCCTCATCCACGGGGACGGCTTCCCGGCCGAACTCGGCGAGCGGTCGCAGCCGCGCCACTTGCAGCAGTTTGAGCAGTTCGGCTTCGGTCATCGCCCGTCTTTGCCGTCGCCGATCCGTTTTCTCGTCGGCCTTGGCGATGCGAGCCAGCGGATTCGAGGCGATCCGTTCGGTTTGAACGCACCACTTGCAGAACCCCGACAGCGACTGAGAGTACGAATTGCGAGTGCGTGCGGACATTCCTTCGGCTTTGCGTGTCACCAACCAACGCTCGACCGGCTGCGATCCAACGTCCCCGAGTCGGGCGAATTGGCAATCCCTCGCCAGCCGTGTCGCCAGCCGTTCCGTTTCGATGAGATGCTTTCGAGACACGTCTTTCGCTTGAAGCATGAGCAGGTACGCGGCGAAGTGATCGGCGAACGGCTCGCACAGATGATCGGCGGTCGCGGCTTCCGCCGTGGTGATGACTTCGCTTTTGACCAGTTCGGCTCGGCGTTCCAGTTTGCCGAGAACCGAACGAGCGGCATCCTCATCACGACACCCGGTCGAGACTTCGCAGACGTATCCCGAGCCGTCCCGAAACTTGGCGAGGTAGGTTCCCACGGTGACAACGATTCGATCAGTCCCATCGTTGCCCGTTGTGACGGGAGCGGTTCTCGCCTTGCCCGTGGACGGCTTCCAACGGGCGAACCGCTTGCCATTCTTCGTGAACAACTCCGCCCCTTTGGGGATCGGCTTCGTCGCGGTTTTCTTGTAGACGGTTCCCATGTCACTTCCCCTTCCGCTTCGGAGCGGCTTTCGTCGCGGGCTTGCGTGTGGCCGGTTGCAGTTCCAACCCGAAGTAAACGGCGAGCTTGTCGGCCGCGTCGATGTTGATTCCCGCCGTGCCACGGGCGAACGGCATCAGGCTTTGTCGGAGAACGCCCGTCTCTTGCTCCAGGGTGAGGAACGGGAGTTCGCTGGCGTTGATCGCAGCCCGCAAAGTTTCAGTGATCGGCTGTTTGTTAGTCATGGTGGAGAGAATCCTACAAGCGGACGGACGAGCGGTCAATCTTCTGTTTTGTGGTCTCCCTCTCAAAAGGGGGGACCACACTTCTGGTCCCCTTATGGGGAAGGCCGCCACGGGTGCGGGGGGTTTACGCCACCGGTGGCGGATAGCGTCCGCCACGGGTGTCGGCCGGTTTTCAGGGTTCAAACGCCATTCAGGTCGAGTTGGTACAGGCTCCCGCCGTGTCGGAACGAGTGTTTCTTCAGCAGCCGAATCAGCCCGAGTTGCCGGAGCTCCTTCATGGAAGCGTCGAAACTACACCAGCCGATTCCGGCGGTTCGGTGGACGGCGATGGCGTTGACGTGAACCCGTCCCCGTTCATCCGCTTGGGATGCCAGCATGATCCACAGTTTGACGGTGGACGGCCGGAGTTGGGGGACGATCCGTTCGACCAGTTGCGGCGTGATAGTCATTTCGTTCCTTTCGGTTTGACCGGTTCGGCGTGAACCCGGTACAGGTTGGAAACGTGTTGAAACGAGTTGCCGTGTTTGACGACGGTCAGATGCCCCCGGTCGCGGAGTTCCTTCAACGCCCGTTCCGCCGTCCTTGGGGAGACTCCCCGGCGTTCGGCGAGTTGCCCTACGGACATGGCTACCAGCCCGTTTGGCTTGGTCTCCCGGAACAGGTCGAACCAGACGGCTTGCGCGTTCGTGGTGAGATATCTCGACCAGACATCGACGAACGTGTTGAGCGTACCGAAACGGTTTGGCTCTCCCGCCGTTCGCTTCGGTTTCTCGCCCGCCTTGCCGTTCGCGTTCCCTTGTCGAGGTCTCGGCGGTTCCATCGGCGGCAGAACCGAGCAACCCGGCAGAACGGGCGGGCGTCCGTTGGTTCCGTGGTTCATCGGTGCGCCTCCCACTCGTCGTCCGCATCGTCATCGGCGGTAGGCGTTCGGCTCCACAGATCGGCGATGGCAGCTTGGAGCTTGCCCCGTGGTTCGCGCTTCGTGGTCGAGGTCGGTTCCCCCTCGCCGAGCGGCGTGAAGGCTTGATGCGGCTTGTCGAACTGCAACCGCACGTCGCGGCATTCGCCGTTGCGGCTTTTGAGATGCCTCAGAATCACTTCATCTTCGGTCGCATCGTCGGGCGTCAGGATGAAGGCATCGTCGGCCCCGAACTCCAGTTCGCTCGATTCGCGGAACGAGGCGAGATTCAACCCGTCGCCCGAGTAGCTCGACCGGCCCGCCTTGTCCTTCGTGCGCCCCACGGCCGACAACACGATGACAGCCACGCCCGCATCGGCGAACGCCCGGAGATGACTCATCGTCGCATCGACCGAGCCGCGCTTGTCGCCATGCTCGCCCGGCGGTTGAATCCGTTGGATGTAGTCCAACACGATCAGCCCCGCATCGAACTCGTCGGCCACTCCTGCGATGTTGGCCAGGTCAAATGGCGGTCGCACAAATGCCAGCCGTTCCGCCAGTTCGTCGAGCGTGTTTAGCCCCGCGTCGATTCGCTCGGCATGTTCTTCGGTGAGTCGCCGATAGCGAATCGTCGTCAGGTCCACGCCCGACAGCCGAGCCAACTGGCGGTCGAGCAACACGCCCGGCGGCATCTCAATGTTGCAGACCACGGCCCGCAGTGTCGGCGTCAGCCGCAAGGCATCGACCACGGCTTGCATCGTGAATGCCGTCTTGCCCGCTCCCGGCGCACCGCCGAGCAACGTCACCAACCCCGGCCCGATTTCGAGGCGCGACAACTCGCCCTCGCCAATCGGATAGAACATCGGCGGCTTGCCCGACAACACGTCATCCCGCCAGCCGTGCAACACGTCGGCAGCGGCGAGGAAGTTTGGTTTGGTCATCCGTAGTAGCCCTTTCCTTGAATGTCCGAAGCGAACAGCGTCCCGCTTGTCGGTGAGGATGTTGGTTGAGGATTCGCGGTCGTGATCGCTGTCGGGGTCGATGCCGCAACACACGGCCTCGCCGCTTGTCGGCCCGCAGTGTTGTGACTCAGCCCGCAATCAATCTGCCGTCGCGTCTCACTCGGCGAGAGTCCCGAGTCGAGAGCGGCTTCGGTCAACAGTTCGTGAGCCAGTTCGACCGGGCATCCGAACTCGGCAAGGTTTGCAGCCGCCGAGAACAACGCCCGATGCCGGTCTCCCAGCCCCGCCCCGTTCGCGATGAAGTCGAGCGTTGCCCGGTTGAGCCGCGACACCCGGTTCGGATCGGCCCGCCGTTCCCGATTCGCTTCGGTCTCATGCTCGATTCGCTCGACCGTCTCTTGCCAGTCCCCGGCCGCGACATCGCAGCGCGTCGAGACTGTCGGCACATCGAATTCCAGCGGTTCCCGTGCGAGTTCCCGAATCCGCTCAACCGACAGCTTCATCAACTCATCCAACGACAACCGCCGTTTGTGCAGTCCCGTCTTGCCGTGCCGACTGTTCGGAGCGCGGAACGCCCGCACCTTGTCGAAGACTCCCGAGTCGATGACGACTTGCACCGCTCCGGCCAGCCCTTCCGCCAGCCGTCGAGCCACCGCGTTAAACAACAACGAAGCGGTCGGTTGCCAAAGGTCCGTCGGCAACCCGATATGAAAGCCCTTGCTGCCCGAGAAGAATATCAACAGCGAATCGTCGTCTATCGAATATCGCTCGCAAATAAACAGGCACAACCGAGCCGCATCGCGCCGAGCGGTTTCCAAGTCGCCTTCCCTGTCGATATCGAACCAAATAAACTCCCCGCCGCACACACCATCGAAGCCCTTGGTTGAGCCGTGCGCGTCGATATGTCGGCGGAAGTCCTCGCCAAACATAAATGCGGAGAGATACGCTTCGTCGTTCGTGTTTATACGTTCGTCGAGACTCGCATACCCGACGAACGCGGCTGGCCATTCGACCAACCGTCGTTCGCGGTCACACGGCCCGACAATCCTGAATCCAAGAATGTCGGTCATCATGTTCACCCCTTCAAAAGTTCTCGGGAGTGAACGACGAGTCCGCGTTGCCATCCGGTTCCGCCGCGTCCCCCGGCGGCTTCGGTGCGAACTCATCAACAACCGGCTTGTCGATGCCGACGACTTCAAACGACCGAACGCGATTCCGTTCGATGCCGTCATCGTCCTTGCGCAGCACAACCGTCACCTTGCAGCGGATGCCCCGTGGCAACGGCCGCTCCATCATCTCGGGCGAAGTGATGCCGAGCTTGCCCAAGTCGCGTTTCGACTGTGCCAACGCGGCGGGCGTCAGCCAGCAATCGAGCCACAGCTTCCGCCCCTTGAAGTCGCCGTCGAGAATCGTGAACTCGACTTTGTAGCCCGGCGTCCCTTTCGAGCGGCTCGTTTCGAGTTCGCCCTTGGTGACGTGGCAAACGTACTCGCCCCTTGGAACCGCCCCGAAGTCCCCGGCCGCTTCGGTGTTGTTCCACTGGTCATTGAAGTTGCCGCCATTGCCGTTGAGAATGTCAGACAGCTTTCCCATGTTCGTTGACTCCGTTCGTGGTGAGAGTGGATGAGTTCACAGCGGGCGATTCGGTGGCAGCCGATTCGCCCGCGT
>JAYTGQ010000622.1:0-1511 GCA_043733345.1 Schlesneria sp.
CCCACCGATTGCCAAACGACTTAGGGTGGGCCTCGAAGACTCGACCCACCCTACGAATTGCCCAACTTGAAACTCGCCGGAGCCGTGGGTGGCAGCAGCCTGGTCTTGAATCTGTCCGGCGACGACGCCATCTTGAGCCGGTGTCACTCGAAACATCGCCCCGTCCGCCTCTGCTCGCGCTGAAAGAACCTGCCAACATGACGACGAACATCCCCGGTCCCGTTGCTCCGCCACTGCGAACTCTCATGGGTCCAGGGCCCAGTGTGATTCATCCGCGTGTGCTGCTCGCGATGGCCGCGCCGACTGTCGGGCATCTCGATCCGTACTTTCTCAAGATCATGGATGAGACGCAGTCGATGTTGCGGCAGGTCTTTCGGACTCAGAACAGGTTGACGCTGGCTGTCAGCGGAACTGGCAGCGCGGGGATGGAGACCGTCGTCTGCAATTTGATCGAGCCGGGCGACAAGATGATCGTCTGCGTGAACGGCGTCTTCGGTGGACGCATGGCCGACGTGGCGGCACGTTGCCGGGCGGAGGTCGTCAAACTCGAACGGCCGTTCGGCGAGATCTTTTCATCCGATGAGATCGAAGCGGCGGTAAAGCAACATCGCCCGAAGGTACTCGGGATCGTGAATGCCGAGACTTCAACAGGAGCCTCGCAGCCGGTGCAGGACATCGCGCGCATCTGTCACGAACACGGGACGCTCATCGCGGTCGATTGCGTCACGTCGCTCGGTGGCCAGCCGGTCGAAGTCGATGCGTGGGAGTTGGACGGCGTCTACAGCGGGACTCAGAAATGTCTGAGCTGTCCGCCGGGACTGGCCCCCGTCACATTCAGTGATCGTGCCGTTGCGGCGATTGATGCTCGCCAGACGAAGGTCCAAAGCTGGTATCTCGACATGCAAATGGTGAAGGACTACTGGAGCAGCAACCGCGCGTACCATCACACCGCGCCGATCAACATGAACTACGGACTGCATGAAGCACTACGGATCGTCTTGGAGGAAGGACTGGAGGCCCGTTTCGCCCGCCACCGACGCAACCATCTCGCCCTGAAGGCGGGGTTGAAAGCGATGGGTCTCGAATACTCGGTGAAGGAAGGGCAGCAGCTTCCCATGCTGAACGCCGTGCTGATCCCAACCGGGGCCGACGACGTGGCCGTTCGCAAACAGTTGCTCGAAGAATTCGGCATTGAGATCGGCGGGGGACTCGGCCCCATGAAGGGCAAGACGTGGCGTATCGGCCTGATGGGATCAGGCTCCTGCCCCGCGAATGTCCTCGTGTTTTTGGCGGCTCTCGAAAAATGTTTGCTCGATCAAGGGCTGAAGGTTCCCGCCGGAGCCGGTGTCGGCGCGGCGAACGCCAGCTACCGGGCGTGATGATGACCGCCAGGCGACAACTAGGACGTGTCCGACAGAAGTCAAAGTAGTAGGCACATTCCATGTGCCGTTCACCGAATTCCTCGGCGAATCACGGTCTCGCGGACGGCACACGGAGTGTGCCTGCTACTT
>JAYTGQ010000623.1:0-4575 GCA_043733345.1 Schlesneria sp.
GCGGTCGGCTCCGACGGGCAGGAAGCGTTTGTCTTCCACCGCGCGCAGCAACATGGCTTGTTCATCGAGTCCCAGTTCACCGATCTCATCGAGAAACAGTAGCCCCTGATCGGCCGCTTTGAGCAAACCCGGCCGCGCGATCGTCGCGCCGGTGAACGCTCCCTTGATGTGACCGAACAACGCGGACATCGCTTGATCGCCGCGCAGCGTCGCGCAGTTGACTTCGACAAACTCACCACGCAGTTGTTCGCGACGACGCTTCAGTTCGTAGAGCCGTCGCGCGAGTTGCGACTTGCCCGCACCGGTCGGGCCGGTGAGCAGCAGCGGTGCGGGACTGGCGATGGCCACACGTTCGATCCGTTCGATCAAGGTGTTGAACGCGACGTTTTGCGTGGCGATGCCCGACTTGAGAAAGGCGTGTCCTTCTTGCCGCTCGGTCGAGAACCGTGTGGCGAGAACATCGTAGCGCGACAGGTCCAAGTCGATGATGCGGTAGGTGCCCTCGCCCGGTTGCTGGCGCGGCGGAGGCGAAGCTTGCAGGAGCCGCCCCGGAATGTGACGCGACTCGGCGAGCAGGAACAAGCAAATCTGTTCGACGTGCGTGCCGGTCGTGATGTGGATCAAGTAGTCCTCGTCGTCAGTCGCAAACTTGTAGCGGCGAGCGAACTCGTGCAGTTGCCCGAAGACCTCTTCGAAGTCCCACGGATCGTTCAAACGGAGTTCGTTGAGCCGAACTTCGGTCTCGGGCGAGACGGCCTTGATGTCGGCCGCGACCGTCCGCGCGAGCGCCGCTTCCTTCTGCTCGTGAAACAGCTCGAACCGCCCGATGAGCAGGTCTTCGTGCTGGCAGGCGGCGACGCTCGGCCGCCATCGCTGCCAACGATCTTCCCCCGCTTTGGCTCGGTCGAGCAAAGCCCCAAGGATGCCGAAGAGAACGAGGGGTCGCTGGCGCGTCATGATCCTTAAATCTAAACAGCGATCCACACGGATCGCAATCGTGGGACACCCCCGTCGAGGCTCAAATAGCACAAACCCTTATTTTCTAGCGGGACGCGAACTTTTCTGGCCGAATGCGTCTCTGGCACGCCGCGTGCTTCCTGTGATCGGCATCGCAGTCACACCAACCCGAAGCGTGAGCGAGGACGACTCCATCAGAGAGGTTCATTCGGAGTTTTGGGGGGATTGTCGATTCCAGTGAAACGGATGACGCCGTTTGTTTTCATCCCGAAGGGATGTCAGCGATTAGCCGGGGGTTGAGCGTCTGCGACACCCCCGGTACGACGGCACAGAAAGGGGATTTGCATCCCTTCAGGATGCAACTGCCATTTCCTCGACCTCTTCCGGGGGTGTCGCTTCGCTCAACTCCCGGCTAATGGCTGACATCCCTTCAGGATGAAGACGGTGGACATCGTCCGGTTCTCTCCAATCGGACTCCCCCCTAAAACGTCGGACGACTCCATAAGAGATGCCCCGCAGTCCTCGCTCACGCTTCGGGTTGGTGTGTCCGGGGCATCTGCCTCTCATCGTCCAGTGCCTCTCATCGTCTAACGCCTCTCAACGGAGTTCCCAGCATGGCCAACAAGGCTCTCTTCCAGTCGATCGCCGGACGGCTGTTGCCGAAGACCAACGTCTGTAATGAGGCCGGTGGTCAGGCGTATCGTCGGTCGCCGCAGCAAGCGTTGGCGCAGTACGCCTGCACGGGCTGCTTCAACCAGACGTTCTATGCGACGGCCGACGAACAGCTCGAACGAGTCCTCGCGCTGTGCGAAGAAGTCGAGCCGGAGTTCATCGCTCGCACGGCGTTGTTCGTGCGGCAGCGTGGTCACATGAAGGACATGCCCGCGCTGTTGTGTGCGGTCCTGTCGGTGAAGAGTCCCGGTCTGATGGCCGAGGTCTTCGACCGCGTGATCGACAACGGCAAGATGCTTCGCAACTTCGTGCAGATGATGCGGTCGGGCGTGGTCGGTCGAAAGAGTTTGGGGACGCTGCCAAAGCGGCTCGTCGCGCAGTGGATCGAGTCGCGGACGGATGAGCAGTTGTTCTTGGCCTCGGTGGGAAACGCGCCGTCGCTGGCGGATGTCATCAAGCTTGTTCACCCGAAGCCAGCGACTCCAACGCGGGCGGCTCTGTTCGGATACCTGATCGGTCGCGAACACGACCGCGAGGCGTTGCCGCTGTTGGTTCAGCAATACGAGAAGTTTTTGAGGAACACCAACCCCGGCAAGGTTCCTGTGCCGGACGTACCGATGCCAATGTTGACGGCGCTGCCGTTGACTCGAAAGGACTGGTGCCAGATGGCACGAAACGCTTCGTGGCAGACGGCACGCATGAACCTGAACACGTTCCTGCGTCACGGTGTCTTCGAGGCACCCGAGATGATCGGTGTCGTGGCCAATCAACTGCGGGATCGCTCGCAGATCGCCAAGTCGCGCGTCTTGCCGTACCAGCTTCTGGCCGCGTTCTTGAATGTTGACACGAAGGTTCCGGCCGAGATTCGTGAGGCATTGCAGGATGCGATGGAGATCGCGATGGAGAACGTGCCGAGCATCGAAGGGAAAGTTTACATTTGTCCGGACGTGTCGGGGTCGATGCGTTCGCCGGTGACGGGAGTGCGCGAAGGGGCTTCCACCAAGATGCGGTGCATCGACGTGGCGGCTCTGGTGGCCGCGGCCTTGCTGCGAAAGAACCCACGAGCGGAAGTCCTGCCGTTCGAGGCCAATGTCGCCCACTGCCCGCTCAACCCGCGAGACTCGGTGATGACGAACGCTCATAAGCTGGCATCGTTGCCAGCGGGCGGAACGAATTGCAGTGCTCCGCTGGTGGAGTTGAACCGGCGCAAGGCCACAGGAGATTTGATCGTGTACGTGTCAGACGATGAATCGTGGATCGACTCGCCGCACTACGGCCGGTACGGCGGCAGCGCGACGGAGACGATGACGCAGTGGGGCCTGTTCCGGCAGCGGAATCCTCAGGCCAAGATGGTCTGCATCAACGTGCAGCCGTGTGAGACAACTCAGGCGGTGGAACGCGCCGACATCATCAACGTCGGTGGGTTCAGCGATCAGGTCTTCAAGCTGATCGCCGATGTCGCCGCCAGCCGGTTCACGGCGGACCACTGGGTCCGTGAGATCGAACGGATGACGTTGTGAAGGTGGGTTGAAGGTCGATTGTTGAGGGTTGATGGGCGGAGGAGCATGAGTGACGGGAAGGTTTCCAAACACCAACCCGCCGCGTGAGCAAGGACGATCCCATGCTGGATATCCCGCGCGGTATTTCCCGATGTCCTCGCTCACGCTGCGGGTTGGTGTTGAAACGATCTCAAATGCCGCCCATCACCTTTCGACTCTCCACTCCCAACCCCGCGTCCTTGGAGTGTGATGGAGGCACGCGACCGTGCGAAGGTCGCAGACCAGGTTCGACTCCTGGCAGGGACAGTTCCAAGGGTGAAGTCAGCAGGATGAAGTTTGAAAGGAAAACAGGCAGGCCGAATGCCGTCGGGACTACATGTAATCGTCAGGTTGCGGGTTCGAGTCCCGCCGTACTTTGAAAGAGGTGCGTAGCTCAACGGGGAGAGCATACGAAACGTCTCGGCAACTCTTGTCGGCCTGCTTTTTTGAGGCTCTCCGCCATTTGTATTGGATGCTTGAGTGAGCGGCACGGCGCTAGCCCAATGGCACTCACGTTGTCATTCGCCGACTGAGCGGCAAGGCGCTAGCCGCCGGTTCTTTGCTTGGAAACACAACTCCATCACACCGGCGGCTAGCGCCTTGCCGCTCACTGGACACCATTTTCAACAGGAATGGCGGAGAGCCCTTTTTGAGAATGCCGGGACGATCATGGTCGGTTCAAAACACCAACCCGCCGCGTGAGCGAGGACATCGGAGAGTTCAGCGCGGGAGTCGGGATGTCGAGCGTGGGATCGTCCTTGCTCACGCGGCGGGTTGGTAAGCGAAGCGCGAGATCGAGGAGTCACGAAACAGCCGTCGAATGCCGTGGGGAGTACATTGGTCAAGTGGGTTCGATCCCCACCCGCTCACGCGGAGAACTCTCCACAAGACTCGTCGATGGCGATTCATTCACCGCACTTGGAAGATGTCGGCAAAATCATGGGTCACAGAATGATGAGTCGCGGAATTGGTCTCGTTTAACCGCGTGGGTAACGCCCCGCGCGTCGAGCGACGTTTGAGTCTGATCTGCCATCGCCGCGCGGGGCGTTGCCCACGCGGTTAAACGACGCGGCGAAGCCGCAGCCAAAGTCGCCTTCATCGCTCCGCGTGAAGTCAGCCGAATGGGAGTGGAACGATGATGATGCTAATCCAACCCGGACTCGCGTTCGGCTGACTTCACGCGGAGCGATGAAGGCGACTTTCAGGCGAACCCAATGCGGATATTCCAACGACATTTCACGACCAAGCAGTACGACTCCACTCCCAACACCAAACATCAGGAGACACTCAACACGACGAATGCCGATGGAACTATGGCCCGTTCGGAAAAAAATGTCCCATTCACAAGTTGAACAATTCAGCGACGCAACATCTAAAGAATATTCCACGCATAAGTGCGGGGCGTTTG
>JAYTGQ010000624.1:0-1503 GCA_043733345.1 Schlesneria sp.
TTTCTAGTTCAGACCTTGAGATGCCTGCGATTTCAAACGGCAATGCAGCACGGAACCCCCGCGCCGCGTGATGTCCAAGAGCAGCTCCAGCGACTCGCCACGCGCTGCGGCTGCTCACAAGTTCCACTCGTCTGGTCGATGCCGGGCGTCTTGTCGCCGATGCTCTGGTCCACCGGTCGCTCGACGCGGCTGATCTTTCCGACAGCATTGCTCGAACGATTGGATGCCACCGCGCGTGAGACGTTACTCGCCCACGAACTCGCCCATTTCCAAAGAGGCGATCACTGGGTGCGGTTCCTCACGCTGTTTGCAACCGGTCTGTTCTGGTGGCATCCCGTCGTGTGGTGGGCGCGTCACGCCCTCGAAGCGGCTGAAGAAGAGTGCTGCGATGCCTGGGTGGTCACGCGCGGGGCCGTTCCTCCTCGCCGCTATGCGGAAGCCATCTTGGAGACGATCGACTTCATGGCCGAGCGACGTTGCAAAGTCCCGCCACTCGCTACAGGGATGGGGCAATTGCCGTTCTTGCGACAGCGATTGACGTGGATCATGCGCGGCCCGCGTCGCCAAGACTTGAGTCGCGTTGGGCGAATCGCCTGCTGCGGCTTGGCTCTCTGCCTCCCGTTTCAACCGACGTGGCTGGTGGCTCAGCCAACGACTTCATTGCCGAAACCAACATCCGGGCGTTTGCCGTTTGACGGAGGCGGAGTGCTGGAGTCCTCCGCTCCCCCGGAGGTGTCACCCGAATCGGCGGAGTCTCTCGACGTGCCAACCACTCGCGCCGCGCGATTGCCGTCGCGAACCGCAACCGGAGAACTGGCGATCTCATCAGCCAACCAACGGTTCGTCGTGTTCATTGGTGCGACGCGGCAATGGGTCGTTGACCGAGAGCAGGAACGCGCGATCGACCTGACACCGCAGCACATCATCACCGCCACGTTCGCCGAGAATGGAGATTCATTCGTCACCGGCAGTCGCGATGGAGTCGTCCGAATCTGGAATGCCCCGGAGTTCACCGAGCGAAAGGCGTGGCAAGGCTCGAACAGCCCGATCAATTCCGTTGCCCTGTCGCCCGACGCACATTGCGTTGCGAGCGGCGATCAAGCCGGAGTCGTGAGACTCTGGCAGGACGGTTCGCTGAGCGTTGCCAGAGACCTCACGCGCGAAGCCGCTCCCGTAAGTTCTCTTCGGTTCTCATCCGACGGCAGCCGACTGGTCGTCGCCACGGGAACGGCAGCCGTACCGGATGCGGGCCGCATCGTCGTCTGGAGAACGTCTGATTGGACCGAACAAACGTCGATGAATCGGAATCAGCCCACTGCGGCGGTGACGTTTGGTCACGATGGCCGTTCACTGTTCAGTGGCGATTGGCAGGGGCGAGTTGCACGGTGGGACTCAGAAACGGGCGAGTTGCTGGGATTCGTCGAGGACCAGCAAGTCGCCGTGGCGGCTGCGACTCCTGACACGTCGCGGCTGACAGAAATCTCCGTCCCCGAGTTGCCGTTG
>JAYTGQ010000625.1:0-1503 GCA_043733345.1 Schlesneria sp.
CGCCGAGTTCGGCCGGGAAGCCGTCCCCGTGGATGAGGATGAGACCGAAGCGACCGGCAAACGCCGCAAGCGGTCGAGTTGGACGAAAGCCGCGTTGACGCTGAACGGACTGCAACCGGCAGTCGAGCGGGCACGGGAACGGCTGGCCGACAATCCCGATTTCGTCGAGAAGCTGGAACGGCTCGGGCGGGAGCGGGCGTTGATTTACAAGACGCTCGTTCTGACGGGGCTTCGCAAAGGGGAACTTGCATCGCTCACGGTGGGGCAACTGGAACTCGACGGGCCGATGCCGTTCGTCATTTTGAACGCGGCCGATGAGAAGAACCGCCAAGGTTCCACGATCCCTCTACGGCGCGACTTGGCGAACGATCTGAGGGATTGGCTGTCTGACGCTCCAAACGCGGCAACGCTCAAGCTACGCATCGACAGGGGCATTCGTGACAGCAAGCGACCGCTGTTCACCGTTCCCGCCGGGTTGGTGAGGATTCTCGACCGCGACTTGCTCGCCGCTGGGATCGACAAGGCCGACGAGAGAGGACGAACCATCGACGTTCACGCTCTGCGGCATTCATTCGGGACGCTGTTGTCCAAGGGGGGAGTCACGCCGCGAACGGCTCAAGCTGCGATGCGTCACAGCAACATCGACCTGACGATGAACGTCTACACCGATCCGAAGTTGCTCGACGTTCAAGGGGCGTTGGATTCGCTGCCGTCACTCAACCTCGACGCCTCGCTATCGACCGAACGCCAGATGGTGAGAGCGACGGGGACGGACGATCAAGATGCGATGCCTGACGCAAGACATTCCGTCAGGAAGTTTGCACCAGCGTTTGCACCAAATGTTGGCGAACGGGGGCAAACTGTGTCGTTTGCTGTCATCTCATCAGATGATGCCGATGAACGAATGGCGAGAACCGCAACTCACGAAAACCGCATGGATCAAAGCAAAAAAGCCTTGCCCGCAGTGTTTGCGAGCAAGGCTTCTGAAACGAGATCGACGGGACTCGAACCCGCAGCCTCCAGCGTGACAAGCTGGCGATCTAACCAATTGATCTACGACCCCTCGTTGTTCTGACCAGCGTTGATCGATGAGTGACTCACCACCATTCCGGGCAGAGCGGGCGGCGATTCTAACGCCACGAACCTCGCCGTCAAGCAAGCCCGAACTCCCCCGACTCACACATTGAAAATGCGGGCGGACGAGTTCCGGTTATCACGCCGGGTTGATCGGCCGCTTGGCTTCAGTCGCCCGAATGTTTGAAGTGGGTGCAGTAAGGGTTCGCCAATCCGGACAGGCTGAGCCAGTCACAGGCTACTCAACTTGCTCGTAACACGGATCGGAGTTGATCGCCACCGATCCTGATTGATTGACTGAGACATCCCATTCGCGATAAGGCGAGCGGCAAGTATTCTCATACCCGCAACGTAGGATGGACGCCTACCCCGGATTCCGAGCGCGTGGCGGTAGGGGGCGCGGACAAGTCGGTGCGAATTATTTCGGTG
>JAYTGQ010000626.1:0-1503 GCA_043733345.1 Schlesneria sp.
CGTCGAATGGCGAAACGGCTTTCCATGTCGCTCGACGCGCGGGGCGTTGCCCACGCGGTTAAACGACTCAGTTTCGGCCGCGCGAAGTATGAGTCCGTAGCGAGCGGCAAGCACAACGTAGTCGTGGCACTCCGTGGCAAGACCGGCCTCGCTACGGAGTATCACGGCGACGCTCTCAGCCCACTCACTCCGCTGGCACGGCGAACGCAAACACGCACGAAGGCTCGTCCGGTTTGAAGTCATTGTCGCTGGTAATGAGCAACAATCGTGAGCCGTCTTTCAATCGCGGGCCGAAGGCGATTCCTTCGATTTTCGCCGGGAACGATTCACCGACCAATCTCCACTTGGGGTCGAGCAGGTCGATGTACAGCCGCTTGGTCACCGCGTGGAGACCCGTTGGCACCCCCGTCGCTGGGAGTGAGTCAATGCGGCTGATGTCGGTGGCTGCTCGCAGATCGATCTCATAAATGTGCTTGACGCTGCCCCGCGTTCCCGGCTTGCCGTCGCGTTCGATCACGAGCAAGCGTCCCGGAGCGATGGCTTCGATTTCACTGCAACCATTGTCGGCGTGTTCGAGCCGATAGACGAACTCGCGCGTGACGCCGGTGCGACGTTGAATCTCCAGCAGCCGCAAGTTCGTGCCGACACGCTTGTTGTTGGCGTCGAGAGCACCATCCTGAAAGAGCGGCCCCTGCATGAGGCCAAACAATGTTGCTCCATCGGCCGAGATCGCGAGGCACTCCATCCCCTTGTTGGGATATCGTCCCGAAGTGTTTGCGGGAGGAAGTTCTTCATCCGGATTGGCCGCTGGCTTCGAGATGCCATAACGAGCGGGAATCGGCAGCTCACCGATCTGTTTGCCGTGCGCATCGAACTCAAAAATCGACGGGCCATACTCATCGGCCATCAAGAACGAGCCACGCCCACTAGCGCGAATCGCCTCCGGATCAAACCGCAAACCTTGAACTAATCTCGCCGACGCGAAGGCTGCCGATGATCCGATCAAGGGCTGTCCGGATCGGTGAGTCAGCAGCACGGTCTCGCGCAGCGTCGCCTTTACGGCCTGAGCCGACTGCTCATCAATCACGATGTCAAACAGATGGAATCGGCAGCGGTACGAAGTGGCTCCATCACCCGGACCTCGATCCGAGATCATCGCATAGCGCGTCCCCTTGCCGAGCCAAGCAATGCCGGAACCGTAGCCTCCCAAGCGATTCGCGGGCGACCCGTCTTCGAGTTGCCCTGCGAGCTGCGAGAGATCGGTCGCCGTGCCGGGAATCGCCGTCTGGCCGATCAACCTTGGCTCGGCGGCAATCGCGGTCAGCTCCATCAATGCAATCAGCGCAGTTAGAGAGAACAGTCGCATCGACATGAGAGTTCCTTGGTGCAGTCGTCGCGGGTTTGAAGGCCCGTCGTAAAACAGGCTCTCCGCCATCCGTGTTGATTCTCGTGGCGAATGAGCCGCCGGGCGCTAGCCCCGGTTGAAATTCGCCGCAACCGGGG
>JAYTGQ010000627.1:0-27699 GCA_043733345.1 Schlesneria sp.
CTTTTCCAACTAAGAAACCGGCGGCTAGCGCCGTGCCGCTCAGGATATTTTCCCAAAGTGAGTGCCATTGGGCTGACGCCGCCCCGCTCGGGAAGAAGGTGGGGATGCGTGCGTTTGAGCGAGGTTGATTCATGGGATCGCCCCGGAACCGCGAGGGTTCAGACGTGCGGTGAGAGTCGAGGCTCGGTTGAGCTTCCTCGCGGGCCATTCGATAACATGCCGGCGAACATCGCAAGCCACACTTCAAACGGACACGCCACCACGATGACGGAATGCTCGACGACCGCGACCGAAGAGAGATTGATCCGCCTCGAAACGGCGCTGGCTCACACGCAGCACGATCTCGAACAGATGCACCAGGCGCTGCTGAGCCTGCACGGGGAGTTGCACGGGCATCGTCAGGAGATCACACGATTGGAACGGCGCATGGTCTCGCTGGGAGAATCGTCGGAGGTGCGCGATCCAGGGGAAGAGCAGCCGCCACACTACTGATGAGACGCAGTCCGCGAGCGGCTGAAGTCCGGCTTTTCTGAAAGCCGGACTTCGATGCAGAGGGCGTACTCACGAAGACTCGGAGAGAAGTCCGGCTAACAAAGCTAAGCCGGACTTCGGCTCACGCCGGTTCGCCTTCTTCGGGCTTCTTGACGCGCTCGGGGATCGCCAGTGAGACGCCAATCCCGATCGCCAGCGCGACCGCGATCACGGCGAGTGAGATGAGCGTGATCTCGCTGGTCTTGTCGTGCGGCAGGAAGTCGTGGATCAGCATCTTGATGCCGACCAGTGCGAGGATCGCCACGAGCGAGTACTTCAAATAATGGAACCGGCCAAGCAGATCGGCCAGCGCGAAGTAGAGGCTTCTCAGTCCGAGGATCGCGAACACGTTCGACGTGAAGACGAGAAACGGATCATGGGTCAGGCCGATGACCGCCGGGATCGAATCGACGGCGAAAACAAGGTCGGTGGTCTCGACAATGACCAGGGCGAGGAACAACGGCGTCATCGCGCGCTTGCCGTCGATCACGGTGAAGAAGCGGTCTTGGACGAAGCTGGGATGCAGGCGGAAGAACCGCCGCGCCAGGCGAATCATCCGGCTGTTCTCGAAGTCCATTTCTTCATCCCCGGCGAACAACATCTTGATCGCCGTCGCGAGCAGAAACAGACCGAAGACGTAGGTCATCCAAGCGAAGCGGTGAATCAACTCGACCCCGATGCCGATCATCACGCCGCGCATGACGAGTGCGCCGAGGATGCCCCACAACAGAACGCGATGCTGATAGGCCGCCGGGACTTGGAAGTACCCGAGCACCAGCGCGATCACGAAGATGTTGTCCACGCTGAGCGACTGTTCGAGGATGTAGCCCATGAAGAACATCACGGCCGCTTCCCAACCGCTCTTCGGCAGCAGGCCCGCCGCCTGAGCTGCGCCGCCGCCCTGCGCCGCCCCCCCCCCGTGAACACCGCCCTCGTGAGCCGCCTCCGCCGCCAAGCGGGTCTCGGAATAAATGCCGAGTCCAAACCAGTGGTTGTCGTAGGCGAAGTAAACGAACACCGTGAAGAGCATCGCCAAGCAGAAGTAGATGCCCGTGCGGATGAGAGCCGCCCGCGCAGTCAGAGCCTTCCGTTCGCCGCGCGAAAACAGCCCGAGATCGAACGCCAGAATCAACAGCACCAGCAGCACGAAAACCGCCCAGATCATCTTCCATCACCCTTCGACAAGAGGCAGTTCCATGATTCTGGGCGAGACCACCCAACGAGGGGCGGGAGTATAGCGGCGGCTCTTTCGATTGCGCAGCCTCGGTGACGGAGGTGTCGATCAAAGCGCGATGTGCCGATTCGCAAGTCGTCGCGTCGAATGCGCGAGGCCAGCGTGCCGAGTCAGGCCGCGCGAATTGAGGCGAGCGCGAATGAAGAGTATGGCGACCAATGCTGGCCGAGCCTTTCATTCGCGCTCCCCTCAATTCGCGCGGCCACTTTCATTCGGCTCACGCCACCCAACGGGGCATCTTCCGCCACGCATCCTTCAAGCGGCGGTGAGCCTCCTTGTAGGGAGCGTAGTACGCCGAGACGAGCTTCCAGAACCGCTTCGAGTGGTCCATGTGGCGGACGTGGCATAGCTCGTGGATCAGGATGTAACGCACGAGGTCGGGATCGACGAATAGCAGCTTGATGTTCAGGCTGATCGTGCCGAGGGACGAGCAACTTCCCCAGCGTGTCTTCTGCTTTCTCAGAGCCATCCGAGCGTAAGGGATCCCCGTTTCGTGACTTGCAGCAGCCAGCAGTGGCGTCAGGACATCATGGGCCTGACGCAGCAACCAGCGTTGCAGGGCTGAGTCACAGAGGTCGATGTTCTCGACATCGCCGCGCAGTTGCAGTCGGTCGGAAGCCAACTCGACGATGCTCAGGGAGCGCGCCTGTGTTGGAACGAGTTCGATGTTCCAGACACGACCGACGCTTGGCAGGGCGATCTGGGTGGGGACAGTTCGCGCAGCGTGAGCCGCCTGTTTTGAGCGGGCTTCATCGACGCGACGCAACGCGTGGTGAACCCAGTCGTGATTGGTCTGCAACAGCTCGGGGATGCGCCGCCGGTCGTAGCCGCGCGGCACGACGACTTCGAGTCCCTTGTCGAGCGTCACGCGAAACCGCAGATACCGCGCGCGCGAACTCTCACGGATGCTGTACGGGAACGAAGGGTTCGACATGAGCGACACTCCACGAGTGAGGGGCGGTCGCGTTCTAGTCCAAAGCCGCAACGGCGCGAAGTGCGGGTAAGCCGCTTGGTCGAGTCGGGATCAGGGTCCGGCTCTCGCGCGAAGTGATGACGAGTTGATTCAAATCGACGACGCCTTGATCAACACGGCATCAGCTCAATGTCGGGTATGCCTCCGGCTTGCCCGTACTTCAGAAGCAACACGTCACTTCTGCAAGAACGCCGGCAAGCCAGAGGCATACCCTGCGGAATAACCCAGCGCGGTCTTCGGCCGCAACCAAAACTGGAACAGAAGGAAACGAAGGTAACAAAGGTCCAGCAGTCGCGTGACTTCGGCAATACCGTCTGACTCTGCGGGATCGCTCCGCCCTTCGTTTCCTTCGTTTGCTTCTGTTCAAAATCGGCGCGCCGCGCGAAGAAACCAAACGTGAGTAGTACGAGGTGCAATAGGCTCCGATGAGAGAATGCGATGCGGGACGGAGTTCTCTCGTTCGTCGGACAATCAGCGAGTCGGCAAAGTTCGCCCACGTTTGGCACGCTCACTGCGATAACTCTGCCTCGTCAGCCCGAGGAAGAATCGAGGGCGTTCACCAAACAGAAAGTCGAGGGCATCATGTTGCGAAACGCGTTGTTGAGTTCGGTGGCACTGTTCGGATGGCTGGGTCTCGCTGCGGGATCGGCCTCGGCGTATGACCACCACGGCGGGTATGGAGGACATCACCATCATCACTCCCATTATTCCTACGGCGGATATTCCCAAGTCCAAGTCTATCGGCCACAAGTGGTCGTGGTCCCGAGCTACGGCTATCCCCAATCGAGTTGCCATCAGCACGGATACTCAGGTCCGGCGTATGGTGGGTATGGCGGCTACAGTGGCGGCCCTTACAGCAGCTACGGCGGCGGGTACGGTGGCTATGGCTCGCCTTACGGTGGGATCGGGTACGGCGGCGGATCGGGCTTCGGGTTGTACTACTCAAGGTAGTCATTCCAACGGGGGTCGCCACTTCACCCGATGCCGTCGAGCAACCGAGGGACTTCGTCCGACATGATCCCTCAACACCCAGCCCTTGGACTTGTCAGGGGCTGTTTCGTTTCTGGGCTACATCCGCGGCCACGTCGAACGCTGGTGGCCCGACTCACCGCACGAGGATTACCAAGTTGAACTGTACTGGTCGCGATCGGATGGATGTTCTTTACAGCGATCTGAAAATGATGGCCGTATTCAAAGAAAGAATCCAATTCGCACGCTGGTGCGTAGTCCATCGAGTAGAACAACGCGGCCGAGTTTCGGTTCGACCGGGCTTCCTAGTCCGGCCAGATCAACAATTACGACTCCGGGGGTCGCTTGATCGGTGAGCAGATGCATTCGACACGCCTGATAACTTCGACACGCCTGATAGCACAGTGATGATGCGAGCAGCAGACCAACAGTTGCTGGTTCGAGTCGGCGCGGGCGAGAAGCTCGCGTTTGGGGAGCTGTACGACCTGTATTCTGGTCGAGTGTTGGCGTTGTTGATTCGATTGTTGCGGGATCGGCGGGACGCGGATGATGTGCTTCAAGAAACGTTCTGGCAGGTCTGGCGAACTGCGGCCAGCTACGACCAGAATCGAGCCGATCCCGTGGCGTGGCTACTGCTGATCGCCAGATCGCGTGCGATCGACGCCTTGCGTCGGCGAGGCCGGTCAGCCATGCCAGAAATCACCACGGAGCCGTCCAACGATCAGAGTCCCTCAGCCAATCTGGAGACTATCGAGCTGGGAGATAGAGTGAGAACTGCGCTGATGTGCCTGAATGAAGACCAGCGTCGTGCCATTCAGCTCGCTTACTACAGCGGGTTGTCGCATCAACAAATTGCCGACGAGTTGTCGATTCCATTGGGCACGGCCAAGACGCGGATTCGTCAGGGTCTGCTGAAGCTGCGAGATCTGCTCGGTGGACTCACCAAGGAAGTGCAAGCATGACATCGAATTCTCATGACGCGGATATTTCTCACGGTACTGAGTTTTCTCACAATGCTGGGCCACCACATTTGACGAGTTCCCCTGTCATTGAAGCGGCGTTGGAAGAGTTGGCTGCGCTTTACGCTGCTGGCGCGCTCACGCACGCGGAACGATCTGAAGTCGAGCAGCGACTGAACGACGGCGATGAGCCGTTGTGGGAGGCGGTGCGAAGTTGGGATGTCGTCGTGGCAGCACTCGGCACCGCTCTGGAGCCGGCCGCTCCCGACCCACGTATCAAGGCGGCGCTGCTGACGCGACTCGGTTCCGAAGAGGTCAATTTACAGGTGATGCCGCCCACCGTTCGAGTCTCGGACAGAACTCCGCCGCCTCGAATCGTGCATCGCGCAGACGGCTCCGGATGGCGCTCGGCAGGAGCGTCCGGTGCCAGCATTCGCGTTCTGAATGCCGACCGCAAGCGAGGTCGAATGACCACATTGATGAAGATCGAGCCGGGTTGTCGTTTCCCAGCTCATCCGCACTCGGGCGACGAAGAATGTCTGGTTCTTTCGGGTGATATGATCGATGGCGACCTGACTCTCGGTCCCGGCGATTACATCCGTTCCGCAGCCGGAACCCACCACGAAGCACTGACGACCCGTACGGGTTGTGTCTGTCTGGTTCTGTCCTCGCTGGAGCCACAGGCGGCGCGCTAGTGCGCGGTCTTCTCTCGCGCCGCTGAAATTCTCCGGAACCTGCCAGAATTCTGAATCCGCCCTTCCGAGAAATTCGTAACTCATGGCAACACCGTTTCAGGTGTCGCGATGCCGCTGTGCTTCAACAACTTTTTTCGCCTGCCGGTGCATCGTCTGGTCCTGCTCGGATTTCTTTGTGCCGAGTTGACGATGCACCGGCGGGCTTGTTGTGCCAGAGCCAAAGGTGCCCAAGCGGATCGTTTCCTTTTCGTACTTTGTAGGGAGCTTTGAAAAATGCGTTACGACAATCGTGAAGAGTTAAGAGAAATGAGTCCTCCCGATGTTGGCCAGCGAAGTGATGTTGGCCAGCCATCGCGGCGGTCATTCTTGTCATCCGCATCAGGGTTGGGAGCGGCCGTCCTCGCGGGAATGGGTTGTGGTGGAGTCGCGGCGGCCGCTGAGTCTTCTTCGATATCCGAGGTGGCACGGATCGCTCAACAGCGGTTGGTGTTTGGCAATCTGAACAACGCGTACTTGAAGCAGGCATTTCAATCGATTCAGAAGCACGAGAATGCGCACGTAATGTTCCTTGAGGCCGCATTGGGAAACCTCGCGCGTCCCAAGCCGACCTTCGTCAGGCTCGCACAGCGAAACCTGAAAGCCTTCGCGACGCTGGCACGTGCATTCGAAAACACGGGTGCCGGGGCGTACCTCGCCGCCGCACCGGCCATCAACGATCCGGCCTACCTCGCCGCAGCCGGTTCGATCGGTTCCGTCGAGTCGCGCCATTCCGGGTTCATCAATGCCGCACTCAACTTGCCCATCACGCAGTCGAATGCCGACTTTGAAGCACCCATCGGTGTCGATGCCGTGGTGGCGGCGGTCTCCCCATTCGTCGTCAATCTGAACGGTGGCCCGCCACTCACGTTTAGCACGACTCGCTCGGATGACAACGACATCGACATTCTGAACTTCGCGCTGGCGCTCGAGTACCTCGAAGCCGACTTCTACAACGCCAACGTCCCCAGGTTCTTTTGAAGTGCCGATCGATTGATACGGGCTGCCCCGTTCTCAAGTTGACAGAATTGCCGGGTGCGTCGAGTGATCGAATTGCATCCGGCAATTTTTTCGCGCGACGACATTGTCAATCGACGTGGGAGGTCTGCTAGAACTCGTCTAAGTATTAGTCCGCATTTTCAAAACTAGCCCGACGCGCGAGCGAGGGCTTCGTACTCATCAACGTCCAGCCCTCGCTCGCGCGTCGGGCTAGTTTTTTACGACTCCACAAAACACGGAGTTGATTTTTGGACAGATCCTTAGTTCCGCATCGTTCGCAATGCCGGATGTGACAAAGATTTCACCGATGTCGGTGCGACTGTCGGCGAACTCTGGCTACCGGGCAAATTTCTCCGGCGCTGTTTGTTTCCGTGAGCTACATGCTGTGAGACGGTGGAGTGTGTCGAGCGATCTCGGCTCGACGGGTCACTGTCAGATGCGATCTCCGGAACGAAGTGGGCCACGTTATGTCTGTCAATCAACGTCAGTACGCCCGATTGCCGCTGGGAGGCGAGGACTCAACCGCCGAGTTGATCGTGAACCGGCGATCGATCTCGTGCCAATTGGTCGAGATGTCGATCGGCGGTTTCGGAGTCGTCGCTCCCCCGCAGACTCAAGTTGCCATCAATGATCTCGCCTGCCTGCGCACGCGCGGCGCGGACTTCATCGTCCGCATCACCTATCAAGAGCAGCAAGCGAACGGGTTGTCGTTGGGACTGAAGCAGGTCGAGGAAGTTCTCCCCAACACTGCCGCTACAGGTGCGGCTCCACGTTGGATGGCGACAACCTGCGTGCTCGCCGCAGTCGGCAGCGTTCTCACCGCTTCGTTCTACCTCTTCGGGCTATACGAATCGCTGCCGATTGAACTCCGTGCCGGGCAATGAGTGACCGAGCGTTGCTCCATCACCGCATCAGGCGTGTGACAAGAGTTGCCTGACCCACACCAACCCGAAGTGTGAACGAGGGCCTTGATCGGCTTCGTCCTCGCGCGCACTTCTTCACGTCACGCTCGTTCACATTTCTTCACGGCACCCTCGTTCACATTTCTTCACGGCACCCTCGTTCACACTTCCGGTTGGTGTGCCGGGGAAACCATTTGCCAAGTGTGTCCTCACTCTTGATCGGCGAACACCGGCCGCAGCAGGTTGTCCACCGGTGCGAAGTCGTCGGTCAAAAGCAGACCTTCGGACAGTGCGAGGACCGCGCTCATCTGCCCCCTGAGTTGGGCGGTCGCTTTACCCGGCAGCGTTTCCATCGCGGCGAACGGCTGGCCGGTCCAGTCACCCGTGTCGGCCAGATGAGTCAGATCGAGCGGCCTGCGGGAGCAGACCATCACGAACGTATCTCGGTCGCTGTCGGGCTGAACGTTCGACGTGCTGAAGACATAGATGTTCGGGAAGACCTTCGCGGCCGTGGCGACATAGCGACCGAGGAACCGCCCCGCGCCGGGTGCGCGCGTCTTCTTGGCTGCTGCTGCGACGGCCTTCGTCCAAGCGACATCTTGCGGTGCGAGGTCCATCAGTTGCTGCTGCATCTCGTCCGACACGATCCCTCGAAACCCGAGAACACGGTGGTCGCGGTCGAGCCTCATTACTTCGAGAAATTCGAACGGTGCGTCGCTTGGAATCCACGCTTCCAGCACTTCGCCGTTCGCATTGAGCTTCGCGGGAATTGTTCCCTCAAACGCCTTCCGACGACGCGATTGAGTCGCCAGTTGTGAGAGGGCGGTTCGCCACGCCGCCTCGCCGTTGTCGATCGGCACGGTTGATGACAAACCAAACAGTTCGTCGTTGGATTTCGGAGCGGAAGGTTGCGTGAGTTCCGCCAAGATCGACTGCGGCTTCGCAGGCTTAGTCGCGGCCGAGCGTTCCGCAAAACGGAGACTCGTCAGTCGAGCCTCAACCTCCTTCGTGATCGCACTCGCACAGCGGAGGCGATAGTCCTCGCCGTGGAGCCACTTCACTTCGAGCGGCTCGAAGCCCCGGCCCGCTTTTTCATACCGACCGAAATCCCACTTCGCTCCGGCCAATCCGTTCGGCAGCGGACCTTTGAAATCGACTTCGCCGTCACCCATCGGCTCGCCGGGAAACTCGGTACGAGGATAAATGTCGATGATGTTGGCTTGATAGACCCCTTCGTCGCTCAGCAATTCGTGCGTGTCTTGCAGGAACTCGCGCGTAGTCAGATGCGCGGGGATGCTGAAGTCGTTGAAGGCGTCGCCGTAGATGAAGTCGTATCGGATGGCGGGCTTTCCCGCCGCGACGAGCTTCTGGTTCTCGCGCAGCCGGTCATCGACGAAATTGCGCGCATCGCCAATCGTGGTGACGATCCGCTGTTGCTCGGCATCAGTCAGACCGAGTTCCTGGACGACCGCGCGATAGACAGCGGGGTCGAGTTCCGCGACCTCAATGTTCGGGCTGCCGGGAAATTCTTTGAGAAACCATCTCGGAAAGATGTAGCCGCCACCGCCGACAAACAACGCCGTCGCGCGATGCGATTGGCCGCGCGCTTGTTCGATCGCGCGATGCCATGCGCCGGTCGGCGTCGCGTGCAGAAGCTTGTCGCGTGTGGCGGTCGTCAGCGGTTGATAGGCCGTGACCACGCCGAGCGTCGCGTCGTGCCGCAACGTCGGCGCGAGGTCTTCCGAAATCGTGACCCCCGGCGGCAACTGTTCGAGTTCCACGGACGAGAAGCCGCCCCACAACGGCTGGTTCGTTTCGGCGTGCAGCGCGGTGATCGCCTTCCAATAGAGAGCGTCGGGCGACAGAGCCAGCAGCGCATCGAAGAGACCTGGCGCGGGATGATCGATCTTCAACAAACCGGCCGTCTCGTCGAAGGCGACGCCACTCGGCAGCTTGCTTGCGTCGAACGATTCCTTCGGAAGACCATTGATCGACAGCGTGACCGGCTGCACGAACGACTTGGCGGTCGCCTTCGTCACGGCGGCGTAAACCTGCTCGTACTCATAGTGCAGCGCGGTCGGATCGAGGGGGTCGTAATAGCTGTGAATCAGCTTGTCGAGCCGCAGATACTTGAGCGCCGAGCCGTCCTCGGCCGAGTCCTCACCGACGATGATCGTCGAGTAATTGCTCTCGTCGTAGTACGTGCCGACACGGTCATCGCGCAGCTTGAGCAGCAGCCCGAGTTCATGCAGCTTCAGCCCGACGGAACCTCCGAACGACGACCAGCGGTCGCGCGTCGTCGCGGCCTTGGATCGACCTTCCATGACGGACAGCGTCGAGCCGACTGCCGTTCCA
The DNA here is from genome assembly GCA_043733345.1 of Schlesneria sp. GTDB lineage: Bacteria > Planctomycetota > Planctomycetia > Planctomycetales > Planctomycetaceae > Schlesneria. Next base: position 9,654 of record JAYTGQ010000627.1, read on the forward strand.
ACCGAAGCGAACATCGGCTGAGTACACGTCGCGGCGAGGACCGTCCATCCGAGCAGTTGCAGCCAACCGCAGACGACGGTCGCGCGGAAGACCTTCCCCGATCCGACCACGATCACCGCGAGCAGCCCCAGAATTCCCGCCGTCAGCCCGATGATGGTTCTCGTTCCCCAGACATCGATCAAATAGAAGCCGGTCAGAAACGTGCCGACGATCGAACCGAACGCGCCCCACGCATAGACGTTGCCGACCGTCGAACCGGTCTTCGTGCTGCGCGACAACGCCATGCTCGCGACCAACGGCGAGATGGTTCCCAACGCCAGCGACGGCAGCAAAAAGATCGAGGCGACGACCGTCAAAATCCACGCGGGCCAACTGAACATCGCGGGCCGATCGAGTGGCGCGATCAGTTGATCCAACCAGAGCACACTCGCGCACGACACGCTCCCCAACAGATACATCCACGCCAGTGAGCGGCCTCGGTCATAGCGATCCGCCAGCCAGCCCCCCAGCCAATTCCCCAGCGTGATCCCCGCCAGGACCACGCCGATCACCGAGGTCCATGTGTAGAGCGATGACCCCACCGTCTTGCTGATGAGCCGCGAGGCCGTCAGCTCGAGCATCATCACGCAGACACTCGTCACGAAGACGAGAAAGTTGTAGCCCCACAAGGCCCAGACATCGGAAACCGCGACTGACTTCGATCGCACGGGCGGCTGCTTCACGAACTTCTTCGTGAGCGAAAACGTGGGCGATTCGACCGTCCCGTCTCCCATCGGGTTGGGTGACGAGAGCCGATACGTCTCCTTGTCGGCGTACTCATCGTGATCGTCATCCGGTGCGGAGGCTTGAGAAACAGGAGGCTCTGACGACATGCAGGGGATTCTTTCTGATGACGGACATCGAACTGTGTGACAATAGCCTGCGATTCACCGCGCGCATCGACAAGTCACGTCCCATTTCGCCCAAGGCCAGCGCCTTTTCAGTGTAGGGTGGGACCAGCTCGCTTCGAGCGCCGGCCCACCATCTGGATCACTGTCGAGAAATTATGGTGGGCCGGCGCGGCGAAGCGCCGCTGGTCCCACCCTACAGATTTCGCAGCCCAACAAGGCTATGGCCCTCCCATTTCGCCGATCCTCAATTCTCCTCAACCGCCACTTTGACCACGACCTTCACGACATCGCTGGGCGTGGGAGGGACTCCGCAAGCAAGGCTCGGGGCGTGGATGTCGTCGGGATAGAAGATCATGAACGTCCCGGCGGGAGCGTCATACGTGGCGAGACCCGGTTCGTAGAGCATCACGTCCTTCTGCTCGTTGTAGGGCGTGGTGACGGCGAGGCCGCTCGACATCGGTTCGTGACCGAATCGCTCGTGACCGCCCGCGACGAACTGTACGTCGATGTACTTGCGATGCGACTCCCACACGGCTTGGTCGGCCAACTTGGTGCGATAGCGATTGACGATGCTCACCATCTTCTTGCCATCGAGTTCGTACTGGCCGCTCTCCACATGAGTGAAGTCGGTGCTGCCGACGTATTCGATCGCGCGCACGATCGCGGCGGGCAGGTGCGCGTACTTGGCGTGGTTCTCAATCTTGTCAACGATCATGGGCGAATCCGTTCTGTGTGAGTCGAGGAAATAGGAGAGATGTTGTTCATACCTCACGCGGCACAATGTGAGACATCTGAGCGGGGCGGCGTCAGCCCCCTGGTTCTTGGGCGTAAGCCCTCTTGGGAAGAACCGGGGGGCTGACGCCGCCCCGCTCAGATGTCTCATTTCCGCCCACGCGGTTAAACGACTTGTTCTGTGATCCAGCGTTCAGATTTGCTTTTTGGTTTCCGGTTTCACGGGTGGAGTGGGTTGCTTGCGAGGTGTTTCAAAACTGGGGTCGGGGCTGTAGTCGGGAGGAAAATCGCGTAGTCGCGGCCGCGGATGGAAGTCATCGGGAGCCAACGCGGGCTGCAACGAGCCCGGCGAGAACTCATCGAGCTTGGCGTCGGGATTCTTGGGACTGCCAAGACCATCACTCGCGCGGACTCCATTTCGAGGCGTCTCACCCGCCGTCACAGGTCGCTTAGGCACGAGCGACTTCGCCTCGCGCAGATCGCGCAGCAGTTGCAGCAACTGGTCCTGCTGCGAACGGCTGATCCGAGCAATGATCGCCGCCGAGGGGACCGACACGGCGAGCGACTTCGGTCCCTCTTTGCTCTTCTGCACCAAGCCGAGGCCGCAACTGAGTGACTCGACCAACTCTTCCGCTTCTTCGCGCGTCGAGAAGAGGTCACTCACAGGATACGTCCGCGTGATGATCGCCTTGTCTGCTCGCGCTTTGGTTGTGATCTTCAATACTTCGTCTTCTATCACGAGCGACAGCGAAAGCGGTTCCAACATCAGATGGAGTGCGCTCTGGACCGAGACTCCCGAAATTTGGAGGTTCACCGGTTGGTCGGTGTTGATCTGCTGTGCGGCGAGCGTCTCTTTGTCGAGCCAGATTTCGACGCTGTGCAAGTCTTCGAGATATTTGAGTGCCTCTTCTAACGGAGTATCCGTGAAGGCGACTTCAGCCGAATCGTTGAGTGAACTCTGGATCCGCTCCTCGGAGAGAGAAAGTCGCGGCAGGAACTCGGGAGGGGCAGTGGGCTTGGTCGCGGGTGTGATGGCATCGGTCGGATCAGCGGAAGGAGCTTGTGCAGTGAGCAACGTCTCCGCTCCCGATGGCTTAGCAGCCTGTTGAAAAAGGGACGGCGAGGCTCCCGCCGAGCCGGTGACGTGTGGAAAGTCACTTGTTTCTTGCGGCTCGGCAGGAGCCTCGCCCTCCCGATAAACGTTTTTCAACAGGCTGTTAGCCTCGTGGATGAGCGCCCCTCCGTTCCGAATGGGAAGACGCTGGAGAAATGGCGGCAGAACTTCTTCTGGCCCTCGCGGATCGAACTTGGGTTTCTCCTGAGCCAGTGTCCGACTGGACACCACACCGACGATGAGAACACCGCAGCAAAACAGCGACACCGGCCACCCTGACCATGAACGACGGCGGATCGACGGACTGTTCATCAGAATTCTCCTCGACAAGACGCGGCGAAAGCCCAGAGCAAAAGGGGGAAACACGCGAGGCAGGCTAAGAGGGTCACAGAAGGCTGTCAACGTGTGGCCTTTCGTCAACGAACCTGCACAACTGATCCAGCCTCTCCGGTATGTCCGTCTCGCACGGCCACTTCCTTTCGACTGCCGCGTGCAACCGGGGGAGGTGACTTTTATACTGCCGCCCCTTGAAGACGGTCGGTTCCGTCTTCTGCTGTCCCCTCGCCCCGGCTCTGCGGGAAGAGGGCTAACGAGGCTCCGCCTCAGACCGACCTGAGAAGGCCATTGCAAATTGATAATTGCTAATTTCTAAATGCAAATTAGAGGAGAGGAAGACCTCCGCTCGCCGCAGGGATTTCATTAGGCAATTTGCAATGATCAATTAGAAATTTGCAATCGCTTTCCAGGCTTGACTCATTCACCACAATTTCCCAACACCAAGTTTCCTAGGGTGAGAGAGCTTCGGCCTTGCTCTTCCACATTCCACCCGCCCACACCGAGACTGCGCCGCCTTATGTCATCCTCGAATCAGAACATCCTCGGCGCATGGTCTTCGACAGGCGGGGCGCTCGCGCTCGATGCCGCCTCCATTTCCGAGAGCCTGCACGACATCGCCGCTCCGTTGATGATCGTCAACACGACGCAGGGACTGGCGTTGGGACGGGGGGGATCGGGACAGATCGGTACGCCGCCAAGTGACTCGCATCCGTATCCCATCGTTGGCTTCGTACCGCCCGCCAGCACCGAGCGACTTGGCGACGAGTCCTTTCGCGCCGATCACGGTCTGCGTTACGCCTACGTCTCCGGCGCGATGGCCGCCGGGATCGGATCGGAGGCGATCGTGGAAGTGATGGCCCAACACGGGATGCTCGGCTTCTTCGGTGCCGCTGGGCTGAGTCCGTCGCGCGTGGAAGCCGCGATTGAGCGGCTGATGAAGGGGCGAGGGGCGAGGGCTGAGGGGCAAGCGACGGAAGTCGGACATGCGGCGAACTCGGTTTCTGTCCCTCGCCCCTCAGCCCTCGTCCCTCAGCCCGGCTTCAATCTCATCCACAGCCCCAACGAACAATCGTTGGAGAAGGCGATCGTCGATCTGTATCTGCGGCGCGGAGTGAGCCTTGTCGAAGCGTCGGCCTATCTCGACCTGACGCCGCATGTCGTGCGATACCGCTTGCATGGGATTCATCGTGACGCGGCGGGCCATGTCGTCACGCCAAACCGAATCATCGCGAAGGTGAGCCGGATTGAAGTTGGCTCGAAGTTCTTTGCTCCTGCTCCCGCGAAGATGCTCGCGCAGCTGGTCGAACAGGGAGCGATCACGCACGAACAGGCCGTGATGGCTGAGTCGGTGCCGGTGGCGCAGGACATCACGGCCGAGGCCGATTCGGGCGGCCACACCGACAACCGTCCCGCGCTGACGCTGCTCCCCACGATCCTCGCCCTGCGCGACCGTGCGATGGCGCAGTATCGGTTCGCTCAACCGTTGCGAGTCGGCGCGGCGGGCGGCATCTCGACCCCTGCGTCCGCAGCGGCGGCCTTCGCGATGGGAGCGGCTTACATTCTGGTCGGTTCCGTCCAGCAGGCGTGCGTCGAATCGGGAACGTGTGACGCGGTGAGACAGATGCTGGCCGAAGCCGAACAGGCCGATGTCACGATGTGCCCGTGCGCCGACATGTTCGAGATGGGCGTGAAGGTCCAAGTCCTCAAGCGCGGCACGATGTTTCCAATGCGAGCGGCCAAGCTGTACGAGACCTATCGTGCGTACAAGGGCCTCGCCGACATCCCGGCCGCCGAACGAGACTGGCTGGAGAAGAATCTGTTCCGCGTGTCGCTCGATGAGGTCTGGCAACAGACGGTCGATTACTTCTCGACGCGCGACCCGGCTCAGATTGAGAAGGGGCAGCGTGATCCTAAGCACCAGATGGCGCTGGTCTTTCGCTGGTACTTGGGTCAGTCCTCAAGATGGGCCAACAGCGGCGAGCCTTCACGCCGCCTCGACTATCAAATCTGGTGCGGCCCCGCGATGGGAGCCTTCAACGAATGGACGAAGGGAACGTTCCTCGCCCAACCGCAACACCGCCGCGTGGCGACCGTCGCGTACAACCTGCTCCACGGTGCCGCCGTCATGCAGCGCGTGAACTCACTCCGCAGCCAAGGCTTCCCGGTGCCAAGCGACGCGGCCAGAATCGTGCCCCGGCAAGTGAACGAGATTGTCTGATGAAACTCGCTTCCAGCCCTTTCAAGGTGGTTCCATGACAACACTCACGATTACCCGCGATGCGACACCCGATGCCTTTGATTTCCTGTCCACGCATCGGGCTGAAGAGTTGTCGAAGGAGGATTTGTCTCAATTCGTGGAGCCATCTATTACCGATGTGCTGCCTAAAGTCGAACTCATCGAATCTGATGGAGAACCCATGGAGAGCGACTGGCATGTCCGTTGTATGAATCTGTTGCTCGCGTCCATCGCCCAGCACTTCAAGGGCCGGGATGACTATTACGCGGGCGGCAACATGTTCATCTATTACTCGGAGGAACTGGCCCGCAACCGGGATTACGGTGGACCGGATTTCTTTCTGGTGAAGGGGGTCAATCGTCTCCCAATGCGTCCGTATTGGTGCGTCTGGCAAGAGGGCGGCAAGCATCCTGATGTCATCATCGAATTGACATCCCCCACCACCGTGAAGACGGACCTGACTACCAAGAAGCACATTTACGAAACAATTTTCAGTACGCGCGATTACTTCTGTTACGACCCCGTCAAGCAGAGACTGGTGGGGTGGAGATTGGCCGACGGAAAGTACGAGCCATTGTCTTCCAACACGAGGGGCCAGCTTTGGTGTGAAGAACTGCAATTGTGGCTCGGCACTTGGAAGGGACCGCATCAGGGGTACGACGAAGTCTGGTTGAGATTCTTCAAACCAGATGGGCAAGTTGTCCCGACGCCATCGGACTTCGCTGAACACCTTTATGGCCGAGCCAAAGCGGAAAACCTTCAAGCCGAGACAGAACGCAGGCGAGCCGATGCCGCCGAGGCGGAACTTGCACAACTCAGGCAACTGTTGGCTGAGAAAGGGATCGAGACGTAATTAAACTCCTGCATTGCCGACCAATGGCATTCAATATGAACTCTCCGCGACGAACCTCCCCGTGAATTGAAACGACTGCATGACGATCAAACAGCCCTCTCCATCTGCTTCTCCTCAACAGCCGCCGCTCGCCGTGGTCGGTCTCAGTGCGCTGTTTCCCAAGGCGGCGAATGCCGAGGAATTTTGGTCGAACATTCGGCGCGGGGTCGATGCGATCACCGAAGTGCCGGACTCGCACTGGAACCCCGAGGACTACTTCGACTCGAACCCGAAGACGCCCGACATGACGTATGCCCGGCGCGGGGGATTCCTCTCGCCGCTGCCGTTCGATCCGCTGGAGTTCGGCATCTCGCCCAACAACCTCGAAGCGATCGACACGTCTCAGTTGCTGGGGCTGGTCGGGGCGAAACGGGCACTCGAACACGCGGGCTATGGCGCGGGGCGAACGTTCGATCGGTCGCGCGTCGGCTGCATCTTGGGAGTGACCGGGACGTTGGAGATGGTCATCCCGTTGGGAGCGCGGCTCGGGCATCCGAAGTGGCGGAAGGCTCTGAAGGATGCGGGCGTTCCCGATGACGTGGCCGAAGATGTCGTGAATCGCATCTCGGAGAGTTACGTCCCGTGGCAGGAGAATTCGTTTCCTGGGCTGCTGGGAAATGTCGTGGCGGGACGGATTGCGAACCGGCTCGATCTGCACGGGACCAACTGTGTGGTGGACGCGGCCTGCGCGAGTAGCCTCAGCGCGATGCACTTGGCCGCGCTGGAACTGTGGACCGGGCGCAGCGACATGGTCGTGACGGGCGGCATCGACACGTTCAACGACATCTTTATGTTCATGTGCTTCAGCAAGACACCCGCGCTGTCGCCCACCGGCGATGCGAAGCCGTTCTCGGAAGACGCCAGCGGGACGATTCTGGGCGAAGGCGTGGGCATGGTCGTGTTGAAGCGGCTCGCCGATGCCGAGCGGGACGGCGACAAAATCTATGCGGTGATCAAAGGGATCGGCACGTCGAGCGACGGTGCGGGGAACGCCGTCTATGCGCCGAAGTCTGAGGGGCAGATTCGCTGCCTCGAAGATGCGTATCGCGTGGCGGGAGTCTCACCTGACACGATCGAACTCGTCGAAGCGCACGGCACCGGAACCAAGGTGGGCGACGCGACCGAGGTCTCCGGTTTGATGCAGGTTTATCAAGCCGCCGGTCAGCGGTCGCATGGCTCTCCCAAGTCAAACTGGTGCGCGGTCGGATCAGTGAAGTCGCAGATCGGTCACACGAAGGCGGCGGCCGGTGCGGCGGGAGTCCTCAAGGCGATCCTCGCTCTGCAACACAAAGTCCTGCCGCCGACGATCAAGGTCAGCCAACCGCCCGCCGTACTGTTGGCCGAGGGATCTCCGTTCTACGTCAATACCGAAGCCCGTCCGTGGGTGAAGCCCGTCGGACATCCGCGCCGCGCCGCCGTGAGTGCCTTCGGTTTTGGTGGGAGCAATTTTCACTGCGTCCTCGAAGAGTCACCGCAGTCGTTCGACGAACCGGAATGGGACGGCGATGTGCAGGTGGTGGCGCTGTCGGCGCTGTCGTTGAATGAGTTGGCGGAGAGCGTTCGCGGATGGAAAGAGATGAAAACGGCTGACAGCCGATCAGCCGACAGCCGTCAGCCGAAGAGTCTTTCCGCCGCAGTGAGTAACGATGTGGATTGGGGGTCCGTGCGCAAGGCGGCTCACGCGAGTCGGGCCTCGTTCTGCGTTGAACATCCGCACCGCTTGGTCTTCGTCGTCGAGCGGGACAAGACTGACCTCGCGAAGCTGGTTGAAGGCGCTCTGACGATGCTCGACAAGTACGCCGATCGAGCCTCGTGGTCGACGCCCGATGGTGTGTACTACGGTCGCGGTGCGCGGGCCGGTGCGCTGGGAGTCCTCTTCCCCGGACAGGGGTCTCAGTACGTCGGCATGTTGCGTGAGTTGGCGTGTCGGTTCCCAATGATGAACGACGTTCTCAGCGAAGCGAACGAAGTCTACGAAGCCTCGTATCGCGAGGCTTGTAGGATGGGCACTCCTGCCCGTCCGTCTTCATTCTTGGAGACGGGGTCGTCACACGAAGGAAGAACAAGAGCGGACGGGCAGGAGTGCCCATCCTCCAGGTTGAGCGACTTCATCTACCCAATGCCCTCGTGGACCGACGAAGCGCGCGCCAAAGGAGACTCCGAACTGCGGGCGACTCAGATTGCTCAGCCGGCGATTGGCGCAGTGAGCCTCGGGGCGCTGGCCGTTCTCGAACAATTCGGAGTTCGAGCTGAGGCGGCGGCAGGACATAGTTACGGGGAACTGACAGCGCTCTGTGCGTCGCGGCGGTTCGCTCCGGCGGAACTCTATCGGTTATCGATGCTGCGCGGGCGGTTGATGGCAGAAGCTCAAGAGGTGGATGGCGGGATGCTGGCCATCGGCGCGCCGCTCACGCAGGTTGAGGCGGCGATTAAGGAGCTGGCCGTCGATCTGGTCGTGGCCAACTACAACAGTCCGAATCAGGTGGTGTTGTCCGGTCGTCTGCCCGAGATCGACCGAGCGACGGCTCTGTTTACTCAACGCAACATGCGAGGAAAAAAGTTACAGGTAGCAGCGGCCTTTCATAGTCCGCTCGTGGCCAGCGCGAGCCGCGCGTTCCGTCCCGAGCTTGATGGCATCGAGTTCGCTCCGTCACAGATGCCGGTCTACGCGAACACGACGGCGGCACAGTATCCGTCCGATCCCGGATCCGCCCGCGATTTGCTGGCGGCTCAGCTCGCGAGGCCCGTCAATTTCGTGCGAGAAGTCGAACAGATGTATGCTGATGGCGTGCGGACGTTCGTCGAAGTCGGCCCCGGCGGCGTGTTGACCGGGTTGGTCGGTTCGATCCTGTCGGGGCGCGAATTCCGCGCGGTGGCCGTCGATTCGTCGAGCGGCAAGCGGGGCGGGCTGTTTGATCTTGCGAACGCCCTTGTGCAGGTGTCAGCATCCGGCCACGCCATCGACTGGACCAAGTGGGATCCGCACGGTCGCGGCCCCGAAGACACCGGCAGCCCGCACCGGCTGCGCATTCCGATTAGTGGAGCCAACTACGTGAAGCCTCGCACCCCTATCCCGCCACGTCCGCCCATGACACCTTCGTTCGATACGCCCGAGGTTTCGGCTCGTGTCGCACGGACGGCGGGCGAATCGACGAAGGACTTCCAGTCTTTCACTCCCTTGCAGGGACATGTCGTACCCCCCAAGAGCCGCGTTCTCGAAGCCGATTCGTACAGCATGTCGCACATCAATGAGCCGTCGAAAGTTGAGCATCGAGCGTCGAGGGCTGGCGAAGTCGAGCCCCATCGTTCTCCGATGACACCGTCACGCGAGGCCGAGGGACTGGCGTTGATTCAAGAAAACCTGCGGGCACTCCAGCGGATGCAGGAAGAAACCGCGCGGCTGCATCAGCGGTTCCTCGAAGGACAGGAAGCGGCACTCCGGACGTTTGAATCTCTGGCGCAGCGGCACTTGGAGTTGGCTCAGGGGTCGCGCGGATTTGCCGCGCCGCCGGAGTTGCCCGTGGTCGTTGTTGCACTCCCGCCGACAGTGGTGAATGAGCCGTGGACGTGGGATGAGCCAGTGCGGAGTCAGGGGGCAGGGAGCAGGAGTCGGGAGTCAGGAGTCAGGAGTCAGGAGAAAGTTGCAGCGGTGTTCACGTCTGTTCCGGTCGTTGCTCCGATTCCGGTCGTCGTCCCCGCTGCTGTGGCTGCTCCCGTTCTGACCCTCAACCCTCAACCCTCGACTCTCAACCTTCCCGTCAGTTCCGCGTTGACCTCGACCGTGCTGGCCGTCGTCTCCGAGAAGACGGGCTACCCGGTTGAGATGCTGAATCTTGGGATGAGCCTCGATCACGATCTGGGGATCGACTCGATCAAGCGCGTCGAGATTCTGTCGGCGCTGCAAGAACGAGTGCCGAATCTGCCCGCGTTCAAGCCGGAAGAACTCGGCGCGCTGCACACGTTGCAGGACGTGGTCGCGTTGGCCGATGCGCGGATGAGTGGCGCGAAGCAGGCAGAACCCCTCACCCTCACCCTCTCCCCGCAGAGCCGGGGCGAGGGGACCAGAGAAGAAGTGCGAACTACGCGAGGCTTCGTACCCGCTCCGGTCGTCGCTCCCCCTCAGACTCTCAACCCTCAACCCTCGGCCATCAACCCTTCCGCGCTGACTTCAACTGTCCTAACCGTCGTCTCCGAAAAGACCGGCTATCCGGTGGAGATGCTGAACCTCGGGATGAGCCTCGATCACGATCTGGGGATCGACTCGATCAAGCGCGTCGAGATTCTGTCGGCGCTGCAAGAGCGTGTTCCGAATCTGCCCGCGTTCAAGCCGGAAGAACTCGGGGCGCTGCACACGTTGCAGGATGTCGTCGGGTTGGCCGACGCGCGGATGAGTGAGAACAGGAGTCAGGTGTCAGAAGTCAGGAGTCAGGAAAAAGCCGTGGCGGCACCAACTCCGATTGCCATCCCAGCTCCCCCCGTCGTGGCCATTGCTCCCGCTCTGACCCTCAACCCTCAACCCTCGGCCATCAACCTTCCCGTCAGTTCCGCGTTGACCTCAACCGTGCTGGCCGTCGTCTCGGAAAAGACCGGCTATCCGGTGGAGATGCTGAACCTTGGAATGAGCCTCGATCATGACCTTGGCATCGACTCGATCAAGCGCGTTGAGATTCTCTCGGCGCTGCAAGAGCGCGTACCGAACTTGCCCGCGTTCAAGCCGGAAGAGCTTGGGGCGCTGCACACGTTGCAGGATGTCGTCGGGTTGGCCGATGCGCGGATGAGTGGCGCGAAGCAGGAAGAACCCCTCACCCTAACCCTCTCCCCGCCAGCATTCGATTCCCTAAAGACAGGGCGGGGCGAGGGGACCAGAGCAGAAACGCGGATTGCCACGCCTGCTCCGGCTCTGACTCTCAACCCTCCACCCTCCACCCTCCACCCTCCCCGCCCTTCGATCCTCCATCCGCTCTCGCTCGACATGCTGGTTCGCAGTGTTGTTCGACCGGTCGAGTTGCCGGCCGCAGAAACGCGGGCGTTGCTGCCCCTGGCTCGTGGGTCAGAGATTTGGATCACCGAAGACGGCTTGGAGTTGTCGTTGCGGATCGCGGCCGAGTTGTCAGATCGCGGCTTCAAGCCGCGCGTGGTCAATCTGGATGAACCATTTCTGCCTGCGGTGCCCGAACGTGTCGGTGGTTTGATCGTCGTCGCGCCGGCAGACGGGATCAGCGATCGTCAGCTCTGGCGTGCGATGGAATGGTTGCAGAAGGCAGGCCCCGGATTGCGCCGGGCCGCAACGGCGAGTGCGGCGGTGTTTGCGACGGTCTCGCGATTGGATGGTCGCTTCGGGTTTGAGGCCACACGTCCGCTGATCGATCCAGTCTCAGGCGGTCTCGCGGGGCTGACGAAATCGGCGGCGCGCGAGTGGCCCGAGTTGACCTGCAAAGCGTTCGACCTTGCCGACGGCTGGCCTTCGCCGAGTGAAACGGCGCATGTGTTGGTCGATGAATTGTTGCGAGTCGGGCCGATCGAAATCGGTCTGTCGCCGAAGCGCGCCTGTACACCGACCGTGTTTGAAGAACGACTGCCCGACGCCTTCAGTGGTTCGGCCCCGGTGCGGGCGGGCGAGTTGGTCGTCATCAGTGGCGGAGCGCGGGGCGTGACGGCGGCAGCGGCGCTGGCGATCGCCCGCGCCTGGCAACCGCGTCTGGCGATCATCGGTCGCAGTCCCGAACCGGATCTCGAACCCGACTGGCTCGCGGGACTGACGACTGAAGCGGAGATCAAGCAGGCGCTGATCGCCCGCGCTCCGGTCGGAACAGTGCCGCGCGCGATCGACTCCAAGTTCAAACAAGTGTTGGCTCAACGCGAAGTGGCGGTGGTCTTGGCACAACTCCGCGCGACGGGTGTGCCGCTCACATATCACGCGGTGGACGTGCGCGATCAGGCGACGCTCCGGCCGTTGATCTCACAGATGCACCGCGAATGGGGACCAACGCGCGGTGTGATTCACGGCGCGGGCGTCTTGGCCGACGGGCGGATTGAAGACAAGACGCGCGAGCAATTCGAGCGGGTGTTCGAGACCAAGGTCTCGGGACTGCGGCATCTGCTCGGAGCAATCTCACCGAATGACCTGCGCGTGCTGGGACTGTTCTCGTCGTACACGGCCCGCTTTGGGCGAGTCGGCCAATCGGACTATGCGATCGCCAACGAAGTGTTGAACAAACTGGCGCGGCAGTTCGCGATCGAACGGCCTCAAACGCGCGTCGTGTCGTTCAACTGGGGACCGTGGGACGGTGGCATGGTGACGGGTGGCCTCAAGCATTTGTTCGCGTCCGAGGGTGTCGGGCTGATCCCGTTGGCGGAAGGTGCGGAGCTGCTCGTGCGCGAGTTGTCTCACGCAGAATCCCGTCCCGTCGAAGTGCTGGTGATCGGGGAAACCGATGCCGCGCGGAACGCCCGTGAGCAACGCGGCGTCACGAGCAGCGATGTCGCACCACAGCCCAGCCACGGCGCGGCACCGGCGGGTTCCTCGTCGATCTACGGATCGAGTTCCAACATCAACGTGGCGGGAGTCCAGACATCAGGTCCGGCCTACCAAGTGGAGTCCTCCAACATTCTCTTGGCTGGTCCCTCGCCCGCCCGACCGTTCGGCAAAGCACCGATGCCGGGGACGAGTTCCTCGTGGGTCTTCGGTGAGATTGGTCAGGTGAAAACGCCCGAGCCGGATGAGATCAAGCCGTCGTTCGAGCGGTTGCTCGATGTGGCTCAACATCCGTTTTTGGAATCGCACGTGATCGGTGGCAAGGCCGTGTTGCCGGTCGCGATGATCGTCGAATGGCTGGCTCACGGTGCGATTCATCGCAACCCCGGACTCGAACTGCACGGCTTCGACGACCTGCGTATCTTCCAGGGAGTTCGCATCGACCGGCAGACCACGTCCCTGTTGCGAGTCCTCTCGGCCAAGCCGTCTCGCAGCGACGGTCAGTTCCAAGCGAAGGTCCAACTGATCGGGATGACTCAACACCGCGAGACCGTTCACGCGGGTGGCCACGCGGTGCTCGCGCCCGGTTATCCAGCCGCGCCGTCACCCGCGTTGCATGTCACACCGCGCGGCTACCCGCTCGATGTGGCCACGGCCTACGCCACGCGGCTGTTCCACGGGACGCAACTGCAAGGGATCGCGGCCATCGAAGCGTGTTCTGCGGACGGGATCGTCGTCTACTCCCGCACGGCCTCCGCGCCGTGGGCGTGGATGAAAGAACCGCTCCGCAGCACGTGGATCGCCGATCCGCTGGCTTTCGATGCCGCACTACAAGCGATCATCCTGTGGTCGCAAGAGCTGCGGGGCGAACCGTGCCTGCCCTGCTCGATCGCGCGGTATCGCCAGTACCGACGCACGTTCCCGCGCGAGGGCGTTCGGATTGTGGTCCAAGTCATCCAGGCCACCGATCACGCGATCCGCTGCGACGTGGAGTTCCTCGACTCCGCCAATCAGGTCGTCGCCCGGATGGAAGGCTGCGAAAGCGTCGCCGATCCATCGCTCGCCGCTGCGTTCCAACGTAACCGCCTTGATTGAGTGATGTCCTCGATTGACGAACCCTTGTAGGACGGGCACTCTTGCCCGTCCTGTCTTCGTTTTCCAGACAGGTTTCGTTCTCAAGCCGGACGGGCAAGAGTGCCCATCCTACGGGAGTCACTGTGACCCGCACGACGAAGCCACCGAAAGTTGCCGCGACAAAAGTTCGTGCCGCACCCGCCACGCCGGTCCCGCTGTATGGCACTCCCGAATGGGTTGCCTATCGCAAGGCGGCCATCGCGAGAACCTCAGGGTTCATGGACTACGGCGATCCGACCGAACCCGTCGGACACGCTTACGGCGTGCGGCTCAGCAGCCGGCTGACTCGCGACTACCGGCAACTCCACAGGAAACTGGCGATGGACATCACTCCGCAACCGGTCATCGACGTACTCGTCAAAGCAGGCGTCAAGAAGTGGGTGTTGATGGGCCTGCACGGCTACGTCGGTTACATGGCCGCTCCGCGCGCGACGCAGGATGTCGATATCCTGGTCTCGACCCGTGAGAGGAAAAAGGCGGTTGAGGCGATCAAGGCTGCGTGGCCGATGCTGATCGTCGAAGAGTTCCCCGAGGTCGTTCGCTTCCGCGATCCCAACGACCTTGGAGCGGATGGCAAACCCAAACCCGCCATCGACCTTATGCTGCCATGGACCCCGTTCTATCAGACGATTCTCAACAGCTACGTCATCATCGACGAGCAGACTCAGCACGCGATTCCGCGCATTGAGGCGGCTCTCGTGTCCAAGTATTCCGCGATGGTGTCGGACACGCGCAGCATGGATAAGAAAGAACAGGATTGCTCCGACTTTCGCCGGATCGTCCGGGCCAACCGCAAGCTCATCGACATCCCGTCACTGCGCCGCTTGGCGGATGAAGTCTGGGCCGGAGCCGCTGATGAAATCGAGAAGTTCCTAGACATCGCCGTCAGCGAACGACCATTTGAACTGTGAAGTTGCGAGTCCGCTCTCAGTAGGATGGGCACTCCTGCCCGTCCGGTCTTTGTTGTCGATCACGTTTCATTTCTAAGCCGGACGGGCAGAAGTGCCCATCCTACAAATTCGAGGTTTTCCTCACTTATGCGTCTCCTTGTTGTTTGTCTTGTGGCCGTAATGGTTGTCGTTGGATCGTCTCACTCGTCAGTGGCTCAAGACCTGAAGAAGGGTGTGACAGAGTTGGCTCACGTCGATGCCGACTTTCACATTCAGGGCGAGTACTCGGGAAACGTGACTCATCCTGACGGCTGGTGCCGCGCGGTGGGATTGCAAGTTGTGGCGCTGGGTGACGGGAAGTTCGACGCGCTGTGGTACCGAGGTGGCTTGCCGGGGAACGGTTACGACGGCTCGACGCGCACCAAACTGGGTGGCCAGCGAGCGGGAGACAAAACGGTTCTCGCGGGCGAAGGCTGGACGGTCGAGTTGCAGCCGGGATACGCCGCGTCGGTGAAGAACACGGGCGGAGTGATCGTCGGCCATCTGTCGCCGCTGCACCGCTACAGCCTGACCGCCGGAGCCGCTCCTCCCGCGAACGCCATCGTGCTGTTCGACGGGAAGAACACAGATCGGCTAAAGAACGCGAAGATCACGGCGGACGGTCTGCTGGAGATCGGGTGCGAGACCAAAGAACCGGTTCAAAACTTCACACTCCACGCCGAGTTCCGCACGCCGTACATGCCTTACGCGCGCGGACAAGCGCGAGGAAACAGCGGCTTCTATTTGCAGAAGCGGTACGAGGTCCAGATCCTCGATTCGTTCGGCCTCGAACTGCAATTCAACGACTGCGCGTCGCTCTATCGCTTCAAAGCACCGGACCTCAACATGAGCTTCCCGCCGCTCAGTTGGCAGACCTATGACATCGACTTCACCGCGCCCAAGTTTGATATCGACGGCCAGCGAATCGCCAAGGGACGCATCACCGTCCGACACAACGGCATCATTGTTCACAACAACTTGGAGTTGGAGAACAAGACGGGAGGCGGCTCGGTCGAGGGACCAAATCCACAGCCGATCCTCTTCCAAAATCACAGCAACCCGGTCCACTTCCGCAACGTCTGGCTGGTCGATCACGACGCGACGCCGAACTGCGTCCCGGCCTCCAACATTTCTGCTGACTGTGGCGGTGTAACGATTCCTGCCAGTTGCGTCCCTGCCATGAAGTGTCGCAGCGTGCGCAGCAGACGCTGTCGCTGATCGACTGTTGGTTTGGATCATCAGTGGCTGAAAGGTCGTTCCGTGCTGCACGATTCGTCGCGTCGATTGACACTCGTTGAGATGCTGGCGCGGTGCCTCGCGTTGGCGGTGTGCTGGGGTAGCGCCGTCGCCGAAGACTCACTCCCCTCGGGCGAGGCCGTGATCCGCGCGCAGGCGGGTGACTCGGAGATCGTCATCACGACGACAGCGCGTCTGGCGGGAGCGATTCATTCGCTGACGTGGAACGGGCGGGAGTTCGTGAACAGTGCCGACCACGGACGACAGATTCAGTCGGCCTCGAACTTCGATGCGGGGTCGCCCTTCACAGCCGAGACCTTCAATCCGACTGAGGCCGGATCGGTGTTGGATGGAGCCGGGCCGAAGTCGTCCAGTCGGCTATTGCATCTGATTGCGAAAGGCCACGAACTCCAGACGGCGAGTCAGATGGCCTTCTGGTTGGCACCCGACGGCCAGTCGCAGGGGCATCCCGCGAAGAACACGACCGTGCTGTCCGACCACTTGCTCACCAAGCGCGTGCGCATCGGCTATCGCCACCTGCCGCAGGTCATTCAATACGACGTGACCTTCTGCGTGCCGGTCGGTGAGCAACACCGCTACGCCCAATTTGAAGCCGTCACGGGGTACATGCCGATCGAGTTCGAGACGTTCTGGAGGTTCAACCCGCAGTCGGGTGAACTCGAACCTCTCAGCGACGGTCCCGGTGAACAACGGCAGCCCGTCGTGTTGGCCACGCCCGACGGCCTGCACGCGATGGGAGTCTTCTCACCCGACCAACCGTCGTGCGGTTTTGAGGGTGCGGGCTACGGACGCTTCCGGTTTCCCGGCGCGAAGGTCGTGAAGTGGAACTGCGTCTTCCGCAGGCGCGATGCCATGCACGGCATCGCGCCGAAAGACTATTCGTTTCGCAACTTCATCACGGTCGGAGACCTCGCCACCGTGAAGGCGTCCCTGATCGAACTGCATCACGAGTTCGCGCGTGTCGAGCCTGCGAAGCCGTGAACAAGTGAGCGGCAGTTTCAAAACCTGTCTTTGCCTCGAAATACTAGCCCGACGCGCAAGCGGGGGCCGGACCTTCGATGACGATGAAGCCCTCGCTTGCGCGTCGGGCTAGTGTTGAAATGCGCTCCAGGAACTGTGTCGAAACAACTTCACGGCTTGGATTGCGATTTCGCCAAGACGCGGTGCGAACCGAGTAGCTCGCCTTCGCAAATGAGTTCGAGCACATAGACTCCTTCGTGCGGGATCGGCAGCGGCGGCAAGGGGACCGTGATTTGAATCGTCTCCAGCGGGTCGCGGCACGAGACCTCGAACGCCGTGCCGAACAGGACGTTGTTCTCGGCGAGATCGACGTAGCGCAGCTCAAATTTGCGCGTCCCCTGCAACTCGGTCAGGCTGACGTAGGCGAACGGCGAACCGGCTCGCACCAGCCGCGCGATTGGCACAGGAGATGGAACGGGGGGCGATGACTCGAAACTTTCCCCCGTCTCGGGCGTGAAATCACTCGTCGCACCGCCGCCGCCACCTAGCCCCGGTTCTGATCCCGTAGCACGGTCCTTGTCCGCCGCATCGTCTCGCGGCGTGAAATGGATCGCGCTGAAGATGCCACAGATCACGTACTTGCCGGTGCCTCGGTCCTGATAAACCTGATCGGCGAGCAACATCGCCTGCAAGACGGGAGCGGACATGTGAGTTCCTTGAAAGAGACCAGTGAGCCGGTGCTTCCACCGGATGATGCGTTGGTCGGCAGCATATACCGCACGCGGTTGAAGCTGACACTCACCCGAAGCGTAAGCGAGGAGGCAACACCAGTCCTCGCTTGCGCTTCGGGTGAGTGTGAAATGTGCCATCCTCAACCGTCGGCAGCATAGCAGCCCTTTGGAAAAACCGAGAACGGCAGGATAGAACCAGCGGTGGCCTCGTAGGATGGACGCCTCGTCCGTCCGAATGGCCAGTGTCAGCCGGACGGCACTCACATTGGCCAAGTAACCCGCAGCGTCAGCGAGAGAAACAACGAGAAACGCCTCTTGCCATCGCTCACGCTGCGGGTTAGTAAAATGAGTCCCCTTGGG
>JAYTGQ010000628.1:0-4547 GCA_043733345.1 Schlesneria sp.
CGCAAGCGAGGGCTTCACTTTCGACAACGGTTTGCCCTCGCTTGCGCGTCGGGCTCGTTGTTGAACAACCCCGCAATCTCAAGTTGTCCGACCACTCGCCGGGGATCGCAATTGACCGAACTTCGGGCATCCACTACATCGCGCCCGTAGTCAATCGGGTTGTTCAGAGGTTCCGCTCCAAGGAGGGATGCGATGAAGAAGTTGAGCCGCGTACTGTTGGTCTGTCTGGCGTTGATCGGCTCTGCATCGAGCAGCCTCGGTGAATTGCCGCCGCCCCCTGCGGAGTCGCGCCCTCAACCTTCCCCCAAGGTGGTGGCAGCGTCCAGCACGTCTGCGCTGCTTTCAGGAGCGTCTCACGTCGCACGGTCTGCGACTGTCCCGACATCGCCAACGCTGGAAACTCGCAAGCTGGCTTGGGACAAGTTTGAACGCAAACTCGCGGTGCTGTATCCGAACAGCAAGGTCTACCTGATTTCGCAGGGGTTCAAGTGCGTTGTCCGTGGCCAAGCCAAGGACTCCGAGGAGGCCGCTCACATTTTGAATGTGGTTCACGAAGAAATGGTGAACCAGATTGAAGCCAGCGCTGAGCATCTGGCGTATCTCAATCGCAGTTTCGGCTTGAGCGGCGATGGTCGTGCATTCAAATTAAGAGAATGGGCCAGAGGTCTGATTATCAATGAGCTGCATATCCCCGGTCCCAAACAGGACGATGGTGTCACTCATCATGAAGTTGGAGTCGGGTGGCTCGAAGCGATTACGGCATCTCCTTCGCCACGATGGCTACCGCCGCTGCATCACAACTTTATGTCCGGTGACATTCA
The DNA here is from genome assembly GCA_043733345.1 of Schlesneria sp. Classification (GTDB taxonomy): domain Bacteria; phylum Planctomycetota; class Planctomycetia; order Planctomycetales; family Planctomycetaceae; genus Schlesneria. The sequence goes on from JAYTGQ010000628.1 coordinate 822, forward strand.
ACGTGCGATGCCGGGGGGGATCCACCCAGACGCGCCCGTTCCGCCTCCACCGGGTCCGGTGGACTTCCTTGAGGTCTCACCACAGATTGCATCCTTACTGTCAGTACCGCCGACGGCGCTGAAGTGCGATTCGCGGGCCGCATCGCCTGATGCGGTCGATCCGTTTCAGTCGCACTTGCGGGCATCGGAACAACACCTTCGGCGAGTCGGGTTGACCGACGCGGCCGAGCAGCTTCAGTCGTTGCACCGGAAATTTGAGACTCAGCACCTGGAAGCGCTCTTCATCCTGCCAGCACAGGCGAGGTTTGAATTGAAGTCGCACGAGTCCGTCATTGCTCGCCCCAAGCAGGGGACGCGTGTTCATGAGAGTCAAATCAGTTTGCATGTGCGGCTCGTCGAGTTGGTCGATGCCAGCAAGACACACGAAGCTCTCACTGCTCTGTTTGGAGTTCCCATTACGAAGACGGCCCTTCGAGAGGGGGCTGGTTCGGCGGGCGGTCTCTTTGAAACGAATGAGATTCAGCCGCTGATTGAGTTCCTGTGCAAGACGGGGCAGGCGAAAGTGATCTCGGAACCCAAGATGACCGTCTTGAGCGGACGCGAGTGTCGGTTCTTGTCGGGCGGCGAACTGGCGGTTCCGCCGGGGAACTCATCGAATCACTCGCGTGAGGTCTCGTACATCCCGTTTGGGACTTCAATCCATGCGTGCCCAACGGTGAATGGAGACCTCATCAGCCTCACCGTCCAAGCGGCGCATACGCGGCAAGAAGATGCGGTGAAGCAGGTCAGTCATCCTGGGTTCAGTTCGCGACGGCTGACAACGACGGTCGAATTGCGACCGGGGCAAACGCTAGTTCTGGCGGGACTCAAAACACCGCAATCGCGCCCGACTCCGACATCGCAAACCGAGGGCAAGGTGACTGTCGTCGGTTCGTTTGTCGATGACTTGGCGAAGTCCAACAGTGACGACGCCGACCTGTTGATCGTCATCACGCCCGAGATCGTCCAGCCGATCGAGCCTCGCGAAGTTCCGCCAGTCCCCGGCTTTGAAGTGGTTCGGCCAACAGGATTGCGACCGGCTCCGGTTCCTTCGCGTGAATGAGTTGAAGTTGAATCGTCGCGCCATCGGGGCTGCGGTTTTGCTCGTAGGGTGAGCGTCTCGCTTGCCCGTTTTCCACCTGCAATCACGGGCAAGCGAGACGATTACCCTACGTCCGATGAACCACAATTCGGACGGACGAGGCGTCCATCCTACGGGTGCTGGCCCCTCGTTCCGGGGCATCCCATCCACCTCACTTCTTGCCGTGATATCTCTGCTTCATGAGTTCCCTGGCCGACAACACCGTTTCGCGAGGATCGACAGCGAGCGACAGAGTGGTCGTGATCGATGCGGCTCGCGCGACGCGGTGGTTCGATTGGCAGGAGCTGTGGAATTTTCGCGAGTTGATTTGGATTCTCGCCGCGCGGGATATCACCGTGCGCTATCGGCAGGCGGTCGTCGGTGTGGCGTGGGTCGTGTTGCAGCCGGTGGCCGAGATGATCGTGTTCAGTGGGCTGTTCTCACTGCTGGGGAAGCGACCGGCGGGAGAGACCGTTCCGTACACGATCTCACTGCTGTGCGGGCTGTTGTTGTGGCAACTCTTCGCGGCGATTGTCGGTTCGGCGACGACGTGCCTCGTCGATAACCGGCCGTTGCTGACGAAGGTCTACTTCCCGCGCATGGTCTTGCCGCTCGCTGTCTGTCTGAGACCGTTGGTCGATTTCGGTGTGGGTTTGACCGTGCTGGCCGGATTGATGGCGTGGTACCACGTCGCGCCGAGTCTCGCGCTGTTGATGATGCCGCTGGTTGTCTTGGCAACGGTCATCACGGCCCTCGCGCTGGGCTTGTGGCTGTCGGCGTTGAACGCTCATTACCGAGACTTTGGCTACATCGTGCCGTTCCTGCTGCGGATCGGCTTCTTTGTCAGCCCGGTCATTTACGAGACCGCCAGCCTGAACATTCCTGCTCCTTGGCGAGTCCTCTACAGCCTCAACCCGATGTCGTCGCTGTTGGAGTCGTTTCGCTGGAGCCTCATCGGGACGGCGGGGCCAGGAATGATCGCGGTCATCGCCTCGTTGGTCGCGACGCTGTTCGTGTTGGTCACGGGGGCGTGGTACTTCCGGCGCGTTGAACGCTTTCTGGCCGATCGGATCTGAAAGGCGATCCGAGAAGTTGGAGGTGGCACATTCCGTAGGGTGGGCTGTGCCCACCACTCTACGATTGATTGTGGTGGGCACAGCCCACCCTACACTTTTCGGACAGACTCTGACTCATGAACGATGTCGCGCTGCGTGTCGAGAATCTCGCGAAGGTGTTTCAGATGGGACATCACCTCGCGTACCACCGGTTCACCGAGTTCATCGAGAACATGGCGAAGAACGTCGCACGGCTGCCGTCACGCCTGATGTCGCGCAAGCCAGCCAATGACAAGACAGACGCGAGCCTCTTCTGGGCGTTGGACGATGTCTCGTTCGAGGTCCAGCGTGGCGAGGTGTTCGGCGTCATCGGTCGCAACGGCGCGGGTAAAAGCACGCTGCTGAAGCTGCTCTCACGGATCACGCAACCGACGCGCGGCCGGATCGAAATTCGCGGCCGTGTGGGAAGCCTGCTCGAAGTCGGGACCGGCTTTCATCACGAACTGACGGGGCGCGAGAACGTCTTCCTCAACGGCGCGTTCCTCGGGATGACTCGCCGCGAGATCAAGCAGAAGTTCGACGCCATCGTCGCGTTTGCCGAGGTCGAGCGATTCCTCGACACGCCCGTCAAACACTACTCCAGCGGCATGTACATCCGGTTGGCGTTCTCGATCGCCGCCCATCTCGAACCGGAGATTCTGATCGTCGATGAAGTCCTCGGCGTGGGCGACGCCGCGTTTCAAAAGAAGAGCATGGACGTGATGCGCGATGTCGCTCGGCGAGGCTGCACCTGCCTGATCGTCTCCCACAACCTGCCGACGATCACGAACCTCTGCACCCGCGCCTTACTGTTGCGCAGTGGCCGGCTCGCCGCGAACGGTCCGGTCGATGAGGTCGTGCAACAGTATCTCGCCACCGGACTTTCGCTCGGCGGTGAGATCGTTTGGAATGACTCGGCAACGGCCCCCGGCAATGACATCGTCCGACTGCACGCCGTGCGAGTCCGTCAGGCCGATTCATCAGGCCCGACCGCCGACATCGGCCTCTCACAAGAGATTGAAATCGAAATCAACTATTGGAACCTTGTCGATCGGGAATGTCTGTCAGCCGGCTTCACGTTGCGAGACCACGTTGCGACCTCGGTCTTCACCACGTCGTCGATGCGTCCGGTGTCGCTCACGCCCGATGCTTGGGGCGGGAGGCCGCACCCGGTTGGGCTGTTCCGTTCCGTCTGCCGCATCCCCGCTCATATCCTGAACGAAGGCCGTTACGCCATCACCCCCTTCGTGGGACGAGGTCTGGCTGACCCACTGGTTCGCGCGGAGGACGCGCTGTCCTTCAACATCCACGACACCGGCGAGATGCGTGGCGAATTCTTCGGCCACTGGCCCGGAGTCGTCCGCCCGTGGCTGCCGTGGTCCACGGAACAGGTGAGCTGAACAATCTCGCGACCACGATTGAGTCGTTTCACCGCGTGGGCAACGCCCCGCGCGTCGAGCAACGTTGAAGCCTATTCTGCTATCGACACGCGGGGCGTTGACCACGCGGTGA
>JAYTGQ010000629.1:0-11831 GCA_043733345.1 Schlesneria sp.
ATTTCCTCAACCACCCACTCCGGAATCATGCGGCTCCATCCTGGGAACGAATTCAGAAACACCCCGACCGGCACGCATCCTCGCGACTCGACGCAAACCAGCCAAGATGTGTGGAACAACGAGGGCCTCACCCTGGGCCGGCATAGCACCGCCCCTTGGGGGCTGAAAACCCAAAGAGCGCAACTTCAAAAAGCGTGAGCGAGGAAGGTGTGCCGCTCTGATTGTTGGGTGGCAGTGAGCGAACCGGATCGATGGCGTTTTGAATCGAATCTTGCGAGTGGTCGATGCGGCGTGGGTTGCCTAACATTCGGGCCTGCCCGATCTGTCTGAACATGCTAATTCCACAATCAATCTTCGCAGACTTGGAGACGCCTCAATGTCGGAGTCCACTCAACCCCATGTGATCGTCATTGGCGGTGGCCCGTCCGGATCGACGGCTGCCACGTTGATTGCTCAGAAGGGGTATCGCGTCCGGTTGTTTGAACGCGAGAAATTTCCGCGTTTTCACATTGGCGAGTCGCTCATCCCGCAGACCTATTGGACGCTCAAGCGGTTGAACATGCTCGACAAGATGAAGGGGAGCCACTTCATCCAGAAGTACAGCGTGCAGTTCGTCGGTGCGAGCGGTCGTCTCTCGGAGCCGTTCTACTTCTGGGACAACCGGCCGCACGAGTGCTCGCAAACATGGCAGGTTCGACGGAGTGAGTTCGATCAGAAAATGATCGAGAACGCGGCGGAACATGGCGTCGATGTGCAGCAGGGTGTCCGCGTGCTGGAAGTGCTGTTCGAGGGCGACCGCGCGGTCGGCGTGCGCGTGCAGAATGAAGACGGCAGCGGCGAACGGATCGAGCGAGCCGATGTGATCGTCGATGCCAGCGGGCAGAGTTCGCTCATCATGGGCAAGCTCGGGCTGCGCGAGTGGGATCCCGTGCTGAAGAAGGCCGCCGTCTGGACTTACTGGGAGGGAGCCTATCGCGACACAGCCAAGGACGAGGGGGCGACGATCGTTTTGCAGAACCAAGATAAGACCGGCTGGTTCTGGTACATCCCGCTGCACGACAACATCGTCAGCGTGGGCGTGGTCGCGGGGTATGAGTACCTCTTCAAGAATCGCGACACGAAGGATTTCGAGAAGCTCTACCACGAAGAAGTCGCCAAGTGCCCCGCAGTCAAACAGCGGATCGAGATTGGCAAGCGCGCTGACATCTACCGTGCGGCGAAGGAGTACTCGTACCGGTCACAACGCGCGGCCGGCAACGGCTGGGTGCTGGTCGGCGATGCGTTCGGGTTCCTCGACCCGCTCTATTCGTCGGGCGTGCTGCTCGCGCTGAAGTCGGGTGAGCTGGCCGCCGACGCCGTCTGCGAGGGTCTCGCCAAGGGAGACACTTCCGCCGCACAGCTCGGTGCGTGGGAAGCCGACTACGTGCGCGGCATGGACCGGATGCGATCACTCGTCTGCGCGTACTACTCGGGGTTCAGCTTCGGCCGGTTCGTCGCGGCTCATCCGCATCGCAAAGGAGACATCACCGATCTCTTGATCGGCGATCTGTTCCGCCCCGAACTGGATGAAACGCTCGGTCTCGTCGCAGAAGCCTTGAAGTTGCACGAGTCCGCGAAGGGGAACTGAAGAATCGCATCCCTCGTCCTGGCCTTGCGGGGAGAGGGGCCGGGGTGGCCTGATGAACCCCCCCCCAAAGTGAGGCAACATGGGCCGTCGCGATCCCCTCAAAACTGTTGCGTCTGGGATTTCATCCGTGCCCCGGCTTTGCCATCCGTGCTATTCGGGAAACATCGGAATAGCACGGATGGCAAAGCCGGGGCACGGATGAAGACAGTCCACTCCAACACGGGACAGACGCAACAAGTTCCCGTTACTGATGCTTTAGACTGATCCCCTGCTTTAGGTTTTCATCAGGCCAGGTCAGGTCAGGGGTGAGGGGGTTCTTGGGTTGCTCTCATTTTTGAGGTTGCCTCTCGCTGACCTCACGTATTCCCTTTGCCTCGTCGTTCCCGAGGCGGCTTCGGCTGCAACCGTGGAAAGCCGAGTGCCAGCATCGCCGCTTCGAAGTCTCGCACGGCGGCGGCGTGTTGCTCCTCCGGCAAGTTCGATTCGATCTCGACCATCGGATTCAGATTCACATCGTAGCTGCCGTCGAACAGGTATCGGCCAAAGAGATTGCAGATCGCAAACGCCTGCGGCAGCCCGACGCTCGACCAAAAGAGATCGGCGAATTGATCGTGATCGCGCGTCTTCGGCTGCACCTGACTGTCATGGTGCATGATCAGTCCCCGACCCGCCGCATCGACAATCACCCACATCGTCCGCTGCGGAGCAGACCGCGTGGCGAGGTCCAACTGCAACGGAGCGTCCGTTCCGGCAAGCTGCTCGCACAGCCGGGCAATCACCGGCAGATGCGACTCAAACCGGTGATCGCACCGCGCCTCATCAAAGTCAAAACTCAAGCTGGTCCGATGCACATAGTCGCGATCGCGATCCGCTTCCGCCTGATGATCCAACAAGTCCAATTCCGTCTGATTTAATTCCATCGTCTTCAATCCCTCTTGTCCTGTCGGTCCTGTTGATCCTCTTGTCCTGTTGATCCCTCAAAGTTCGGGGTCACTCGCGGCACCGCTCCACATCTGGCACTTGGCGGCAGCACGCCCTGCACGCGTGAGCCGTTCGGCAGCCGAGCATCCCTGATCGGTCGGTTGAGGTCGATCTCGCGGTTCACAAACGGAGCGGCGTTGTGAACCGCCGACAGCTGCGTGAGAACTCTATCGGCGATCAGCGGTTGCTTGCAGTCTCCCGGACGCTCACAGCGTCCGGGACACTCTTCTTTCGACACTCTTTCGACAGAGCCTAGAATCCGCCTGTACTTTCTCCACCCTGACTGATTGATAAGGCATGGTAAAGTGTGAGATCGATACTATCCGAGATGAACCTCACGGATCCGTCGGCGAGCAGAAAGTTCACACCGTTTCCCGGATGAACACTGCAAAAGGCATCGGCAAACTTGTTCCCGTCGGGTCTCCGTGCATTCGGGGGCCGCTGGCAAATCGGCTCAACGCATCAACGTCTGCTACCCGATGCCAGACTGTTGAGCTACGATCCTCGCGCTGCCGGTTTCTCCCGCCCGATTTCCTGTCTGGAAGCTTCGCAATGTCACGCACAGCGATTGCGTTCACGTTTGCCGTGGGGCTGCTCGTTGTTAGGAGTGGTCACTTTTCAGAGCTTGGCTTGTCGATGGCAGCCGTGTTTGCGGAGGATGTTCCCGCGAGTCGCGTCGCGACCGAGTCGTCAACCACCGCTGCAAAGCCAATCCAGTTTGAGACGCATGTCCGGTCGATCCTCAAAGCGCATTGTTGGCAATGTCACGGCGACGAAGTGCAGCCGGAAGGCGGTTTGGATCTGCGGCTCGTTCGTCTCATGAGCAAAGGGGGCGAGTCGGGGGCGGCAATTTCTCCGGGACAGCCGGATACGAGTTTGATCTGGAAACGAGTCCTCGCCGACGAGATGCCTCCCGGCAAGAAGAAAATGCCCGCGTCTGAGAAAACGGTGTTGCGCGAGTGGCTCAGTCAAGGAGCCAAGACCGCGCGGGCTGAGCCAGAAACTGTACCGAATGACAGCCAATGGACTGAGGAAGAGCGGACTCATTGGGCGTTTCAACCGATGGTGAAGCCCCCTGTGCCGACGGTCGCTCGATCCGAGTTGGTCACTTCGCCCGTCGATGCCTTTCTGTTGCAGCGGCTGGAGACCGTAGGGTGGGACCAGCGGCGCTTCGCCGCGCCGGCCCACCACGAAGTCTCGACGCTTCCTACTGGTGGGCCAGCGTTCGAAGCGAGCTTGTCCCACCCTACGAAAGCGGCTCATGCAACACTCAGCTTCTCGCCGCAAGCCGATCGTTTGACGTTATTGCGGCGGGTTCATTTCGACTTGCTCGGTGTGCCACCGACGCCCGAATTAGTCGAGCAGTTTTTGACGGACTCCGCGCCGGATGCGTGGGAGCGGTTGATCGACGAGCTACTTGATTCGCCTCGCTACGGAGAGCGTTGGGGGCGACACTGGCTCGATATCGCTGGGTATGCCGATAGCGACGGTTACCGGGAGGAAGACCATGTCCGGCCGTGGGCCTTCAAGTACCGCGACTATGTCCTGCGGGCCTTCAACGACGACCTGCCGTTCGATCGGTTTGTCATCGAGCAATTGGCGGGCGATGAGCTGCTGACGCCGCCCTATCACAATCTGACTTTTGAACAGCAAGATTTGCTCGCGGCGACAGGCTTCCTGCGGATGGGGCCGGATGGAACGGCGAACGGTCCCGATCAGGAAGTCGCGCGGAATGAAGTCGTCGCGGAGACGATCAAGATCACGTCCACAGCGCTGCTGGGGCTGTCGGTCGGTTGTGCGCAATGTCACTCGCACCGCTATGACCCGATTTCGCAAGTCGATTACTACCGCTTCCGCGCGCTGTTTGAACCGGCCTACGACTGGAAGAACTGGCGAGCGCCCTCGAATCGGTTGGTTAACCTGTGGTCCGCCGCCGATCACCAACAAGCCGCCGCCGTCGCCAAAGAAGCGCAGGCAGAGGAAGTGAAGCGGCTTGAGGACTACAAGATTCTCGTCGCCGAGGTCTACGCACGAGAACTCGACAAGATCGATCCTGAGATGCGCGAACCTGCTCGCCACGCACATGAGACGCCGGAAACAGAACGGACGGAATTACAAAAAGAGATCGCCAAACAATACCCGTCGCTGAACGTGAACAACGGGACGATTTCGCTGTTTGAACCCGCTAAATCGACCGCGATCGAGACCAAATACAAGAAGATCAAAGACGACATCAACGCCAAGCGGCCGAAGGACGATTTCGTCGCGTGCCTGACAGAGCCGCCGGGCCATCTTCCGCCGACGGCCCTCTTCTTTCGAGGCGACATCAATCAGCCGCGCCAAACGGTGACGCCGGCGGAATTGAGTGTCCTCGGTGCGGTGCCCGTCGCGATTTCGGTCGATGATCCGCAGATACCGACCTCGGGGCGAAGACTCTCCTACGCGAGGCATCTCACCACCGGAAAGCACCCGTTGTTGAGTCGCGTTTTTGTGAATCGCGTCTGGATGCACCACTTTGGACGCGGGCTGGTTTCGACACCCGCCGACTTCGGAACTCAAGGCGATCGCCCGTCGCACCCCGAGTTGCTCGATTGGCTCGCCGCCGATTTCGTGTCGAGTGGCTGGCAGGTCAAGCGGCTCCATCGAATCCTGCTGACATCGACTGCGTATCGCCAGACCTCAACGCGCACAGACGCTCTGCAAATGATCGACCCCGACAACCGGCTACTGGCTCGCATGTCGGTGCGGAGGTTGGAGGCCGAGGCCATTCGCGACGCGATCCTCACGGTTTCGGGACGACTCAGCGATAAGCTCCTTGGTCCGGCGATCACGGTCGTCCCCGATGCCGATGGCCAAGTCATCGTCGGTGCGGGCGAACGCGATGGCAACGGCATCTTGATCGGCAAGCAGGATGGCTTCGGCGAAAACGAGTTCCGCCGCAGCCTCTACGTCCAAGTGAGACGCTCGATGCCGCTCGGCATGTTGGAACCCTTTGATGTCGCCAACACCGCCCCCAACTGCGAACGTCGCACGTTCAGTACGGTCGCTCCGCAGTCGCTCCTCCTGATGAACAACGACATCTTGCTCAAACAATCCGAAGCCTTCGCCCGCCGAGTGGAAGAGTCTTCGTCTTCCGCTGATCCGGTCGCGAGAATCCACCGCGCTTGGCAACTCGCCTATGGACGAACGGCCAACGAAACCGAGACGACTCGCGCGACAACATTCCTTGCCGCACAGCAAACTTACTTTGAAGAGGCACTCGCCAAACTGCCCGAAGCCGAACGACCGCAGCAGATGCGAGTCACGACGCGGGCGCTGTCGCTGTTGTGCCAAGCGTTGATTTGCTCGAACGAGTTCCTGTACGTGGATTGAGATGCTTGAGTTTTCAGCCCCAACGGGGCGGCGGTCAGCCATCCCTGCGGTGGTGTTGGTTTTCAAGGGCCTGTTTTTTAAATTCAGTTGAGAATTAGGAAAGGCTCATCCGGTGTAACGCTTTCGTCGGATGAAACTGATTTCTGTGGGAAATGGAGGCCAAAACCAGTGACCTCCCCGAAACACCGGATGAGCCTAAATCATATACTCACAACGAGATCTCCAAGTTATACCTCGCGCGGTCAGTGATAAGACCTCTGGCCACGCGGGGTATAACGGCTTCGTCTACGGCACGGGACACCGATGCGAGTGCTACCGACCGCTCAACACCCAGCTAGCAGCCTGTTGAAACAGGGAATAGAAGGATGTCGTAAATGCGGACGAATTAGGCTCAGAAATCCTTCGCTCGCGCTTCAGGCTTCTGTTTTCAACACCCAGCTATGGCGAACAGGCTCCGATAGACGCACTTCATCGCCAGCACCCGTCGATTGATGCTCCGACTCCCACCTTGAGGCTTCCCGAAATGAGTACTGCTGTCACTCCACCGTCCCTCTGTGCTGGCATGGTCGGCATGGGGATGATCTTCGACGAAACCTATCGTCCGTTTTTCGAGCGGACTCACCGCGAGGGGCTTTACGACCGGCGGTTCGGGGATGTCAACGTGCCGCTCGTGGCGGTGGCGACTCGCACGGGATCGCGGGCCGAGTCGTACAAGCAGGCGGCGGGAAGCAACATCCATCCATTCGTCTCTCACGCGGGAGAGGACTCGGTCGCGAAGATGCTCGCGGCGGGAGTCGATTTCGCCTGCGTGGCCACTCCCGACAACCGGCACTTTGCGGCGGCCAAGCAGATTCTCGAAGCGGGCGCTCATGTCCTGATCGAGAAGCCGTCGGTGCTCAAGCTGCAAGAACTCGATGAGTTGGTCGAGTTGGCTCGAAAGAAGAACCTGCTTGCGAAAGTTGTCTATCACAAGTTGCTTGACCCCGATCACAAGAAGCTGAGGACGCTGGTTCACGATCAGGTTTTGAAGCACGTCAACACGGGTTACTGCTCGCTGCTGGAGCCGAAGTCGATTTCGGGTGGCCAGTTCGCCGAGTGGATTGTCGGACGCAACCCCGGCACCTACGTGGCCTGTCACTACATCAAGTTGATCGACTTCACGTTTGGCGGTCGGTTGAAGACGGTGACTGCGACCGGGCAGCGCGGGCTGGTCGGGCCGAAGGACGGGCCAACGTGGGACAGCACGCAGATGCGGATGGTCTATGAGTACGACTCGGGCCGCGACGCGGCGTTCGACATCCACACGTCGTGGGTCACGCCCGACAACTTCCCCGGCTACGTCGAGCAGGAGGTTCAGTTTCGCTTCGACAACGGCGTCTGGAACGGCCACTCGCGCAAACGCGGAGTCGAATTGACGGTCGAGGGAGAGACTCCGCTCAAGCGGAAGATCACCGTCAACAACCACTACAACGGCACGTTCCTCGAACCGTGGGGCGAGCGGTCTCAGCGCGGCTACGGCATCGAAGTCCTCGAACGGTTCGCGAGGGAACTCGCCTACGTGAAGTTTTCTGGCGCGGGGGCTGATGAACCGCAGCGCCTCGCCGAAGTTCAGGCGCTCTCGTACAACGACCTCGCCGCCGACCGGCAATCGGTCGCGGCAGTCCAGGCCCTCGAAGCAATCCTGGAGCGCCACGCCGCCGGCGAACCCGACTGTGTGGTGCGTGTCAACGACACGCACGGCGGACTGGTCCTGTACCGACCGGGCAAGGCCGAGCCTGTGGTGTTGCACTCGGGGCGAGTTTAGGTTGGTGTCCTCGCGCGTCGTGTTCGAGATATTCGTTGATGACTTCAAGGGAGCGAACCAATGTCCATCGCACTTTCACCCGAATTGAAGAGCTTCGTCGATGCCGAGTTGTCTCAAGGTCGGTACCAGTCGGAGGGAGACTTGGTCTGTGGCGCCGTGCGACTGCTGCGTCAGAAGCGAGCTCGCGGATTGCAGTCCGAGATCGACCGTGGTCAGGCGGAACTGGATGCCGGTCTCGGGATCGAGGTCGATGACGCGGAGTTGGATGCCTTCTTCAACGAGATTGAAGACGAGTGCGATCAGGAGTTGGCTGCCGAGTCGAGGAAGGTCTGATGTCCGGATAGGTCGTCTCACCGCTGGCGCGTCAGGACATCAAATCGATTCTCAAACTTTGAATTAGACATTGGCCGGGGGTCGCACTGACACCATATCTCGCCTCAAGATTCCCTTCACAATTTGCCCCGCCTGCCCGTCGAGCAGCGTCGCTTCGCCCGTCGGCCTGCGGAACGTGAGCTGTTGCGGGTCGAGGCCGAACAGGTGCATCAGTGTCGCGTGGTAATCGAAGTGATTGACGAGGTCCTTCACCGCGTGAACGCCGAAATCGTCGGTCGCTCCGTGGACATGGCCGCTCTTCACGCCGCCGCCTGCGAGCCACATCGTGAAGCCGTAGGTGTTGTGATCGCGGCCGATGTTCTTTTCGTTTTGAACGACCGGCAGGCGACCCATCTCACCGCCCCAGTGGACGAGCGTCTCATCGAGCAGACCGCGTTGCTTGAGGTCCGCGACAAGCGCCGCACAGGGTTGGTCGGTCCTCAAACATTGAGCGGGCAGTGCCGTGGTGATGTTGCCGTGATGGTCCCAGTTCTGTGTTCCCGAGAAGATCTGGACGTAGCGAACTCCGCGCTCGACGAGCCGCCGCGCGATGAGGCATCGCGACGCCCAGTCCTTCGTTTTCGGATCGTTCAAGCCGTACATGTCTTGCGTGGCAGCCGTCTCTTGCGAGAGATCCAGCGCCTCTTTCGCGGCCGTCTGCATCCGGGCGGCCAGTTCATAGCTGGCAATGCGGGCGGAAAGATCGTTCTCTCCCGGATGCCGTTCCAGGTGTTCGCGATTCAGTTCGCCAAGCAGTCCAAGGAACCGGTCCTGCGGAAGTCCAACCAACTGTGGTGGCGGATCGAGATTCAGGATACGCGGCTCGCGCGGGCGGACAACCGTTCCTTGATAGAGCGACGGCAGGAAGCCGTTCGTCCACATGTCAGTCCCCAACACCGGCAGCCCGCCCGGATCGGTCAGTACAACGTAAGCGGGCAGGTTGGCGTTTTCACTACCGAGACCGTACGTCAGCCACGAGCCGAGCGACGGCCGCCCCGCGTTGATGCGCCCAGAACTGAGCGCGTAGAGTGACTGTCCGTGATTGTTGACCCCGGTGTGCATTGATCGAATCAGGCAGATGTCGTCCGCGATCCGGGCGAGGTTCGGAACGAGTTCACTCAGTTCCATTCCGCACTCACCGCGTTGCTCGAACTTCCACGGAGAGCCAAACAACTTGGCACTCGACTCGGCTGCATTGTCGTACTTGATCTCGCCATCGAACTTTTGGAGATGCCGCTTCGTCAATTCGGGCTTCGGGTCGAACAGGTCGATATGACTCGGCCCCCCCTGCATATACATCGAGATCATCGCCGTCGCCTGAGCCGGTTTCGGAGGCTGCTTCGGCAACAGCGTGAACTGCGATCGCTCCAACTCCGGCTTAGCGGGAGCCGCCAGCAAGCCGTCACGCTGCATGAGTGAAGCCAACGCGAACGATCCAAGTCCAAACGCTTGCTGTTGCAGGAAGTGTCGCCGTGAGTGCATGGTCTTTCCTTTGGAGTGCGGTGGCTCGCCGCCGCGTTCTCGTTTCTGGGGTAACCTTTTCTGGATGCCTTTGGTTGATCATCTTCAACCCCGCAGGGGTGGACCGATGTCAGCCCAGCAGTCGTCATTGTTCGTGAAGGAGTACAAGAGAGACAAGGGTGAAACCCGAGTGCTTCGTCAACGCTAAGAATTGGGGTTGGGTGGCCGAGGCTGGACTGAGGCTTGGCGAAGGAAGCCCCGGGGTTTCGCGAAGACGCTCCAACCCCGGCCACCCCCCACCACCAGCCCCAAAACTTAGTATTGACGACGCACTAGGCGAGCATTGCAACAAACGTTGAAGCCCCAACGGGGCGGTCCTATGGGGAATGTTCCTCTGTTCGGCTCGTTGACCATCTTAGTACCGCCTCGTTGGGGCGACATCGAACTTGATCGATCACAACCCAACGCGGACGTTCCCGTTGGGACGGAAATCCAAAACAGCGCTACTTCAAACCTCACGCTTCGGGTGACTTGAACACCGACGCCAACTCTCGGAAATAGAACCTGCACAGCCTCTGATTGATGCGCCAGTTCTAAGCGGCAGGGGCGGGATGTCCTCGCTCGCCCTTCGTGTTGGTGTGCTGAATTCAATGTGAGCGGGTTGTGTCCTCAACGCCGGAGCGTATTATCTCGCCCCATAGCCCGGTGCCGCTTTGATGGGCTTGGTCACGGCACACACGTTTATGACGCATGCAGATTGGGTTGAGGATGACGATGCTGACCGCGAAGACGACCATCAAGAGTCGTTGAGGAACAAATCGGCCATCGAGGGCTCTGTGAGAGATGGGTCGCGGCGGCACGCTCGACAGGCCGGCGACATTTTCGATCAAGAGCCTCCGCGCGCGAGCGATCAGGGTCGAGATGGCCACAGGCGCGATGATCGCACGCGGGGGCGGGAAAAGTTTCGGCGGCAGATCATTGTCGAAGCGGCGCGCCTGATGTATCGGCGGCACGAGAAAGAGTACTACCGTGCGAAGCTCAAGGCCGCGCGGTCCGTCTGTGGCGGGTGGGTCAAGCCATCGGACCTGCCCAGCAACTCCGAGATCCGCGATGAAATCCAGCGGATGGCGTGTCTGTTCGAGGGCGAAGGTCGTCACGAGCGGTTGCGCGACATGCGGGTGGAAGCCTTGCGGTTGATGCGGCTCCTCAGCGACTTCAAGCCGAAGATCATCGGCAGCACGTTGACGGGACACGTGCGCCACGGATCGGACATCGACCTGCACGTTTTCACCACCAGCATCGACTCGGTGGCAGTGACGCTCGATCAGGAAGGGATGATCTACGACATCGAGCACAAGCGCGTCACCAAGCAGGGCGAAGAGCGGGTCTACACGCACTTCCACGTTCAGGACCGCTTTCCGATCGAACTGACGGTCTACTCGACCGACAAGATTGCGTACGCCTTCAAGAGTTCGATCACCGGGAAAGCGATCGAACGGGCGACGTTGCCGGAGTTCGAGCAACTGCTGCGAGCCGAATACCCCGACATCGAACTCGACGCGGAAGTCCTCGACGCCGAGAGCAAGTTGGATCGATTCCAAGTCTTTCGGTCGCTACTGCTGCCGCTCGACAAGGTCGGTCAGTCGAAGAAGCATCACCCCGAGGGCGACGTGCTGTACCACAGCCTGCAAGTCTTCGAGTTGGCTCGCTACGAGTTGCCTTACGACGAAGAGTTCCTGCTCGCCGCGCTGCTGCATGATGTGGGCAAGGGCCTCGACCCGGATGATCACGTTGCGGCGGCGCTCGAAGCGTTGGAAGGAGCGATCACGCCGCGCACGGCTTGGCTGATCGAACACCACATGCACGCTCACCAAGTGATTGACGGTTCGATTGGCTTCCGGGCAAACAAGCGGCTACGCGAATCGCTCGACTATGAAGAGTTGATGTTGCTGCAAAAGTGCGACCGCGACGGCCGTCAGTGCGGGATGCCCGTGATGGAAGTCGATGAAGCTCTCGATTTCTTGCGAGAGCTTTCGCGGTTGAATGGGTAGCGGTATGACGGCGCGAGACAGAGTCATCGCATGATGACCTCAGGTGAGCCGGGTGCCGTGAGGCCAATGGCACTCACTTTGAGCGGCAAGGCGCTAGCCGCCGGTGTGATGGAGTTGTGTTTCCAAGCAAAGAACCGGCGGCTAGCGCCTTGCCGCTCAGTCG
>JAYTGQ010000630.1:0-4524 GCA_043733345.1 Schlesneria sp.
CCCCCCGGTTTTTCGGAAACGGGCTGACGCCCAAGAACCGGGGGGCTGACGCCACCCCGCTCAGAGATGTCTGACTTTGTGCCGCGGGAAGTGTAAAGCCGGACGGGCAGGAGTGCCCATCCTACGAATCGCGCTGGTGGCGCAGTCAAAGCTAAAACAAAAAAACCAAAGCGGTGTCGAGCCACTTCACTCGAAACGGCTCACTCTTCAGATGGCCTGGCGCGGTTGGACCAGTGGCCCTTGGGGTCGCTGCCGCTGACCCAGACTCCCTTTTGATTCCAGTCCATGTAGGCGTGGACATCGACGGGGGCGTAACGCAGCGTCAGGCCGCAGCGGCGGCGGTCGGAGATGTTGGCTTCGGAACCGTGCAGCAGCAGGTCCGAGTGCAGACTGATCTCACCCGCCTTCAAACAGTCGTTGACGAAGTGGCCGAACTGTTCGACGTTCTCAATCGTCTGATTCAGGACGTTGTGCTCTTTCGGATCGCTCGGGCGGAACGTCATCTTGCCGTGATGGTGCGATCCGGAGACGAATCTCATGCAGGCGTTCTCGACATCGGCATCGTCCACGGCGAGCCACGCGGTGACAGCCTTCGACGGCGTGAGGGGCCAGTAGCTCGAATCCTGATGCCACGCGACGGTCTTTCCGTCCTTCGGCATCTTGCAAAAGAAGTGCGATCCCCAGCCGACGCAGTTCTCACCGAGCAGGTCTTTCACGGCGGCGACGATCTTCGCGTTGGTCACGATGTCCCAGACGCGACCGTATTTCAGATGCGCCGAACTGATCGAGTAACTGTCTCCGCCGGCGGCCACGACCTTGGCGAGCAGCCGGTCAAAGTAACCGCGAATGTCGGCGATCTCGGCGTCGTTGTAGACGCGGATTCCCATCACATAGCCTTCGCGATTGAACTGCTCGACCTGCTCGCGCGTGAGAACTTTTGGTGCGTCGTTCTTCACGGGGTGAAAGCTGAGATCGCGCGGCAGGTTGGCGAGATCGTTCGGATCGAGGACGGCGGTGAACTGAGTGGGAGTGGCGGTGGTCATGCGGTGAGGTTCCTGAATGCTGTGCGGGGGGGAGAAAAAAGACGGGCAAGCGAGACGCTTACCCTACGGGGGCGGGCTGTCTGCCGTGTCCGTCAAATGAAAAGAGGACGGACGAGGCGTCCATCCTACGAATTTCATGAGGCTCGTAAACGAAGACGACTCAGTTCGGCAGGGTCTCAACGGGTGTCGGGACTTCGTAAGGAGCTGCTGCGGGAACGCCGGGCAGTTCGGAGTCGGGGCCGGTCGAATGAATCTCTGAACCCAGTGGCAGACCGGGGTAGAGGTCGGTCTTCGGATACGGCACGGGTGACGAGAACTCGGTCGGTTCGGTCGTGAGACGCTCTGGTGGCAGGCCGTGCAAATCACGCCAGCCTTGTCCGATGGAAACGCCGTCGGGTGCTGCAAAGCTCCGTGCCCAGGCTCGGCGCAGAGCCTCTTCTTGAGCGGCCTCGGTCCATTCGCCTTCGGCTAAGTGAATGCCGTCGTGTTCGAGTAGCGTGCCGCGTCGGAGGTGGTATTCGGTGATGGCCTTGTTGTAGGCGATCAAGGCGTTGAAGTACGCGATTTCCGCGACCGCGTTACTGGCCTGTGCTCGTAACACGAGGTCGAGCGTGGCGTCTTTCACACCCGCTTCGTACTCGGCCTGTGTCGTTTGGACGCGGCGAGCGGACGCAATTTTGCGATCGAGTTGCGTCTGCGCGGTGATGTACGCCGCGTCGATGCGCTGAATCGCTTCGGCCAACTCGTGACTGATGTCGAGTTCCTGTGCTGACAACAGAGCGCGGGCTTTGACGAGTTGCAGTTCGGTGTTGTGCAACTGGGCGCGGGCCTGTCGGAAACCGATCGGCATGCTGAACTGCAGGCCCAGATTCCAGCCGGTCAGATCGCCGCGAGTCAGCGTCGAGTACGCACTGTTGTAGCCGGCGGCCGTCACGCCATCGGCCTCTTGCTGCGATGCCAACGACCGTCCGAAACCATTGACTTGATACGACGACACGAGGTCGAGTCTCGGATTCGTGACGTTTTCAGCGGCGAGTCGTTGCAGTTCGAAACTCTTGATCTGCCACTTCTGGCGACGCAGTTCGACGCGCCGCGTGAGAGCTTCCAACAGGCTCGACTCCCAGTTCACGATGAACTCGACTTCGATCGGTTCGTCGGCGGGTCGAATGATGCGGCTGTCGTTGACGGGCAGTCCCAGAATTCGACGAAGCTGGTTCTCGATGATGTAGACACTGGCGAGGGCCGTCTCCACTCGTGCCCGGGTTTCAAAATAGTTCTCGCGCGCTTGAGCCTCATTCCCGGCGCTGCCGCCAGTCGCACCCGCTTCCATGCGCGCTTTCACTTCGCGCCACGTTCGCAACGAACTGTCGCGGTTGGCCAGATCGGCGTCGTACTGACGATAGGCGAGATACAGATCCCAGTAGAGGTCTTCCACGTCCCTCAGCATCACGATCACGGACGCTTCAAAGTCGGCGACTGAGATGTCGGTATTGATGCGCGCGATCGACACGCCTTGCGACACGCCGACGATCGAGCCGAGTCCCGGTCGAGCCGGTCCCGCGATCCGCGTGTACTCGACGCCCGCTCCCGCCCACAACGGCTGAACGTACTGCGCCTGCAACAAGCCCGAGTAACTGTTGGGGAACAGTGCGCTCTTCGAATTGGTATCGAGGTAGTTCCAGTTGTGATTGACGGCGAACGAACCGCCGTTCGCAAACTGCTTGCCGACCTGAGACGTAAAATTGGACGTGTCGCTGGAATTTACGAAGTTCGGAAGGAACTTGTTGTTCGCGTACTGTGCGTTGTGTCCGAACCCGAGAGAGCTGGAGAAGGTGGCATCGAAGTCGGCGAGAGCCGCTTCCACACCACGGTTGCCGAACAGGAAACCGGTCTCACGCAACGCCGGATCGTAAATCGAAGGACTATTGGAATTGAGCTGAGGAGCGTTGCGAGTCCGGATCAGCTTGTTGTTGGTGATCGCCGTATGAATGGCTTCGGTCAACGACAGGTTCCAAACTTCATCTTTATTGCGATCGCGGATCGTGCGCGGTTTGAGTGAGAACACGACTTCCTGCGGCGTCGGTTGATCGACGTTGGGATATTCAACCGCCAGCGACTTGTCCTTGTAGTGCTGGAGGTCCGCTTCGCCCAAGTAATAGACCTCGCGCGGCGCGCGGCAACCGACCAAGGCCGTACTCAGCAGGGCCGAGCCAAGCATCAGTGCGTTGATCCAACGCATGGAACGGCACCACTTCATCAGTCGGTTCCTTTACCCTCTCGCTCGGTCTCGAACGGTGACGGCTTGCTGTGAAACGAGAGCAATTACCGCAGGGTTATCGCCTGCACAACAGGCACGATTGGTGTTCAAGGCATATCGCGCATCGTCTGTATCGGCCTCACAACCGGCACAGCTTCACGGCATTGTTGCCGCGAGGCTGTTTCTGCATGAACGTCCGGGACAAGTTCGCCTCAGCAACCGGCGTGATCTGCCGATGACAACCGTTGCTATACTCTGCACCGGTCATGCCGCTGTTCCGTTGGCAGCTCTGGTGCTTTGTCAGCCCTCAGTTTTGGGTAGCTGAAGTGGTGATACTTCAGAAGTGCCTGAACTCTCACGAGTTCAGCTACCCCAAAATCAAGACTTAATGACGCACGAGGCTGCGATGAGACGACTATTTCACCGCGTTCCAATTTGAAGGGCGAATCGTGTTTGATTCCGTTGATGATCCGCTGCAACCGCACGCGCGCTGGATGCACGCGGCACTTGATCTGGCTCGACAAGCATTTGAAGAGCAGGAAGTGCCGATCGGCGCAGTGATTGTCCACAACGACCGGATCATCGGTGCGGCGGGCAATCAGCGCGAGCAACTGCGCGACCCGACCGCTCACGCCGAAATGATCGCCATCACACAAGCCGCGGAGTCGCTCGGTTCGTGGCGGCTGCTCGACTGCACTTTGTATTCAACGCTCGAACCGTGCCCCATGTGCGCGGGGGCGATCGTGCAAGCGCGCATCCCGACTGTCGTCTATGGCGCAATCGATGAGAAAGCGGGGGCCTGTCACACGCTGTACCAGATCACCAGCGATCCTCGATTGAATCACCGCGCGACTGTGATCGGCGGCGTCTTGCAGGACGAATGCCGCGAGATTTTGCGTGAGTTCTTCGCTCATCAACGGTCGCTGGGAAAAAAATGAGCCGGATTGGGCGGCGGGCGGGTTCAACAGCAGCCTGGCGATCGCCTGTCTGAAGTCCGGCTTAGCTTTGTTAGCCGGTCTTCTCGCCGGAGCGATGCGTTTGGGAGAGAAGTCCGGCTTTAAGAAAAGCCGGACTTCGGGAGCCGCTAATCGAGTCAACGTGATCGAACGGCCTGCAACGCATGAGGAATTGCGGCTCTCCGCCATTCCTGTTGAAAGTTGTGTGACGTGAGCGGCAAGGCGCTAGCCGCCGGTGATTTCCCGCAGACCGGCGGCTAGCGCCTTG
>JAYTGQ010000631.1:0-11823 GCA_043733345.1 Schlesneria sp.
CAGAAACCCCGCCCCCCACAAACCAGCGGCCGGAAAAACCACCACGTCTCCACTGCCAAACTCTTGGCCAAGAAAAAACTCAAACAAACCGCTAAAACAGCACCGAAGCAAAGACCTTGAAAGGGGTGGCACTGCCCACCCTACGGAAAACCAGGTGGTCGAACTAAAAGGTCTCACTTAAGCCCGTTACAAATCGAAGCCTGGCGCGCGAGCGAAGGATTGCTGAACCTAAATCGTCCGCATTTTCGACATTCTTCGCTTGCGCGTCAGGCTGCAATTCCCTTTTCAACAGGCTGTTAGGGGGCGAGTGAGAAATAACTTTTCGATTTCTCTTGGCGCATCAAACGAACAAAGCCTGTCACAGGACAGGCTTTGTAAATCGATCCAGAGATTTTCTAACGCCGAACCAACAACGCCGCGCCTTCAGGGACGGGGCTTTCAGCGTGGTCACTCTGAAGCGAGGCTGTTCACATGCCGGTCTTGGCGCGGCGCAGTTTTCGGCGTTTGATCTTCCAGCGTCGATCTCGTTTCTGTTTGGTCGTCAGGTGCTTTTCTTTCATCGTGAATCGTCTTCCATCTGAATCTGAGGTTCATGCGGCCCGGTTCGGCCTGCGGGTCGAGGAATGAGGGGGCAGAAGATAGCAAGCGGCCTAACTTCCGCAAAGCCAACGCCGCCAAATGTTCTTTTCTGAGGTCGCCTCCGCTAGAGTGGGCTCCACCGACACGCCTTCACGGATCGCGAATACCCTCACACATGCCCGTTCTTTCCGAAGAATCTCCCACCGTCCGCACTCGACTCCAAAGCCTGCCGCCGCTCCATTACGGCGGTTTGAAGCTGGAGTCGCGGTATCTGCTGTCGCCCTTGGCCGGGTACACGAACCTGCCGTTTCGCCGGATCGTGCGTGAGTTGGGCGGGGTCGGATTGGCGACGACTGATTTGGTGAACGCGCGCGGGTTGCTCGACAGTAGTCCGAAGACGCTGCAACTGATTGAGACCTGCCCGGCGGATCGGCCCTTCGCGGTGCAAATTTTTGGCGGCGATCCCGTCATCATGCGGGACGCGGCTCAGTTACTGGAGGCGCGCGGCGTCGATTCAATCGACATCAACATGGGCTGCCCCGTCAGTCGCATTACGAAGGTCGGAGCCGGTGCGAGTCTGATGTGTCAGGCCGAGCGCACGATTGATCTCGCGCGGGCTGTGGTCGAGTCGGTCAAAATCCCGGTCACCGTGAAGATGCGACTCGGCTGGGACAGCACGCAATTGACCGCTCCCACATTTGCCCGTGAGTTCGAGCAAGTCGGCGTGGCGGCTGTCGCCATTCATGGTCGGACACGGGAGCAGGGCTTCAGCGGGGTGGTCGATCGGACGGGGATTCGCAAGGTGGTGGAAGCGGTCGAGCGGATCCCGGTCATCGGCAACGGAGACATTCGCACGGTCGAAGAGGGCGAGCGGATGTTCGCGGAAACCGGGTGCCATGCGATCTCGATGGGACGTGGTGCGTTGGCCAATCCGTGGCTGTTCCGACAGTTCGTCGAATGGGAGGCGACGGGAGAGTACTCGCCAGCGGGGACGTTCGATGATCGCCTCGTGCTGCTCAAACGTCAGTTCGAATACGCTGTCGAGCAGCGCGGGACCGAGCGGGCGATCACGTCGTTTCGCAAGATGGCGCATTGGTATTTGAAGGCGATGTGCGTCTCTGCCAGCTTGAGAAACCAGTTGCAAGAGGCCCGGACACGTCTCGAATTTGAAACGGCTCTCGACGACATTGCCACGCAGGGACCGACGCGCGGCTCGCGTTCGGGACTGCTCCCGAGTTTGCACATCTCCGTTCCGGCTGGTCCCAATGCGAACTGGTGATGATGAGTTGCGAAAGAGTGTCCCGGACGCTCAAAGCGTCCGGGACACTGCAAACAACAGCCGTTCGCGACAGAAACCAGGGTCAGAGAAGCCTGACCGCTGATCGTCACACCACCGTACTCCCAATGGAACTGCAGCCCACGCATGACCGCGAACAGACTCAACACGGCAACGCCTGCTGCAAACGAGGATCGCGTCATTGAAGACGTGGCTTGTACGGTCTGCGCGTGTGTGTGCGACGATTTGAAAATCACCGTGCGCGGCAATCGCATCATCAAGGCGGAGCGGGCGTGTGCGTTGGCTGAGCCGTGGCTGCTCGGTCAGAACGCGGTCGAGGTTCCCGAGGCATTGGTTCGGGGGCGCGAGGTCTCGTGGAACGAAGCGGCTCGGGCTGCGGCCGACATTTTGCGTGATGCGCGTGCGCCGCTGATCTATGGCTTGTCTCGGAGCAGCACGGAAGGACAGCGTGCTGCGGTCGCACTGGCCGATCGACTCGGCGCGACGATTGATTCGACCGCGTCGGAAGGGCACGCGCCTTCGATTCTCGCCATGCAGGAGTCGGGAGAATCGACCTGCACGCTGGGTGAAATTCGTAACCGTGCGGACCTCGTCATTTACTGGGGTTCTGATCCGGTCGAGTCGCATCCGCGGCACATGGAGCGGTACTCGATGGAGCCGACTGGCCTGCACATTCCGCGCGGTCGAGCCGACCGGACGTTGATAGTCGTGGATACGAAACGCACTGCCACGGCGGAACTCGCCGACTGGTTCCTGCCAATCGAAGAAGGCCGCGACCTAGATGCCTTTTGGACGCTGCGCGGTCTCTTGCGTGGAATTGAACCAGCACCGAGCGCAAACACGGGACTGCCGCTTGACGATCTGAGGCGGCTGGCAGAACGGATGAAGTCGTGCCGGTGCGGAGTCATCTTTTTCGGCTATGGTGTGGCCCGCTTGCCACTCGGAAATCGGAACGTCGAAGCGCTGCTGAGACTCGTCATCGACCTCAATCTGTTCACGCGGTTCCATGCGCGGCGGATGCGCGTCATGGGGGATGTGACCGGTGCCGACAGCGTACTCTGCTGGCAGACCGGCTACCCGTTCAGCGTCAACCTGGCGCGAGGCTACCCGCGCTACAACCCCGGTGAGTTCTCAGCGGGCGATCTGTTGGCTCGGCGTGAGGCGGATGCCGTCGTGTTAATCGGCTCGGCGCGCGTCTCAACATTTTCGCCCGCCGCGTTGGAGCATCTGCGATCGGTCCCCACGATCTTGCTCGATTACGCGCAAGCGGACTGCCCTATCGAACCGACCGTCCGCATCACGACGGCGGTGTATGGAGTCCACTGCCACGGCACGGCCTACCGCATGGATGAGGTTCCGATCCCGCTGCGTCCGGTTCTCACGTCGAATGCTCCGACCGATGGCGACGTGCTGCGAGCGATGGATGGCTGGTTGTAGAGCGTGTGGCTGTCGGATCTGTTCCATCAAAGCCTGACGCGCAAGCGAAGGCCGCTCGGCAGCGGATCCTTCGCTTGCGCGTCAGGCTTCGATGAAACGGTGCGCTGGAGTGACACCACGGCGTTAGCGGATGGTGTCGAGCGCTGACGAGATCAGTTGATCGGACGCGCGAATGACCCGCGAGTTAACGCCGTAGGCGCGTTGAGCCGCGATGAGAGTCGTCAGTTCCGTCGTGACATCGACGTTGGACTGTTCCAAGGTGCGTTGCCTCACCGCACCAGCGGCGTTGGTTCCGGGGACCGCAGTGATGGGTAGTCCGGAAGCGTTGGTCTCGCTGTAGCGGTTGTTTGCCTCGGTGCGCAGGCCTGCCGGATTGGTGAAGCGTGTCACCGTAATCTGACCGAGGACCACCGGCGTCGTGGGCGAAGAGCCGGTTAGGACGGAGACCACTCCGCTGCCATCAATCGTCGTGGCAATCGTGTCGAGCGGAAACGTGATCGGCGGTTGGAGAATCGATCCGTCGTCCGTCACCATCCGGCCGGTTGAATCGCGACGAAAGGCCCCGTCGCGCGTGTACTGGGTCGTGCCATCAATGGCTTGCACGGCGAAGAACCCTTTGCCGTCGATGAGCAGGTCCAGGTCTTTGCCGGTCAGGACCGCGGGGCCTTGATCGAAGTCGCGAAGCGAAATGTCGGAGACTCGCACCCCTCGCCCAACTTGGAGATTGTTTGGGCCGTCATAGAGCAGGTCTTGAAACTCGACGATGCTCCGCTTGAACGAGGTCGTGTTGACGTTGGCCAGGTTGTTGGCCGACGCATCCAGCTTTGTCTGGAAGGCATCGAGCGCCGTCGCGGCGGTGTACATCCCGGGCAGCATCGCGTGGTCTCGGTGAGTGGCCTTGCAGTGAGAGTCGGAATCGGTTGGAAAGGGCTGGCCAATACCAACCCGCAGCGTGAGCGAGGACGGGTGAGCGAGGAAGCGTGAGCGAGGACCGGAAGCCACGCATCCTCGCTCACGCTGCGGGTTGGTGTGGCGACTGCATTGATAAGGTCGAACAGACGGGACCGCCGCCATGATGTGCGAGCCGTTGCCGTCACACGCCGCTCACAACAGGCACGCCAATCACAACTGATACGGCTTCGCGCGGGCGCGAACGTCGATTCGCTGACATTTCTCGGTTCGTCGGATGTTTTGAGGGGATTCGCTGGAGCGCGATGAACGACGGCGACCGGTCTTCATCCTGAAGGGATGTCAGCCATTAGCCGGGGGTTGAGCGAAGCGACACCCCCGGAAGCGGTTCGACAAATGGCTGTTGCATCCTGAAGGGATGCCAGCCTCGTGAAACGGGGAGACATTCGGAGCTGGCCAGCATCCCTTCAGGATGAAAACGACGGACTTCATCACGCTAATTTGAATCCCCTCAAAACATCGGATGAACTCATTTCTCGTCGCGAAGTGCCGCCCAATTCCTGCCGCCGCGAACTCCGTGACCCGCAAGCTTGGGAAGTTGGGTTAAGGCGGCATGGCCTGCACCGTGCGAGTAATCGTTCTGTCCGGCAAAGTCCGATGGTAGAGAGACGAGACTTTGTGTGAGGTCTCGAAACCGA
The DNA here is from genome assembly GCA_043733345.1 of Schlesneria sp. Lineage (GTDB taxonomy): Bacteria > Planctomycetota > Planctomycetia > Planctomycetales > Planctomycetaceae > Schlesneria. The sequence continues at coordinate 4,921 of JAYTGQ010000631.1, forward strand.
CTTCGGCGACAACTGCCGTTGGGTGTGCGGCGAGATCACAATTCAAAACCTGTTTTTGCCTCGAAGAACTAGCCCGACGCGCAAGCGAGGACTGGACATTCGATGACGGCGAAGCCCTCGCTCGCGCGTCGGGCTAATTTTGAAATGCGAACTGGCCAAGAACCCCTCACCCCCGGCCCCTCTCCCCACAAAGCTGGGGCGATGGGAGAAAATGACAGAGGAACATGCGGTGATTCGAGGGCTGTACAGCGCTGCAAGTGGAATGCAGGCGACATCACTTCAACAGGATGTCACCGCGCACAACCTCAACCACGCCGTGAAGCCCGGCTATCAGCGCGAGGTCTTACGGTTCCAAGCCAGCGGGCCGAGTGAGGCCCTTCAGGGACCGGAGACTTCGCTCCACACTGACTTCAGTCCGGGTAGTCTCGAACACACCGGCAGCTTTTTGGACGTGGCGTTGGAGGGGCCGGGCTTCTTCACGATTGATGGGCCGAACGGCCCGCTTTACTCGCGCTGCGGCACGTTTGCACTCAACGGTGCCGGGCAGATCGTCACACAAGAAGGCCGCACTGTGCGCGGCACCGGGGGGCCGATCGAGATCCCGCCCGGAACTTCGCAGATTGAGATTCTCGACGACGGCACGGTCGTCGCCGACGGAGCAGAATTGGATCAACTCAGCGTCGTGGCCTTTCAGAATCCGCACGAACTGCGGCGCGTCGGCACGACCTATTTCGAGGCTCCTCCGAATGCTGCTCGCGACACCACAGGACCGAACGTTCGACAGGGTTATCGCGAGCAAGGGAACACGACGATCGTCCACGAGATGGTGCAGATGATCTCCGGACTCAGGCAGTTTGAAGCAACACAGCGTGCGTTGCGGTCACTGGGTGACAGCATCGGTTTGAATACGCGACCGCTCAATAGGTGACACGATCATGATGAAAGCCCTGTTCACAAGCGCGACCGGAATGCAGGCCCATTCGACGGTCGTCGATACGACGGCGAACAATCTCGCCAACGTCGATACCACCGGCTTCAAGCGGAGTCAGGTCGAGTTCCAAGACCTGCTGTATCAGACCGTTCGCGCTCCTGGTACGCAGGGGGCGAATGGCCTCGAAATCCCAACGGGGATTCAAATCGGTAGCGGTGTCCGCACCTCGGGGATCTCCAAAATCTTCTCGCCGGGCGCCTTTGAAAATACGAGCAACCAGAACGACGTGTCGATTCAGGGGCAGGGCTTCTTTCAGGTCGCGATGCCCAACGGTGACTTTCGCTACACGCGCGACGGTTCATTCCGCCAGAACTCAGCCGGGCAGTTGGTGACGGCCGATGGCTTTCTGTTGCAGCCGCCGATCTCCATCCCCAGCGACGCCCAAGAGGTGACGATCGGTACGGATGGCACGGTCTCCGTGGTCACGGCTTCGACTCCGACGGCGACTCCCGTGGGGAACCTTTCGTTGACACGATTTCCGAATCCCGGTGGCCTGTCATCCGAGGGACGCAACCTCTTTGCCGAGACCTCAGCGTCGGGGGCCGCAGCGCAAGGGACGCCCGGCGAGAACGGCCTCGGCACGTTGCAGCAGGGATTTTTGGAACGGTCCAACGTGCAGGTCGTGACCGAGTTGATTCGGCTGATCACGGCTCAACGCGCGTTTGAAGCGAGTCAGCGTGCCGTCTTGACCAGTGATCAGATGCTGCAAACCACCAACGCGATGGTGAGGTAACGCCGCCATGCGAATCTCTCGTGACAACGTCGTTCATCAGATGATTGCTTTCGCGCTTTGCCTCGCGGGTCGAGACGGCGTTGTCGTGGCCAGTCCGCCTGTGCCAGTTGTTGCGACCGCGAAGACAACATCGCCGCTCGTCCTCGCGTTGCGATCGCGCGTGCAGGTTGTTGGTCGCGAAATTCTGATTGCCGACGTGGCTGCGGTGTCGGGTGGCAATGCGGCACAACGCAAGCGCATGGAGGAACTCGACCTGAACGATGCGCTCGCTACGGGTGAGTCCATTGAGATCGGATCGCCTCAAATTGAGTTCCGACTGAGGCTAGCGGGATTCGATTCAGGGGAAGTTTCGATTCGCGGTTCGGCTGTTCGGATCACATCGGGCCGCGCGGTCTCGCCGACCGGACGAACCACTTCGGATCGTGATGCCAACGCTCAAGCTCCATCGCAACATGTGCGGTCGAGCGACAGCATTGCCACGCTGGAGCAACTCGTCGCCCAAGCGGCCGAAGACTGCGTGCGAGGTAAATTACCGTGGTCGGCTGACGATGTGGTTGTCCGTCTCGCAGTACCACTGCCGCGCGAGTTGACTCAGGTCACTGCGGCGTCGGGCTACTCATGTCGTACGTCGCTGCGAACGAATGGACCGGCGGTCGGACGCATCCAAGTCCAAGTCGTGGCGGAGTCTCCCGGCGAGCAATCCTTCGATGTTGCCGTCCATCTGGACGTGCGGCATTTCGACGGAGTGGTTTTGGCCGCGAAAGCACTCGAACGTGGACACACGATTCAAGCGGCCGATGTCTACGTCGATCGCCAAGACGTGACGACACTGAGTGACTACTGCTCAAACACGGACCTGCTGGTCGGTGCGACGGTCAAACGATCCGTTCGCCCCCTCCGGCCCGTCAAATTGAGCGACGCCGAGTCGAGTCGCTCGGCCGCCAACGCGGTGCTCGTCAAGCGCCGCGATCGAGTTCGCATGGTGGCGAAGATCGGTTCGCACAGCATCAGCACCACCGGAGAAGCGCAGCAGGAAGGCCGGTTGGGAGACACGATCCGACTGCAAAACATCGAATCCAAATCGTTCGTTCAAGGTCGAGTGACGGCCGCAAACGAAGTCGAGATCACGTACTGAAGGGAGACCGCGATGACACGGCGAGAGTGGGTGCAAGCATGGTTGTTCGGGGCGATTCTGACTCCAACTCTGACTGTCCGCGCGGATTCGATCTGGAAACGCCGCGAACAGCGCAGTGCGTTTCTGTTCGTCGATAACCGAGCGCGGCGCGTCGGCGATCTGCTGACCGTCACCGTGAAGGAATCGACCGGCGCGAAGAACAACGAGGAACGGAAACTCGATAAGGCGACCTCGGTCGTGGGGAAGGCCAACTTCTCGGGGAAGACCGGTTCGGACGGAGCCAGTCGGTCGGCAACGGCGTCTGTCGGATCCGACCAAAGTTCGGATCGCAAGTTTCAGGGAAGCGCGGGCTACGAGAGCGATCGCACTTTGCTGGACCAGATGACCGTGACCGTGACCGATGTCCTGCCGAACGGCAATCTGGTGATCGAAGGTTATCGGAAGCGTGTGGTCTCCAATGAAACGCGGCTGCTCCGCGTGACAGGCATCGTGCGGCCGAACGACATCGAAGGCCCCAACGTAATCGAGTCCAAATACATCGCGAACTTCAACCTCGTGTATGAGGGCGCAGGCGTGGAGACGCGATTCACCAATCAAGGCTGGCTCGGCCGGGCCACGAACCGCATCTGGCCGCACTGAGTCGAAAGTGGAATGTCGGGGATTTAATCTCAAACGAAAACGGCCAAGGTCTGTGGTGGTCAGGCTTCAAGCTGCGTCAGGGGAACGATCGTCGAACGGGAGGCTCTCGGAAAGATTGACCAAGGTGGTCTGGTGCGGTTGCTGTTGCGTGACGCCGATTACTCGACGGCCAAGTCCATCGTGGAGGCGATCAACCTGAAGTATCCGCTGGCCGCGCAGGCCATCGACGAGGGAACGATTCAGATTCGAGTCCCGCTGACTTGGTCGCGCAATCTGCCCGACTTTGTCAGCGAGATCGGACGACTCAAGGTGACCCCCGACACCATCGCCCGCGTCGTCATTAACGAACGCACGGGAACAGTGATCGTCGGGCATCAAGTCCGCATCTCCTCGGTCGCCATCGCGCATGGCAATCTCGTCATCAAGCCGAATGTCACGCTCGCGCCGTCGCCCGGCGCAGAGGGCTTGTCGCCATTCCCCGGCGCGCCGCCTCCATTTGGTGAACGCGCGGGCGATGATGTCGATGACATTCTGGAGGCACTCAAACCTCGCGAACTGTCTCGATCACTTCAGCCTGCGTCGCCGGTGTCGATACACAACTTTGATCAGACTTTTACGGTGGCAGAACTCGCCCGCGTGTTGAACGCGCTGGGGGTCTCACCCCGCGATTTGATCGCCATTTTTCAGGCGTTGAAGGAGTCGGGAGCGATGCACGCGGAGTTGGTGGTCATGTAGTGAAGTCGTTGGTGGACGAATGGGATTCCGTCGTTTAACAGCCTGTTGAAAATGGGAATAGAAGCCTGAAGTGCAAGCGAAGGATGTCGTAAATGCGGACGAATCAGGCTCAGAAATCCTTCGCTCGCGCTTCAGGCTTCTATTTTCAACAGGCTGTTAAACGCGTGGGCAACGCCCCGCGCGTCGAGTGACCGCTGAGCGTGCATCCGCATCATCGCGCGGGGCGTTGCCCACGCGGTTAAACGACCGCAAGTTCGGTCGTGAGAATGTCAGGAGTTGGTCATGTCCGCGATCAGTAGTTCCGTGATGTCGAGTTCGCTGCCGATGACCTCGGCGGCCGAGCGCGGTCTGATGTCGTCGATGAACGGCAACGCGATGCTGAAGGCGGGCGGCTCGACAACACCGACCTCAGCCAATGAAAACGCACGCGTGGCAGAGGACTTCGAGGGCGTGTTCGCCTCGCTGCTGCTCAAGGAAATGCGGAAGACGCTGGAGCCGGGAACATTGTTTGGCGAGGACTCAGGAGACGTGTATGGCGGTCTGTTCGACATGTACCTTGGCCAGCAGATGACACAGTCGGGCGGGTTCGGTCTGGCGAAGATGGTTCGCGAGTCGATGGAGCGAACGCAGTTGGTGAACACGGCAGGGTAGTGCGGACGGATGAGGAATATTCGTTTAATCGCGGCTCAAGCGAAGCCGAAATGAAGAAGAAGCCCCTCGCCCTAGCAGTCTGTTGAATTGGGGAGGGCGAGGCTCCTGCCGAGCCGTCCGTGTATCGAAAATCGCTTGCTATCCGCGGCTCGGCAGGAGCCTCGCCCTCCCTGCCAACGTTTTTCAACAGGCTGCTAGCCCTCTCCCGACCACCGAAGCGGCGGTGCCCGAGCCGAGGCGAGGGAACGAGAAAAGAACAGAGGCTGCGGCGACCGCCCGCGAGTTCAACTCGCTCTCCACCGACATGTACCGCATGCGTGAGGGCCTCGACCGTTTGATCATTACAGCGGTCAACGAAGTGAACCCACTGACCAGCCGCATCGCTGACTTGAACCGCGATATCCAACGGATGATCGGGCAGGGTGTCAAACCGAACGATCTGCTCGACCGGCGCGGCGTGCTGTTGAACCAACTGGCCGAGCGATTGCCGATCGAGGTTCACAACGGCGGACAGGGACAAGTGACGGTGCTGACATCGGGGGTTCCGCTCGTCATTGGAATTAAGAGCCACGACATCGCGATGACGGTGAACGACGAGTCACAGATTGCCGTCAAGGTCGTCGATACCGATGTGCCCTTGCCAATCGAAGGTGGAAAACTCGGTGCGCTGCTCGAACTGCGCAGCACCGGGTTGAAAGCCTATCAAGACAAGCTCGACACACTCGCCCACGAAATCTCCAAAACCTTCGACGCCATACAAACGACAGGTGTCGGGCAGGAGGGCGGCTTCCAACAACTGAATGGCCAGCGCGGTACTCAGAACGTCTTCGCGAAGTTGAACGCGGCCGAACTCTCGTTCCCGCCTCAGGCCGGTTCTTTGTACGTCACGATGACCAACTCGACGACCGGGCAACGGACAATGACCGAAGTGGCCATCGATCCGGCATCACAAAGTTTGAGCAATGTCGCGACGGCGCTGAGAAACTCGGTTCCGAACTTGAGCGCCTTCGTCAACAGCCAGGTCGGCACGATCTCGCTGATCGCGGCGCCCGGCTACAAGTTCGACTTTACGGGCGGCGTCGATCCTCAAGTCACGACCAGTTTTTCCGCCGGGACGACGACCACGGCCGCAGCCAGCGGGACGTTCACTGGCACGACGAATGATTCGTACAACGTGACGTTTTTGGGGACGGGCACGATCGGAGTCACGCCGGGACTGCAAGCTCGCGTTACTAATCAGGTGGGTGATGTCATCGCGACACTCGACATTGGACAGGGGTACGAAGCGGGACAACCGCTCAGCCTGGTCAACGGTGCCAAGGTGAGTTTGACCGCCGGAGCGGTCGCCGCCGGGGACTCGTTCGCGACGCGGGTTGTCGGCCAGTCCGATTCGGCGGGAATCCTGACGGCACTGGGATTGAACACCTTCTTTAGCGGAGATGACGCCGCCACGATGCGCGTCAACGCCGAGCTGCTCGCGAATCCGGATCGGCTCGCCACCTCACGTACCGGGCTTGTCGGCGACTCCTCCAACTTGCAACGACTCATCTCGCTGCGCGATGGACAATCCATGAGTGGGCAGTCCACGTTCACGGAGTACTTCAATCAGACACTCGGTGTGATCGGATCCGAAGTGGGTTCCCTCAAGCAGCTCGATGAGACCAACCAGTTGCTGACCAATCGCATCAGCGATGAAATTCAAAGCGTGTCGGGCGTCGATCCGAACGAAGAGATGGTGCAGGTGCTGAAGTACCAACGGATGTTTCAAATGGCGGCCAAATACATCAACACCGTCAATCAGACCCTTGATGAGTTGCTGCGACTGCAATGAAGAAGTTGGCGGTTGTGTTTCATCGTTGTGACCTCACGCCGTCCCGCTGAACAGCCTGTTGGAAAACGTAAGGTAAGCGTCTCGCTTGCCCGTATGGCCCGTTCGGAAAAAAATGTCCCATTCACAAGTTGAACAATTCAGCGACGCAACATCTAAAGAATATTCCACGCATAAGTGCGGGGCGTTTG
>JAYTGQ010000632.1:0-1484 GCA_043733345.1 Schlesneria sp.
AGCCCGGAGGGCGGCAGATGGTAGCCCCAGGCGCGAGCCTGGGGTTGGCGTTGATTGATCGTCTTCAGCCCGGAGGGCGACACATTCGAGGGCACAACCATGCGTGACATCCAACGGAGTCACAACCAAATCGTCAGCGGATCAAACTCAACCTCATGCCGCTCCAAGATCGCGAGGAACTCCTCTTGGAACGACCGGCGGCGGTGATGTTCTTCTTGGTTCGCAATGTAGTTTTCGACAGCTGCTTTCTTGGAGGGACTCACGGTGAAAGCTCCGTAGCCTTCTTGCCAAGCGAACTTCTTAAGGTGGACAAACTGACTGTGAACCCAACCCGATGAGTTGGACTTGAGTACCCGCATCACCTCAGACACCGACAGCTTGGCCGGGAACTTGAGCAACAGATGAACATGATCCGCGACGCCGCCAATCTGGAGGGGAATGCAGTCGATGTCAGTGGCGATGCCACCAAGGTAGCCGTGAAGTCGTGGTTTCAGTTCGGCGTCGATGAAGGGGCGGCGTTCTTTCGTGCTGAAGACGACGTGGTAGAGGAGATTTGTGTATGTGTGACTCATTGTGTCGCCCTCCGGGCTGAAGAGTTTTCAACCATGCCCAACCCCCAGGCTCACGCCTGGGGCTACCATCTGCCGCCCTCCGGGCTGAAGGCAAAGACGCTCAACCACAACCCCAACCCCAACCCCAATCTCCGGCCCACCTCAGTCACCTAATGACCAATGACTCCCCTCACCCCTCCATTGCCGCCCAGTCGATCAGTTGGATTTCGGGGCGGACGATTTCGGTGAAGGTGCTGCGTTGAGCGGCTCGGATGCCTTTGCCGCCTCGTGACGTGATCTCGTATTTCATCTGTCCGAAGACGAGGACTTTGTCGCCGCTGGTCTGCACGCGGAGGCAGTCGCTGGGGCGGGCCATCTGGGCGGCACCGAGGACTTCGTCGCCAGCCTCAGCGAGCTTGATGCCTCGCACCCCTTTGCCCGCTCCCGACAGAATCGGCACGTCGTCGAGAGCGAAGTGCGTGACGCGCGCTTGCTTGGTGGCGATGAACATGGAGGTCGCGTCTCGTACAAGCTCGACCCACACCACGCGATCGCCTTCGGTCAGGCGGCAATACTTGCGACCCGACTTCGTGGACGGCGTGCGGAAGGGGGCGAGCGGCAGACGCATGATCTGTCCGTGCAGCGTGAGGACCAAGAAATAGGGACTCGGCGGCAGATCGTCCTTCGCTTCGACATCGGCGGGTGTGAAGCGGGAATCGGTCGAAAGAGCGGCCACGATGTTGATGCCGTCTCCCAGTTTGACGTGCTTTGAAATCGGTTCGCCATAGCCCGATGAAGCGGGGATGTCGGTGATGTTGAGCGTGTACGCCACGCCATCGGCCGCGAAGAAGATCGCCGTGTCGGTCGTGCTGCCGGGGATGACATCGAGGACCGCATCCCCTTCGCGGACGCGCGTGGTCTCGACGCTTTGCA
>JAYTGQ010000633.1:0-4513 GCA_043733345.1 Schlesneria sp.
CAATTGCTCAGGTGTATGCTGCGGTGAGGTCGTCATAACTCTGAATTGGTCCGTTTCCAACGCCGTTAAGCAAGACTCGTCTTCCATGCACCGAATCGAAATCATTCCTTGTGGAGAGTTCGTCAATGAGAGCGAGCGCAAAGCAGCAGAACATCTCAAGGGGCGATTGAAGTCAGGCGCTGCGGCGCAGACTTGGTTGCTGCTCTCGAATGTCCCGAGCGCGGTGAATGACCGCGCGATCCCCGACGAAGTGGATTTGATCGTCCTGGGTCCGACCGGGCTGTTTGTGATTGAGATCAAGCACTGGGACCGCAGCTATTTAAGGTCTCATGCGGTCACGGTCGAGCAGGAGGCCACGAAGCTCAACAACAAGGTCCGTCGCATCGTCGGCAAACTGCGTCGAGCGGGCATCGACCCTGGCTTCGTGGCGGGCCGCTTCGTGTTGACGAATGACACACGCGCCTGGGACTCTAACCGTCCCGTCGTTCTGGGAGCCGAGTTCTTCGTGCTGTCCGAATGGAAGCGACTCCTGCAAGTCGAAGCCCCTTCCATCTTCGACGAAGCCACCATTCACCGAGCCTGCGAGGTCATCCAGCCGCAAGCTCGCATCGCTCTGAACGGCGATGTCCGACACATCGCCGGCATTCGCAACTTGGAGCGCGTCGGCAGTGCTGACGATCGGTTTCATCGCATCTATCGTGGCGAGCATGTCCGTTCGCGCGACCGCGTTGTGCTGCATCTTTACGACTTGTCCGCCAGCGATGATCCCAAGGCCGACCGCGTTGCCAGTCGCGAGTTCGACGCCCTTCAGCTGATTGGAAACCGTATCTTAGGCCACTCAGACTTCATTCGCTTTAGCTGGGCAACGTAACGTCGAAAGGAATTCAGGGCCGATGTCTGCTCAGGATGTTTTCAAGGTGTACGTGGAAGCAATTCTCGGGGGGGAATTGATTCAGCGTGTGAGCAGTACCGACAAGGAGTTCCACTTCCAACACTGGTTCAAGGCTGGTCTGGAACACGCGGGGCAGCACTTCGAGATTGGCGGACGAAACAGTTATCCCGACTTCCGCATGGTGGCCACGACTGACGGCTATGAACTGAAGGGGCTGGCCTATCCGGGGCGGGACGCTAGCTTTGATAGCAACAGCCAAGTCCCGACCGGATCGCACAACGGCCGCGCGATCTACTATGTCTTTGGGCGATATCCCAAGCAGCCGGATGGAAATGCTTATCCGGTCCTCGATCTCGTCGTCTGCCACGGCGACTTTTTGAACGCCGATCACGACTACATCCATCACAACAAGAGCGTGAAGGGCTTCGGCAGCTACGGCGACATCACGATTCAAGTTCGCAAGATGTATTTCATGCCGACTCCATTTCGACTGGTTGACGGCGTTGCCCACCGACAGACGCTGATCTTGCCTGCGGGAGTGAAACTTGGTCGCGAGTTCGTGTGCGTCGGCGAATTGTGTCGCCGTGAAGCCGACGAGTTGATGATTGCGTACTCGTTCGACCTGCAAACCAATGAACTGCGACCGACGAAGGTGCCGAACCCCCACGCAGGCCGCGAGCATCAATTTCAAGCGTGGCGGCTGAAGGGTTCTCCGACTGATCCCGTTGCGATGCGCGTTGCTCAAGAAGCAATGCCCGCCGAGGAGGCCGACGATGACAACGGCCACTGAAGTACGGCAGATCGAGTCCGATGTTGTTTGATCTCTGAGAATGAATGTGGAGATGGAATGAATGCCGTCGAAATCGAAGAGCCGTTTCCAGGCTCGCGAAAGCGCCGTTTGCCCCGGGGGATTTCCCTGATGCCTCCGAAATGAAAACGGGGTCCAATAAGCCGGTCAAACGCAAAACCAAAGGGGCCGACGAATGAGCGATCTGATCCTCTACACCTCCGAAGACGGCCGAACTCGGATGCAACTGCGGGCCGATGGGAAGACGGTCTGGCTGACGCAGCTTGAGATTGCCGAGCTATTCCAGACGACCAAGCAGAACGTCTCGCTGCATGCGAAGAACATTTTCAAGGACGGGGAACTCGGCCTGGATTCAGTTGTCAAGGAATCCTTGACAACTGCCGCCGACGGGAAGCAGTACCGCACGCAGCTCTGCAACCTCGATCTCATCCTCGCGATCGGCTACCGGGTCCGCTCGCCGCGCGGCACGCAGTTCCGGCAATGGGCGACGGCGCATCTGCGGGAGTTCATCGTCAAAGGGTTCGTCATGGATGACGAGCGGCTCAAGAATCCCGGCGGCTGGGATTACTTCGACGAGCTGCTGGCCCGAATTCGCGAGATCCGCGCTTCGGAAAAGCGCTTCTACCAAAAGGTGCGCGACCTCTTCGCATTGAGTTCGGATTACAAAGGCCGGGAGCAGGACACGAGCCTTTTCTTCGCCGAGGTGCAGAACAAGCTGCTCTACGCCGCGACCCGGCACACGCTGCGGAGTTGATCGTGAGCCGTGCGGACTCCGCCCAGCCGAATCTGGCGCTCATGACCTGGAGCGGTTCGCGCGTCCGCAAGCAGGATGTCATCATCGCCAAGAACTACCTCACCCAAGATGAAATCGACACGCTCAATCGTCTCGTCGTTATCTTCCTCGAACAGGCGGAGCTGCGCGTCAAGCAGAAGAAAGACCTGACGCTCGATTACTGGCGGGCGAGCGTGGACAAGATGCTGACATCGAATGAACAACCCCTCCTGGAAGTCCCCGGTTCGGTCAGCCACGACGACATGAAACGCGTCGTCCACGAACGCTACGATGCCTTCGATGAAAACCGCCGCGCCTCCGAAGCGCTCGCGGCGGATGCCGAGGATCTCAAAGAGATCGAGGATCTGGAAGAAAAACTCAAAAAGAACAAGCCCTGAACTCTTTGACTGCCTTCGCGAATCAGGCCGTGCGAGCGTTCGTGAAGCTGCGGCAACTGGTGCTGGCTCACCAGGACTTGGCCGGCAAGCTCGATCAACTCGAACGCAAAGTCGGCAGCCACGACGAGGCGATCAAACCACTCGTCGCCGCGATCCGCCAACTCATGGCACCGCCCGATCCGCCGAGAAAAGAGATGGGCTTTCACACAATCCGCGACTCGGCCAAGGAGCAGTCGGAGCCGTCCAAACCAACCGCCTCGGTGCAGCCGCCAAAACGCCGGGGACTCACCGATGCTTGAACGACTCGCCAACCGACAGCATCGCGTGGTCCGCGTGCTGGTCGAGAGGCTCGCGCCGTAGAAGGGGCGATTCTACGATCTGTGCTGCGGCTCGGCCGCCATGTTCGTGCAGAGCGAAAAGTTCGTCGAAGAACATGGCGGGCGCTGATGTTTGACGATCACCTGATTCTGCTACATTGAACCCTTCGCGAAGTCGGCTGACCCGCGTCCTGGGATATGTCGTCGATGACAAACACAACTGACCCCATTGCTGTCGAATTGGCGATTAAAGACGAGCACCTGGTTGGTCAGGCTGCCGGTGGGGATTTTGCGGCCTTTCAGGAATTGGTTTCGAGGTTTCAGTTGCGGGTTTTTGGAGTCGCTCTGCGCATCGTCGGCCAGCGGCAGGACGCGGAAGATGTCACGCAGCAGACGTTTCTCAGCCTGATCGAGTACATCGACTCGTTTCGGGGCGAGTCGTCGGTCGCGACTTGGATCTTGCGGATCGCGACCAATCATGCTCTCAAGCTGTTGCGTAAGCGACGTGGGTTGCCGACCGTTTCATTGATTGGGCCGACTGACGACGACAGCTACTCATCGCTGCCGCATCCCGATTTCATTGCTCGGTGGAGTGCCACGCCGGAGACATTGGCTCAGCAGGCCGAAGTGCGGGAGCAGATTGAATCCGCGTTGAACGCTCTGGACGACAAATACCGCGTCGTGTTCGTTTTGCGTGACATTGAGGGACTGTCCGTTCGCGAAACCGCTGAGACGCTCGATCTGACGGAAGGGACGGTCAAGGTGCGTTTGCTGCGGGCGCGGCTGATGCTCCGGGAGCAACTGACGCGGGCATTTGGCGACGATGCGACTCGGTTGTTCTCCGATCATGAACACGGTTGAAGAATTGCCGTAACTTTTGGATCGCTGCTGGATCAGTCCTGTAGCAGACTTCATCGGAACCTTGCCATGACATGCGAAGAACTCCTGAAAGCGCTGAACGAATACGTCGATGACGAGACGGCGCTCGCCGTCTGTCAGGAATTTGCCGAGCACTTGGCCGGTTGCAATCCCTGCCAAGTCGTCGTCGATAACATTCGTCAGAGCATCGCGCTTTACAAAGCCGGTGAGCCGTTCCCGATGCCGCCAGAGTTCGAGGCTCGGCTGAGGGACAGTTTGCAGAAACGCTGGCAGCAAAAGTTCGGCAAGGTCAGCTAATCATTGCCCGATTACAATCTCGTTCGCCACTTCGCCCCGCTGCTCTCAGCGGGGTTTTCTGTTTGGGGCTCTCCGCCATTCGTGTTGGATGTCTGACTGAGCGGCACGGCGCTAGCCGCCGGTGTAGGCGAAAACGACCGGCGGCTAGCG
>JAYTGQ010000634.1:0-11811 GCA_043733345.1 Schlesneria sp.
AGGCTCCTGCCGAGCCGTGTGCGTGAGGGAAGTCGCTTGTTTCTCGCGGCTCGGCGGGAGCCTCGCCCTCCCGATCACCGTTTTTCAACAGGCTGTTAAGCGAGTGAACAGGAGTCGCTTGGTCGCGGCCTGTCACGATGCCGACGATTTCGTCGATCGAGCGCCCTTCAAACCGTGCGTCTCCACGACGGAAGACGATCCCCTGCGAACGGCCGTAGCCGGGGATCAACTCGACGGAATCGGACAGGAACGGGCGGTTGTATTCGCCGGTGAGCGGGTCGAGCAGATGAATGCCCGCGATGTCGCACTCGCCCCGCTTGGCGGCGAGCAGTCCGGCCGAACTCCCCACGTTCAGCAACTTGCTCGTCACCCCGCGCTGTTGGAGTTGTGAGAGCAAGAGATCGAGACCGACGCAGTGACTGCCCATGACGATCAGATCGGCGACTTCGAGCTGACGACCGATCAAGCGGACCTGAACCGGCTCGCCCGCTTCGACGATCTCGGTGTGACGCGGGATCGTAATGAAGCCGTCAGCGCGACTGAACGTCGTCACGGACCCCGATCCCTTGCCCATCGGAAAGGCCGACAACCCGCCGTCCGTTTGTACGAGACCGACGAGCAAATACTCGGTGCGACCGATCTCCGAGTTCGTCTTCACGGCGAGTGTCGCCACGACGGTCTCATGCGATTCGGGTTGTCGTCCGCCCAGCAGTCGAATGACGGGCGCAACGAACTCGTGAAAGGTGAAGATCGCTGAAGTTGGAAAGCCCGGGAGGATGACGACCGGCTTCCCGGAAGTGACCGCCAAGCAAAGCGGCTTGCCCGGCTTGAGCGCCACGCCGTGAACGACGATGCCGGGATCGGTCAGCTCTGCGACGACGCGATAACAGAGATCGCCCTCGCCCTTACTGGTCCCGCCCGACAGCAGCACGAGGTCCGACTGAGCCAGCGCGGCGTGCAGCATCTCGCGCAGTGCAATGACATCATCGCGCACGATGCCCCAAAAACGCGGCTGCCCACCCAGCTCGCGCACGGCGTCGGCGAGGACTTGTGAGTTCGAGTCATACACGGCGGCGGGTCGCATCGGTTCACCCGGCGCGATGATTTCATTGCCGGTCGAGATGATCGCCACGCGCGGCCGACGCCAGACGGAGACGCGCGACTCACCCAACGCGGCCAGAACGCCGGTCTCGCGACTGGTGAGTACCGTGCCACCTCGCAGCACGGTCTCACCCGTTGCGATGTCAGTACCCGCGAAGGAGACACCCGATCCGGGAGTCACGGCGCGACGAATCAGAACCTCATTGCAACGAGGCGATGAGTCCGCTTCGCACGGCCGCGTTTCGGAATGCTCGACCATCAGGATTGCATCGGCTCCGCGCGGGACCATGCCGCCCGTCGAGATCGCGACGGCCTCGCCCGATTGAACATCCACGGAGGGCGTTCGCCCCGCATCGAGTGTCTCGGCCAGCAACCGCACGGTCTTTGGTTCGATCTCCGTCGCTCCAAACGTATCGACCGCTCGCAACGCGAAGCCATCGAAGTTGGAGCGATCAAACGATGGCACATCGACGCGCGCCAGAACATCGTTGGCGAGGACTCGTCCCAGCGCATCGGCCAACGGAATCACTTCCGCCCCAAGCGGCTTCAGCACGAGAGCCGAGCGAAATCGCGCTTCGGCTTCATCGCGGTCGATCACGTTGAGAAACTGATCTTGGTGGGACATGAGGCGGGTTCATTTCTCCGCGTGGGCAACGTCCCGCGCGCCGGTGGAAGGGAAATCTGCGAATACCTCGCACGCCCAGCACTCCACTCTTCCCCGTGTCCGCCCGTGTTCCCCGTGGTTCTTCTGTGTGCGGGGAGAAGCAACCACGGGGAACACGGGTGGACACGGGGGAAATCGGCCGAGTGCGTTCCAAACGCTCGATGTTTCTGACTTGAAACGATCCCCCGGTGGCCTCCGTGCTTCCGGGGGATCGTCGTTTTTGTATACCTCGCGCAGTCTGTGATGAGACATCTGAGCGGGGCGGCGTCAGCCCTCTTTGGAAGAATCGGGGGGGCTGACGCTCAATGGCACTCACTTTGGTTTTGAAACGGCATTTGAGATTTCAGGATTTGAAATTTGAAAAACCGAGCCATCTTTACACTTCGTCTGCCATTTCAAATCTCAGATTTCAAATCTCGGATCATGGGAATGGGCCAAAGTGAATGCCATTGGGCTGACGCCGCCCCGCTCGAAAATGTCTCACTTTGTGCCGTGCGAGCGAGAGTGAGAGTGAGAGTGAGCGGCTGACGCGGAGTTGGGGCCGGGCGAGAACCGTCCTCGCTCACGCTTCGGGTTGGTGTGACTCGGGCTCACTGAACCCGTCTCATCCGGCGAGAAGTTGTTGTTCGAGCGTGGAGAGGATTTCGCCGATTGTCCAGGACTGCGATGCGACTTGGATTGTCGAGTTTTCGTCGAGCCATTGTTGGACTTTGCGTTCAGCGGACATGACGGTGCTGTGGTTGCGACCGCCGAAATGCTGGCCGATCTCGTTGTAAGCCGACTGCGTGTGCTTGCGAGCCAGGAACATCGCCAACATGCGGGGCTGACTAATCGTGCGGACTCGGCTTTCCGATTCGAGGTCTTTCGATTTGACACCGAACAGCCCGCAGACGACTCGCACGACATCGGCCAGTCGCACGATCCGCAGGCAGTCTCGTTCGAGATCGGCGAGAATCTGCCGTGCTGCGGAGAGGGTGACTCGTTTGTGTGTCATCGCGTGATAAGTCTGAAGGCAGTTGAGTGCCCCTTCGAGTTCTCGCACGCTGTTTTGAAATCGTTGAGCCACGTATTGCAGGGCCTCGGGAGCGAAGTCACCCGACAGCCGCGCGGCTTTGGTTTCGACGATCTTCTGGCGCGTGGTGGCATCGGGGGCATCGAGTCGGCAGACGAGACCCGACAAAAACCGCGTCCCCAATTCATCGCCGAGCTTTGTCAGTAGACGCGGATGTCTCGAACCGGACAGCACGACTTGGCGGCCATGATCGACCAACTCGGCAAACGTGTGCAGAAACTCTTCTTGGAAGACGCGTTTCGATTCAAAGAACTCGATGTCATCGACGAGCAATGTATCGACCGTGCGGAAGCGCTGGCGAAAGCTCGGCAGCGTCTTGTCGCGCAGGGCCTGAGTGAAGTAATTGGCGAAGGCTTCCGACGTGAGGAGCATCACGTTGGCTGTGGGTTGCGACCGCTTGAGTTGTCGGCAGATTCCTTCGAGCAAGTGCGTCTTCCCCGAACCGACCGGGCCGTGAATGTAGAGCGGGTTGAACTGAGTCGGCTGTCCGGTGGCGACTTGTCGTGCGGCGGTCAGTGCGAGCTCTGTGGTGGGGCCTGGGATAAAGTCGTGCAACTCGGCAAACCGACGGCCGCGCGAGTTGCCCGATGTCGCGGCGGGAATGTGAACCGGCTGTGAACCGGTTGAGGCGGAAGTGGATCGACGTGGAACGATTGCCTCGCTCGAAGCCAGCACCTTCGCGAGCGCCGAGTCATTGGCGGTCGCATCATCGCGAGCGCGAGACTCGCGCAGATAAGTGCTGGTCTGGCGCGGGATCGCATCGACGATCAGCGACTGCTCGCCAAGCGAGCCAGCAACGACCGACGCGGCAACGCTCGCACTGCGACCGACGGAAAGCGTCGCATCGACAGCAAAGGCGACTCGAGCCGAAGGGCCGAGGACCGCGCGGGCCGCTTGCGTCGTGATCTCTTTGAACTGCTTCTGCATCCAGTTGAGCAGGAAGGGACTGCCAACAGCCACGGTCAGCAGATCGTCACGAATCGCGAGACCGATCTTGCCCTCGAACCATAGCGCGTAGCGCTTGGCCCCCAAGAGCGCCCGCAACTCCGCGTATGCGGCTTCGACCAACGCCCCTTCGCACGTGAGTGTGCCCAAGGAAATTGGCTCATCGCACGCCGCAGCATGTGAAGGATTGGCAACGAGAGTTGCGGTCATCTCCGCACGCATGGGCATCTCTGCACACTGTGTCGGCGTCATGCCGGGTTGCATCTTGCCACCCCTTAACACCGCTCGATCGGCTTCAACTTGAACTCAGCGCGTACCTCAACCTGCCCGAGTTGACGGAAAGGTGCAAGGTGAGAAGAACCACGATCAGAGTTCAACATCGCTAGGGATGTCAAAACCGAATTGATGGCTCATCCGCGATAGAGTTCGAGAGAAGACGGTCGGGCTGGACCTAATGGAAGAAGTCGTGTCTCGCAGGGAAGCGATCAGCGACTTCGTTGTGTGTCACGTAGGGGGCCGATCCTAGCCTGCGCGCGGTGAGAGTCAAACGAGATGAGTTCATAAAAACCGCGCGAAAAATTCTCGGTTGAGACGCGAGTGTGAAAGTCCCTCAACCCGGAGAACTTGAAGCGATCAGACTCACATTTGTTCACGTCGCGGGGGCGTTGGCGAGTGTGCATAAGCTGTGGATTACTGTCGTGCCGAAGCCGCGCGATGTCGGAGCATGACGCGGCGGCGAGCCAACTCGGCAAACGAGAACTCAGCGTAAACCGCGTTTGCGTAGGTGTTTTGGCAATCGACTGCGAGAAACATGGCAGCGCGAGATCGCTGCGTGGCGAGCTGCAGCCCGCGACGAAGCATCTCTCGCCCCAAGCCGATCCCGCGCTGAGCGGGTGTCACGCCCATGTAAACCAGCTCGATCGCGTTCTGATCGGGATGCTCATTCAGCAGCAGCACACCCGCGTCGCGCCCGTCGATGGTGTAGAGCGACCACGCGGACGGATCGAAGACTCCCGACAACTGGTGACTCGCCAACGCTTCGGCCCCGCTGCGGAAGTCCTTCAGATCGGGACAGTCCAAGCTGTGCTGGTACGACTGTTCGAGGACCGCCGCGAATCGTTCGGCGTTACTGGCATCAAACGTCTCCGTCGTAAGGTCGTGCGGAGCTAACGGCGAGTCGGATTCAAGGTTGCTCGCCGTGAGCTGTTCGTCCGCCGGTGGCAGCGTCCGCGCGAGAAAGAACAGATCAGCTCCCTGCGCGAAGCCATGTCGTGACAGGAGCTTCGATTCCACAACGTCATCAGGCGTGAGCAAGGACTGCGCGAGCTTCGCGTCGGTGGCATCAATGCGCCGACAGAGTTCCGTCATGAGTGCGTCTTCGACGGCGATCTCATCGGTGGCTCCGCAACTCACCACGGGTGGCCAGATGAGCGCGATACCGTCCGACTGGAACATCACGAGAGCTGCGCCGACGGGAAGTTCGTCACCGGATTGCGCGTCAGCAGACTGTGGCCGCAGCGCCGCGAGCAACAAGCCGTCCAGGTTCAGGCTGCCGCGCTCGGCGGCCAGCAGGGTCTCGCGCAGACGGGCCGCTTGCTCTGCAACGGGGAAGCGGGCGAAGAGCAAGCGGAGTGCGCATTCGCGACGTGAGGGATCGGCGGCAGTCACAACGAGCATCGGTGAAGGCTTAGATGGGGATGGAGGGCAGGCTTGCCAGCAACTCGGATGCGGCGGCATGAGGATCGGTTGCGGACAGGATGGCACCGCTGACGGCGATGCGACTCGCACCGGCATCCAGCACTGCCGCGATGTTGTTCCGACCGATGCCGCCGATTGCGAACCACGGCAACGTGATTTCGGCGGCGACCTCGCGAATGAAACTCAGACCGGGAAACGACTCGAACGACTTGGTGCCGCTGGGGAACGTCGGGCCGATGCCGAGATAGTCCGCGCCTTCGAGAACCGCTTGCCGCGCTTGCTCAATCGTGTGCGTCGAGACACCGATCAAACGGTCTGGTCCGACGATTCGCCGCGCGTCGCTGACGGACAGTTCGTCCTGTCCGATGTGAACGCCGTCGGCTTCCGCGAGGACCGCGATATCGGGACGATCGTTCACGATGAGTAATGCGTCCGCGTCGTGAGTCCAAGCTCGTAGGCGTCGCGCTTGCGCGACCAGTTCACGATCCGGAAGCGATTTTTCCCTCATCTGAATGAGCTTCACTCCAGCCGTGATTGCCGCGCGAACGACCGGCTCGCAACCGATTTGGCAGGCGGAGGCCGTGACCAACAGATGGAGCCGCTGATCGAACAGCCGCGCGCGCGAAAACCGCGTTCGCAGCACAGCCTTCTCGGCGGTGTAGAGTCGGTAGCGCAGTTGCTCGAATCGCCGCGCGGTCGCTGATGAGGTCGTTCTTACACCGACCCGCACCGTGAGCGAGGATGACTCCACGAGCGATGTTCCGATGTTGGAAGCGGGTACCACTTCGCCCTCGCTGACGCTGCGGGTTGGTGTTTTGGAGCCGCCTCCAGCGACATCATCGCCGATCAACTTGCTGAACTCTTCCAGCGTCCGCAATGCCTCTTGAACTCGTTTGAACGACGCGCAGGCCACATCCAGAATGGAGCCGCGCTGATATTCGGAGGCCGTGCTGATCGCAGTCCCCACGTCGCCAAGAGTGTCTCGCGCGGCGAGGCGTTGCGAGAGAGAAAGGGGCGTCAACGCGGCAGCCAGTTCGTGGCGGCACTCCTTCAACAGACGCGACAGATGAGCGTCATTCAAACCGAAACGGGCATAGTCTTCGACCACGCGCAGCCCCTCACGGGCGCGGTTCGCGGCGGCGTCGAGAATGCGATACGTCTCGGTCGTGGGAGTCGTCACAGGGGCACTTTCCAAGGGAAGAGAGGCGGGTTGTGGTACGGGATGCCTCGCACAAAATCAAGCTTGTTTGACGCATGTTGGACGGTCTGCGCGAGGCTGGGAGGCTCCTTGCCCTCCACCAGACACGCCACTAGAATCGCCCGCCCTTGGAGGCCGATTGAGGCGATCATCGCAGGTTTTTCGATTGAGCGGACTGTAGCAATTGTCGCGTGGAATTGTTCGATACGCTGGGCACGATCCTCATGCCTCCGCCACCTCAAGACTGTCAAAAATCAGTATCGATATCCCAACCGTGACGTATCCTTGCTCGTGATCTTCCCCTGACTCCAGCAACCTTCCAATAGAGGTTCATTCGTAGGCTGGACCCCTTGGTCCGGCCGTGAGGGACAGCCGGACCAAGGGGTCCGGCCTACAGATGTGTGTGACTCATGCCACACACAGTTCAATCCAACAGTTACCGTGGGACAACCCATTCACCCCCCTTCGGAGGCTTCCGCATGTACGAGCGATTCACTGATCGCGCCCGCAAGGTAATGCAACTGGCCAATCAAGAAGCCCAGCGGTTCAATCACGAATACATCGGCACCGAGCACATCCTGCTCGGGCTGGTGAAGGAAGGTTCCGGCGTGGCGGCCAACGTGCTGAAGAACCTCGAAGTTGATCTCCGCAAAATTCGCCTTGAGGTCGAGAAGATCGTGCAGTCGGGGCCGGACATGGTCACGATGGGCAAGCTGCCACAGACGCCTCGCGCCAAGAAGGTGATCGAGTACGCGATGGAAGAGGCCCGGAACCTCAACCACAACTACGTCGGCACCGAACATCTGCTCCTCGGGTTGATCCGTGAGCAGGAAGGTGTGGCCGCGCAGGTCTTGATGAACCTCGGGCTGAAGCTTGAAGACGTGCGCGAGGAAGTGCTGAATCTGCTCGGCCACGGCATGGATGGCGGCGAAGGGGGCGGCGGCACGAGTACTCAAGAACGAAGCGGCGGAAGTGGTCCCAGCGGAAGTGGTGGCGGCGGCAAGTCAGGCAAGAGCAAGACGCCGGCCCTCGACAGCTTCGGCCGCGATCTCACCGAGTTGGCTCGCCAGAACAAACTCGATCCCGTCATTGGTCGGGCAAATGAGATTGAGCGCGTCATTCAAATTCTCTGCCGTCGTCAGAAGAACAATCCCGTTCTGTTGGGCGAAGCGGGCGTGGGCAAGACCGCCATCGTCGAAGGCTTCGCTCAGATGGTCGTCAGCGGGGAAGTCCCCGAATTGCTGCGAGACAAACGGATCGTCGTACTCGACCTCGCGATGATGGTCGCCGGGACGAAGTATCGCGGTCAGTTTGAAGAACGCATCAAGGCGGTGATGAACGAAGTCAAACGAGCCAAGAACACGATCCTCTTCATCGACGAACTCCACACGTTGGTCGGTGCGGGCGGTGCGGAAGGGGCGATTGATGCCTCGAACGTGCTGAAACCCGCTCTGTCACGCGGTGAAATTCAGTGCATCGGTGCGACGACACTGGATGAGTTCCGCAAGTACATCGAAAAGGACGGGGCACTCGAACGCCGTTTCCAAAACGTCATCGTCGAACCGCCCTCACCGGCACAGACGATTGAAATTCTCAAGGGACTTCGCGACCGGTACGAACAACATCACCGCGTTCAAATTACGGACGACGCGCTGGCCAAGGCGGTCGAACTTTCGACCCGCTACATCACGTCGCGGTGCCTGCCCGACAAAGCCATCGACGTGATCGATGAAGCGGGTGCGCGCATTCGACTCAAATCGATGGTGCGTCCACCAGACCTCAAGGAAATTGAAGAGGAAGTCGAACGGCTGAACACGCAGAAGGAAGAGGCCGTTGCGAACCAAGACTTCGAGAAAGCCGCGTCGCTGCGCGATCAAGCGGACAAGCTCAAGAAGAAGAAGGAAGGCCTGAACAAGGACTGGCGTGAGAAGTCCAAAGAGAAGGACGGCGTCGTCGATGCCGAAGTCATTTCGGAAGTCGTCGCCAAAATGACGGGCATCCCGCTGACACGCCTCTCCAGCGAAGACGCCGTGCGCCTGATGGGCATGGAAACCGAATTGCACCGACGCGTGGTCAGTCAGAACGAAGCGATCAAGCAAGTGGCGAAAGCCGTGCGCCGCAGTCGCAGCGGTTTGAAGGATCCGCGCCGTCCGACGGGTGTGTTCTTGTTCGCCGGTCCGACCGGTGTCGGCAAGACGCTCTCCGCGAAGACGCTCGCCGAGTTCTTGTTCGGCGATCAAGATGCGCTGATCCAGATCGACATGAGCGAGTACATGGAGAAGCACAACGTCAGCCGACTAATCGGCGCTCCTCCCGGATTTGTCGGTTACGAAGAGGGCGGTCAACTTACCGAGAAGATTCGCCGCCGTCCCTACGCCGTGGTGCTGCTCGACGAAATCGAGAAGGCTCATCCGGATGTCTTCAACATGCTGCTGCAGATCATGGAAGAAGGCCATCTGACCGACAGCTTCGGTCGGAAGGTCGATTTCAAGAACACCGTGCTCATCATGACGACCAACGCCGGTGCGCTGGCCATCAACAACGAGTTCGGTTTCGCACCGAAGGACAACGACACCAGCTACGACCGCATGAAGGAGCGCCTCCAGCACGAGCTGGAACGTGAATTCAAGCCCGAGTTTCTCGGACGCTTGGATGAAATCGTCGTCTTCCGTTCGCTCAATGAAGAGCATCTGAAGCAGATCGTGGAGATCGAACTGTCCAAGGTGCGTGAACGTCTCGCCGAGAAGGGCCTCGCCCTGATTCTGACCGACGAAGCAAAGCAGTTCATCGTCGGCAAGGGGAACGCCACCGAGTACGGGGCACGACCACTGCGCCGGGCAGTTGAGACCTACATCGAAGATCCGCTCTCCGAGAACTTGCTTCAAGGGGCGTTTGAAGGTCACAACACGATCACTGTCCGGGCCAAGGAAGTCGGCGACCAGAAGCAACTCGACTTTGAACCATCGACGGTCGAGCCGATTACCGAAGAGCTTGCTGTCGTGGGTGCCGAAGCGGCCGCCACGTAATTCTTTCACGATTGAAAAAGATCTTTTCAAACGCAGCAGCCCGGTGAGAAAACTCTCACCGGGCTGTTTGTTTTTCGTGTCTTCACCGCTCGACTTGAAACTTGAAGAGGTGACCTTCGGTCGGACGTTTCGGCGGGGTCAAGAGACCCGTGCCGAACATTGGGAGTTGAACATTCGGAGCATCAGCCGCGAACTCAGTAGGCCCACTCAACACCGAGGCTGACGGTTCCGTTCGTGTAGGTCGTTCGGCGGTCCTGCAACTGAGGGTTCACAGGAAACGCCTGCCAGTTGATGACTTGAGCCGGTCGGTAGACGGACCCCAGCACAAGGAACGTGTAACCGGCTTGGAACTCAGCGGCTCGCATGATCGAAGACTTCCGCAGGATGGGCATGTTCTCGAACAAGTGAGCCTTTCCGAAGATCGACTGCTCGAACATCGGGGACAGGAACGAGGTGGTATCGCGACTGGCAAAAGATGTCGCAGCGATGTCATCACGAGGCATGATCGGGACAGTCCGGCCGTTTCTGGCGTAGTAGGCGTCACCGATGTTGAAGCCACTGAGTTTGCGAGTGGCATTGTTCCCCAACAGACCGACTTTGGTCTGAGTCCAGATCTTGAAGGAGTCTCCGCCCAAGTCGAGTCTCAATCCCGCCTCCGGTCCGAGCAGTTGCGTCTGCGTCCGCGACAACAACTGCGATTGGATGACATCGGGAACGTTGAACGCGGGATCGAACAAGACGGGGGCTCTGACAGCGGCGAGCGTGGTAGCGTTGTTGTTTCCACCCGCTTGTAACGACGCACCCTGGATGCTGTAGCCCATCCCAGTGTCAGCTCCGTGGAACGCGAACTGCTCGATGAGATTGACGTAGCGAACACCAGCGATCGGGCGGATCTTCATGCTCTGTTGATCGACAATCGGGGTGCCGTACCAGTCAAGGTTCGTGCCCATGATCTGCGATTCCAGACGCAGTCGGTAGAACAAGTCGAAGGGCTGAACGACGCCGGGGTGGAGATCTTGATCCGAATCCGCGCCCTGCAGAGGGATGCCGGTGTATGCGCGGATTATTGACCGGTCGTATCCCGGAAATGCGGACAGTATCGGGTCGTAGTGAAGTCCCAAGCCGCTGTTGTATTCCCCGGTGCTTTGATTCAGCCAGAAAGCGGACAACTGAAAACCGGTCTGATCGGGATTGAACCAACCCCAAGTCGTACGCAGTCCACCGGCTCGTTCCGGATTGGAAATGTCGTTGTAGTTTCTGGGAGTGAAGACTTGAATGTCACCGGTCGATGCAACGCCGCCACCGCCCCCGCCGCCACCAGCAGTTGCCACGACGAATCGATCCGGCGTGGTGGTGTTGGTGGCAAAGCTAATGCTCTCGAAGAACTGCTGATTCTGATTGACGATCGTCTGACCGGGAATATGCGGGATGAGGTTCACCCCGGGAGCACCCACCAGCGCTCCACTCCCGACGCTCGTTTGGCCGATCAGGGCCTCGGTCGAGAAGTAGTACTGGCGGCTGCCGGTGAGTTGCCGGTTGAACCAGAGACCTTTCTCGTTGGTCGTTTGGTCAACGGCCGGTCCCATGAATGGGGAGACGTTGGGCCAGGCATTGGCCCCCGGCGGATAGCCCGCCTGTTCCATCCCCGTATACGACTGCGGACTGGGTCCGTAGTTCGTGTTGTACGGTGAGGGAAGCATCCCCACGGCGTCCGGATTGCCGGGGCCGAACTGTTGGAACGGAGGGTCTTGGGCGTGAGCCGTCAAACCTCCCGCCACAGCGAGGCACCCACTCAGTAATGTCTTCAACCATTGCCTAGTCCGCATCAGTCGTTCCCTGATTTGAACGCCGTGAGCCGGAACTGCATGAGCCGCGATGACTCAGCATGGGCGCGAGAATCCGCACTTACCGTCTCTATCGGACTGATGACTTGGCAATCTGTATCGAATGTCCGGAAGAATCCGAAAATCACGGTCGTCCGGGCTATGAAGACCCTGCTGGGAACGGATGTGGCTCGTTCTGCCGATTCGGCCCACTAACCCGCAGCGTCAGCGAGACAACACCCGGGAAATGATTGGCGCATCGAAGCCTGACGCGCAAGCGAAGT
>JAYTGQ010000635.1:0-11804 GCA_043733345.1 Schlesneria sp.
GGCGCTAGCCGCCGGTTCTTTGCTTGGAAACTCAACTCCATCACACCGGCGGCTAGCGCCTTGCCGCTCAAAGTGAGCGCCATTGGGCTGACGCCGCCCGGCTCACGACTTCTGTCGGACACTTCACGGAATCATTTTCACGGAACCGTCATTGCGAATCCGCTTCTCAACAGCCTGTTGAAAAACGTAGCTTGGACGCCTCGTCCGAGCGAAATTCAATTGGATACGGACGGACGAGGCGTCCATCCTACGGTTCTTCAACAAGCTGTTAACCCGGCTGTTGGGCGAGCATTTCCATTCTCTCGCCGGTGAGTGGATTCAGTCGTTCGATCTCGATGATCTTCCACTGGTCGTTTTCCCGCTGAAACGTCAAGACGATTCGAGCCGGTTGATGTCCGACGCTGCCGTGACCGGTGATGTTGAGCGTCGCATTGGCCCGAAAGTGAACTCGACCACGTGTGTTCTGGTTCGTGATCGACGTTTGAAAGTCGGTGAGCCGCGGGCCGTCGGTGATCTCGACGATCGTCATCGCCCCCATCATCATCAGCTTGAGCTGCGGCGCGGCGTCCGAGATGTAGCTGAGGGTCGCTTGTCGCTTGTGGCGGAAGTCATCGCACAGCGAGACAACGATCTGCTGGAGCTTCTCCCCCTCCGTGACGATGGCTCGTTCGAGGAAGTAAAACCCAACACACGCCATCAGACAGATGGCCGCGGCGATGAGATACCGGGCGCGGCGATTCGAGTTCCACACGGCCAACAGAATCAGCCCGCTCAGCCCCGCAATGAACATCGGCGGCCAAGCATTTTCGGTGAACCACATGCGGTTGTTTCCTGGCAAGGCGTGTATACCGCTCGCGGGTGAGGATGGCACATTTCACACTAACCCGAAGCGTAAGCGAGGATGCAATGCACGTCCTCGCTTACGCTTCGGGTTAGTGTCCGCTTCCCCCGCGAGCGGAATATACCGCCGCACGATCATGGACAGACATCAACGAGGGACGTGCAACTCACTCAGTTCGCCGACGCCGCACCATGACGAGCCAGCACCGTGATGAACTTCTGCATCACCGGCCGTCCACCGGTGGTGATGACCAGTTTGTAATCGCCCGGCGTCATCGTGTCGGTGATCGGGCAGGTGAAGTTTGAGCGGAACATCTCGCGCGTGGCGACTGTTTCCAGCCGATCGATGATCCGGTGTTCGGAGTCATGGATCTGGCAACCAATGTAGAGGTCATCATGCGGCGGGATGAGATTGCACTGCGCGACCAATGTCTCGCCCTGTCGGAACTCGCGCCGTCGATCCGCCAGTTGGTCCCCGACGAGGATCGTTCCCGTATCGACGGCAAAGAACATGTCCGATTCACGCTGTGGTTCGGTGGGCGCGAGAATCTTTTCCACGAGCGCGGGATCGGCCAACGTCAGTGAATGCGGTCCTTCCGGCCGACGCAGGCCGAACGGATCGCGCCAATGTTCCAGTTCGATGTTCGCCACGGAGAACATCACCAATGCGAAGACAAACGCAGCGCGAGACGACGTTTGCCAACCGACCGGATCGCCCAGCCATGCGCGCATCGTGGTGACTCGCTGAACCAGCGGCTTCGTCCACGAGTGACCACGCAATTGACGGCGACACCACGCCGAACAGGTCTGCACATCGTCCTCGTCCATGAACGCGAAGTACGCCATGAAGCAGACCATCGGGAACATCAGCAAACCGAGTGTCAGCATCGTCATGACGTGAAACAGGATTCCGATCGGCAAGACGAACATCCGCCACAGACTCTTCCACGACAGGAAAACGAACGTCACTTCCCAGACGATCGACACGTAGGCCATCGCCACCAATAGGATCGGGTACAGGCTGAGTAATTCTCCCAGCGGGTGCTGAAAGTTGAGATGCGTCTGCATCCAATACTGCAACTGATCGCCGGTGAAGAATGTCGGCGTGTGCATCTTGGTGATCGCCGCGCCGAAGTAGACGCTGCCAATGTGTAACTGCATCAGGCGGCGCGGCCAGGCTGGAAAGCGGGTTCGTACAAGTGACGGTTCGCCCGGCCAGTGCGATCGTTTCCGTCCGGTCAGCCACGCATCGACCGACCACAGGTTGCCACATTCCGAGAGAGACAGCAGGAACAGCATGTGCGTTGCGATGACCGTGTACTTCGTCTCCGTGCTGATGCAGTCCAACATGCAGAAGTACGTGAACAGCACGTTCGCGATGATGAGCGACGCTCTCGTACACCAGCCGACGGAGACGCACAGAAACGCGAGCACCATCGCCGAATACAGTCCGACAGCGATCGAACCGGAGAACTCGGGTAACAAATTGAAATAGCCATACCCCACCGCCAGCGGTGCCGTCGCGCCGTCGGTCGAGAAGATTTCGCGCGCGGCCGTCCAGCGTGGGAGCATCATTCCCATCAGCACGATCGGCAGCAGGATGCGACACAAGGCCAGCCCGTAAGGAACCTCTTCGTCGAAGAAGAACCGATGAACTCGCGTGCTGAACGATTCCGTCTGGTATCTCACAGTGGGGCCTCCCTGCCGCAGTATGAATCGTGGTCGTGTCGCGTTGTGCTGGAGAGCGCGAAGTCAGTTCGCACTGGGCGAAGCCCACGCGGTCTCGGTCCCCATGTAGGAACTGTTGCCGCTGCCTGAGGCCGCAAGGCGATGAATCGGGCTGATGGCGAAGAACGGTTTGCCGCGCTGCGTGTCGGCTTGCAAACGCGGATTGTTCGCGACGGTTTTCGTGTAGAGATACGACAAGTAATTGGGCCGGTGACTGAGAATCGTTCCCTCGCCATCCATCGTCGTCCTGACCCAAAAGTAGCTCTTCGGATCCTTCGGCTCGTCGAACCGCATGTTCCAGAGTGACTCGGACAGATTGAACTTCTTAGGCCAGACCTCTTCCGCCACGATGATCCGCAGGATCGGTTCGTGGTCGGTGTTCTTCAGCGTGTGCTGGGCAATCTTGTGCAGCCCGTTCCCGAGAATGTCGTACTGAGCACGCGACAGATCGCCGTACGGCTTGAACGTACTCCACGGACCTTGCGAGACATCGTAGTACGTGCCGCTTTCGCCCTCGGCGACGACGTGATAGCGAATCTCGTGAGCCGCCCAGCCGCAGAACATGTCCCACACGAAGTAGTACATGGCCGGGTGTGAATTTGTTCCGAAGTTCATCGCGTGAGCGGCGATCCCGATGAAACTCATGCTCAGATACAGACCGATGGTCAGTTTGGCGAACCAGTTTTTCATCGGCATCTCTCTTGAAAATCACTGCGAGCCGCTTCTCCGTCATGGAGAAACCCGATCCACCCGCCAGCGGGTCGGGAGCTTAGCCATCCCCTCAGATGGGTCAAGATCGAAGTCGGTGTGCGATGAGGCGCGCTGTGTGCAATTCCCTCAACCTGAACTTGGGGGCTGTGCATCTACTACGTCCGAGTTTGGCTGTAAGGTGCGTGGAGTCTTCTGAGTTTGAAACACGACTCTTTGAGTCAAGTTTTGGAAGAGATTGCAAAGTGCTAATTGGTAATTGCAAATTGAGGGGGGCGCTCGCAGCGAGACTTTCGCTTTCCATTTGCATTTAGAAATTAGTAATTATCAATTTGCAATCGCCTTCCTTCGTCGGTCTGAGGCGCAGCCCTCGCTGGAGTCTTCGGCACGCACCGTGACTGTTGTCCCGTCGCTGACTGTAGTCTTGTCGCTCGGCCGACGGGACCGCTTGTCGGCGGAGCGACAAGGCGACAGTAACAGCATGGTGCGTTTCAAAGACTCCACGCACCCGACGTGTTCCAGCACTCCCTAAAACTTTCAGACGTTACGGAAATGCACCGCAACTTGGCTCACCGACCACCGGTCACTTTCAAAGCAGGATTGCTGTCGGAGCAACTTCCAATAAGATGTGCCAAATGTGTTTCGCTGATCTGTCTTCGATCATCGAGACCAAGCCGACCTTGAACGTCGTTGATTCAGAATGACAGACAGAGACTCATCCCCATGACGCAGACACGACTCTTGATTTCAATGGCCTTGGCTGTGGCATCGGCTGCTGCGTCGATGCCATCGCGAGTTGAAGCTCAACTGAGCGTCAGTCCCGTGTCGATCCAACTGGATCGACCAGAGGGGAGTCAGCAGTTGTTGGTGACGAACCGGATCGGAGATCTGTCGCGCGATGTCTCGCGCGAGGCGACGTATGAAGTGCGACCACCCGCCATCGTGACGATCGGTTCGGACGGACTGGTTCATCCGGTCAGCGAAGGCGCCTCGCGAATTGTCGTTCGATTGGGAGCGGTCGCGTTGGAGATTCCCGTCAACGTGACCGGCCTTCAGCAACCGGCTCCCGTGTCGTTCATTCACGAGGTACAGCCGATCCTGACGAAGGCCCGTTGTAATTCGGGCGGCTGCCACGGGAAGGCGGAAGGGCAGAACGGCTTCAAGCTGAGCTTGCTCGGGTTCGATGAAGACTTCGATCACGACTCGCTGGTGAAGGACGGCAAGGGGCGGCGCATCGTGCTGACTGCGCCCGAGCAAAGCCTGCTGCTGCGGAAGGGGACGGC
This sequence comes from Schlesneria sp., assembly GCA_043733345.1. Lineage (GTDB taxonomy): Bacteria > Planctomycetota > Planctomycetia > Planctomycetales > Planctomycetaceae > Schlesneria. The sequence goes on from JAYTGQ010000635.1 coordinate 4,560, forward strand.
AGCCGTTCCGCACGGCGGCGGTCAGAAAATCGTGATGGGCAGCCCGCAGTATCAGCGTCTGTTGCGATGGGTCTCGGCCGGAGCACCGCTCCACATTGCCAATGAACGGCGCGTCGTGGGGATTGAAGTCGAACCGGCGCAGATCGTCATCGCCGCGAATGGGACTCAACAATTGCGAGTCACCGCGATCGACGATGCGGGTGGAAGACGCTGCGCGACGATTGAGTCTGACTATCTCTCGAACGCGACTCACATCTGCGACGCCAACTCGCGCGGGCTGCTTCAGGCGAGCGACATCCCCGGCGAAGCGGCGGTCCTCGTGAGATACCTCGGTCACGTCGCCATTTGTCGCGTCGTGTTGCCTCGCCCCGGCAGCACGTTCACGCGACCGGCCGAAGCCAACTTCATCGACACGCATGTCTGGAACAAACTCACGTCGCTCGGCATTCCGCCGAGTGACCTGATCGACGACGCGACCTTCCTGCGGCGCGTGTCGCTCGACGTGATCGGGACGCTGCCAACGGCCGACGAAGCCCGCCGATTCTTGAGTGACCCGGCGACCGACAAGCGTGCCAAGTTGGTCGATACGCTGCTCGAACGTCCCGAGTACTCGGACTATTGGGCGATGAAATGGTCCGACCTGCTCAAGGCGGACAAGCTCAAAATTACGCCACAAGGAACGGTCGGACTGACGCGCTGGCTGCGAAAGCAGTTCCAAGCGAACCGGCCGTATGACGAACTCGTCCGCGAGATTCTCACGATTCAAGGAGCCGTGCAGAGCGAGAGTCCGGCGGCGTTCTTCAAGACGCTCGATCAGCCAGAACTGACCAGCCGCGCGGTGAGCCAGTTGTTTCTCGGCGTGCGAATCGAGTGTGCTCAATGCCACCATCATCCGAGCGAACGCTGGAGCCAGGACGACTACGCGGGACTGGCGGGGTTCTTCACGGGGACGGCACTGAAACGATTGCCCGATGGAACGGAGGCGGTCGTTGCGCGCGTCGGCACCGATGCCAAGCACCCTCGCACCGGTGAGCCTGTCTCCGCGCGAGGACTCGGTGCGCCTCCCGCCGACTTCACGAACGTGATCGACCGGCGTCAGGTACTCGCAGCCTGGCTCACTCAACCCGACAACCCGTTCTTCGCCAAGGCGATCGCCAACCGAACGTGGTCGCACTACTTCGGTCGCGGCTTGGTGGACCCGATCGACGACATGCGCGCCACGAATCCGGCAACCAACGAACCGCTACTCGCCGCGTTGGAATCGCATCTCAAGCAGAGCCGCTTCGATCTGAAAGCCTTCACACGCACGCTGCTCGCGTCGCGCGCGTATCAACTCGGCCCGGCGACGGAGGCGAATCGCGATGACCGCCAACATTTCTCACACGCCCGACCGAAGGCGATGCCCGCCGAAGTGCTCCTCGACGCGATCAGCCAATCGACCGGAGTCCCCGAAAAATTTAATGGCTGGCCGGAAGGAGTCCGGTCGATCCAAGTGTGGGACAACCGCATGCCCTCGTACTTCTTCCGCATCTTCGGGCGGCCAGTGCGCGCGACGGTCTGTGAATGCGAACGAAGCAACGAACCGAGCATTTCTCAGGCGCTGCATCTGCTGAACTCGCCCGAAGTGAATGAAAAACTCAGCCACCGACACGGGCTGGCTCGTCAGTGGGCGTTGTCGGCAAAGTCGAATGTGGAAGTGATTGAAGAGATCTACTTGAACACGCTGACGCGCTTCCCCAAACCGGACGAACTCGCCCTGATGCAGTCCGCGTTTGAAGCGGCTGGCTCCGACCGACAACAGGCGATTGAAGACATCCTGTGGACGGTGATGAATACGAAAGAATTTTTGTACAACCACTGAATTCGATCCGTAGGGTAAGCGTCTCGCTTGCCCGTATTGCAACTCTTGCGGACGGTCACAAAACTAACAACCACACGTCCACCGCAACGAACGTCATTACACGAAGTGAACACGCACATGGCCACAATCTTGCTCCAACCCGATGTTGTATTGGAGTCCGAGGCTCCATTCGACAGCGATGCCACGCCCGAATTTGAGTTGCCGCTCGAACTCGAGTCGCTCGCCGAACTGCTTCACCGTTTGGGCGATGTCCCGCTGGAACGCGTTCTCGCCCGTCCCGCGCCTGGGACCGCGACACCGGCAGATGTGTTGCGGCTTTGCGATGGCGAACCCAAACGGCTGTGCGAACTCGTCGATGGCGTGTTGGTGGAGAAGGCGAGGGGACAACGAGAATCTCGGATTGGCATCTCCCTGGCGTGTGCTCTCGGAAATTATCTCAACCAAAACAACCTCGGTGTTCTGACGGGAGCGGATGGTCCGCATCATCTGTCTGAATCCCAAGTCCGCTTCCCGGACATCAGCTTCATTCCGTGGAGCCACATCCCTCCCGATGCCGCCCCCAACACACCCGTGCCCGATTGGGTTCCCGGTTTGGCGGTCGAGGTCATCAGTCCGGGCAACACACGCGGTGAGATGGCTCGCAAGCTCCATGACTACTTTGCCGCCGGAGTCGCTCTCGTGTGGTACGTCTATCCGCGTGACGGTGTGGTCCGCGCCTACACGTCCGAAACGGAATTCCAAACGCTGAACGAAGCCGATCAACTCGATGGCGGAGCGGTTCTGCCGGGCTTTCGCTATCCCATTCGACAATTGTTTGCGGCGGGTTCGTTGAAACGACCGGACGTTTAGCCAACAACAGACACAGGTAGCCAACAACAGACACAGCGCGGACTTTGCCCGCAACCCAGCGAAGCCAGAACCGGAATGGCAAAATGATGAAGCACAAAATCATGGCAGAGGCTCGCAAGGACACCGACCGCCCGACTTGATGATTCTGTGCTTCATCATTTTGCCTAATCTGCTCCGCCGAAATTCTGCGTGCCCAGCGAAGAAACGAAACGTTAGTAGTACAGGAGACCGACTCATGATCGACTTCAGTTTCAATCGGCGAGGTTCTCGTTTTTGTGACGGCCTGACGCGCCGGCAGTCATTGCATCTCGGCGCGACCTCGCTATTCGCGGGGCTGACACTGCCGAAGTTGTTACGTGCGGAGGAGGCCAATCGCAGTGAAGGCCGACGTGACGCGAAGGCCAAGTCGTGCCTCTTCATTTTCTTGGAAGGCGGTCCGCCGCAGCAGGACATGTGGGATCCGAAGCCCGATGCGCCCGCTGAGATTCGCGGCCCGTTTCAACCGATCAGCACCGCGCTGCCGGGCGTGATCTTCACCGAGCATTGCCAAAACTGCGCGAAGATCGCCAACAAGTTCTCGATCGTCCGCAGCCATAGTCACACCGACAACGGGCACTCGACCGGCTATCACTACGTCATGACCGGCCGCCGGCCCACGTTTGCCGACGGCGAGTACCCGCTCCCCACTAACGAACTGTTCCCGTCACTCGGTTCGATCGTCGCGCGAGAACTCGGCACACCAACCCGAAGCGTGAGCGAGTCGATTCTCTCCTCACCAACCCGCAGCGTGAGCGAGGCCGTTTCCCAGCATGGAGCCGTCCCGCCCTACATTAACCTCCCCCATCCGATGTCCGCCGGTGGTCCCGGTTTCTTCGGGGCCGAGTACGCGCCGTTCATCATTGAAGCGGACCCGAGTCAGCCCGACTTTGAAGTGCGCGACCTCGGCCAAGTGGACGGCATCTCGCGCCAGCGGGCCGACCTGCGACAGCGGCTTCTCACCGGTTTAGAGGGGACGCAGCCACGCACCGGCCGCGCGGCGGCAATGAGTACCTACTACGAGAAGGCTCGCGACCTCATCACGTCCCCGGCAGCACGCAAGGCATTTCATATTCAGTCCGAGTCCGCTGCCGTGCGCGAGTCCTACGGCATGACTCAGATCGGCCAGAGCGTGCTACTCGGCCGCCGATTGATTGAAGCCGGGTGCCGTTTTGTCGGCGTGGACGCTCCCGGTTGGGATGTCCATTTCAACTGCTTTCCCAGCTTGGCGGGCGACCTCATTCCACCTGCGGACAAAGCCTTCGCGGCGCTCATCACCGATCTCGAACAACGTGGTCTGCTCGACAGCACGCTGGTCGTGATGATGGGCGAGATGGGCCGCACGCCGCGCATCAACGCGCAGGCGGGTCGCGACCACTGGTCGATGGCGCAGTGCATCCTCTTCGCGGGTGGCGGAGTGAAACCGGGCCAGATCATCGGCTCCACCGACCATCAGGCCGCGTATCCGACGAGCGATCCCGTCAGCGTGAGCGATCTGTTGCGCACGATTCACACGTTGCTGGGGATCGACGCCGACAAGGAGTATCCCGACCCACTCGGCCGCCCCGTCCCACTCGTGAACGGCGGCAAGGTCATCCCCGGTTTGCTCGTGTGAGCCGAGTCGCAGGCACGGATTGTCCCAATGAAATCGCAGCACTCCGTGACGCGACACGTTCCACTACGGTGAGTACATGATTCGACCTCGCGCGGCCCAACGTGAGACATCGTAGCCAAGGTCCCCAGACCTTGGGTTCTCAGCGAGCCCCCATCTCTGACGAGATTGGCTACGTCTGAAATGTCTCACTCTTTGCCGCGTGCGGTATGAACGAGGCACGCCGATTCGGACTCATTCAGGCCGGGATTGCAGCCTTCTCGGCGAACCGATCAAAGGCTCGCTCGCGTTCGGCCCGCGTTTCTGAGTGGACGCGCCGCAGCAGTTGTTCCTGTGCGGGAGTCAGTTCTAGGTTCCGTCGTTCCATCGCGGCGCGGGCCGTATCAAGACTCTTCTCCAGCGGGTAGCCGTCAATCAGGTCGCCGTGCCAGATGCGCGAGTACGACGGAACATGCTTCGGCAGCAGTTCTCCATCGGGCAGGATCAGGCACATCACGCCAACCGACGTTCCCGTGTTGAACAGGCTGCCGATGGCGGTCTTGGTGTGATCGCCGATGAAGCAACCGACTTTCATCTCGCCCGAGTCGATCGATACTCCCGACAGCGGCACCTTCACGACCGAGTAATCATTTTTCAGATCGCTGTTTGTGGTGAGCGCTCCGAGATTGACCCACGGACAGATGTAGCTGTGTCCGAGAAAGCCGTCGTGATACTTGTTCACGTAGCCGTGCAGGATCGCCTCTTCAATCTCACCGCCGACACGGCAGACGGGACCGATGCTCGTCCCTTCGCGCACGTTGGCGCGGAAGAGCTGCGACTTGCGACCGATGTGGCACGGACCTTCCAAGCGTGTGAAGGCTTGAATCATCGCGCCGGCTTCGATCGAGACCGGCCCCTTGCGTGCGTCGATCACCACGAACGGATCGATGCTGGCGGAGGGATCGACGAACACGTTGTTCAGGTCGCCCAGCACGGCGACTTGCGGCCCCAACTCAGCAGCCTTCGATGGCCCAAAATTTCGCGCTGCAAAGTCGGCTCGCAGTTGATCGGCGTTGTGATGGATCAAGTCCCAAGGGTACTGAGCGAGCGTCCCCGGCACCGAGACCCGTCGCCGCGTGCGCGCGATTTGCGAGAGGGCGTCGTCCCAGTTGTCGCCCGTCAGCAAGGCCGCTTCCAACGGATCGAGTGTGAGGAACACGACCGTGCCGTCGATCACTCCCGCCGCATCGGGATCGCAGAGTGGCAGTGTTTTGGGATCAGCCAACCAACGCCCGTTGAGCAGCAACGTCGGGCCGCCCCGCAACCAACTCGGATCGTTGACGTGCGCCTCGGGGTGCTCTTCGCGATAGACCGCCGTGAGTGAGTCACGAACAAAGACGCCCCAATCGTCCACCGGCAGCGTTCGCATCGCGCGTTCTCGTGCCGAGAACTGCCCGCACAACAACTCGAACACCGGCCGCAACAGTGCGATCGGAGCAAAGTCCGGCGCACAGTGATCCTCAAACAACGCAACGCGCATGACGAACGTCCCCTCCTTGGAACCGCCTCAATCGTCAAAACTGACGACTGAAGAGTCGGGAATCTAATCGCCAGCCGTTTTCGAGTGAAGACCGCTTCGGCCGATCAACCGTGATTGAAGTCCGGCTCAGCTTTGTTAGCCGGACTTCCCGCAGCGATCACGTTTGTCACTGCGACACACTAACCCGAAGTGTAAACGAGGAGATGTGTTGCGTTCCTCGCTCACGCTTCGGGTTAGTGTCACTGCGGGCCGCGTGAGATATAGCCGGACTTCCCGCAGTGATCACGCTCGCCCGGAGAGAAGTCCGGCTTTCAGAAAAACCGGACTTCGAGGGACTTCAGTCGATCAACCGTAGAGCTTGTTGGCTTCGGCATGGTCGATCTTGCGCGCTTTGATTCGTCCGCCGGACAGCTTCTCGCCATCGGGGTCGATGTACACGCGCCCCGTTCGGCCCGGCACGACGCTCATGACGTGGATGTTGAAGATGAACGACGCGTCGCTGGTCGCCTGAAACCAGTGGACATTGTCCTTGATGTCGGACAGCGTCGAGAACGTCCCCGGCCCAAACGCCTTGTCGATCGTCGGCTTGACGATCATGTGCTTGGCTTCGTCTTCCAACCGGTCGTAGTGACGACCGCGGAAGTCCCCCTTCAAGATCAAGAACGCGGTCGCCATGTTGTCGTGTCCGTGTGGCACGACCGAGCGGTCCTTGTTCAGCGCGAAGATCTGGTGCCCGAAGACCAGGTTGGTCGGCAGCCCTTCAACCTGCGGCAGCTTCGCCTTCAAGCTCAGTTCACCACGCTCTTGCGGTTTGATTCCGGCGGTGAGCTTTTCAAAGTCGATGAACTTCAGCAGTTCGGGCAGATCGACCTTTCCGAAGAGTTGCTCGACCTGCGTCTGCCATTGCAGGGGATCGAGCTTCTTCCCCTTCAGATCGAGGCTCATCGAATTCAACTCAGCCAGCCACTTCGCCGCGATCGGCTTGACCTGGTCAGCAAAGGCATCGCCCGAAAAAAGCGTTTCCAACAACGACCACGTCAGCAGCGATCCCAGTGTCTGCTGTTGGAAAGAACGGCGCGAAATCGTGTCCATCATCAATCCTCGCAAGTGAAGTTAAGTACCTGTTCCAGAACGACGCCGTGTTGAGATGAACACTAACCCGCAGCGTGAGCAAGGATGAAGTCTATCAGCCCTCATCCTTGCTCACGCTGCGGGTTGGTGTCATTCATGAACAGGCACTCAATCGGAACGATCGCCACGCGATCCCAGTCGGCGGGAGTCTATCAGGTGATTCGCGAGAAGAAGTGACCGACAGAAGTCAAACCCGCCATCAAAGTAGGGTGGGACAAGCTCGCTTCGAGCGCCGGC
>JAYTGQ010000636.1:0-4508 GCA_043733345.1 Schlesneria sp.
ATTTGACGCTGAGTCACACTAACCCGAAGCGTCAGCGAGGACGTGAGTTGCGTCCTCGTTGACACTTCGGGTTAGTGTCAGTTACGGCCGCGCGAAGTATAAATGGCCAGTCAGGCTTTGACGGGTAAGCTATTTCCTGCCGCTCGCCTAACTTCCTGATACGCGGTGACGTAGTTCACATCCCTTGGTCTGGACTAAATTGTCGATGACGACAGTGAAAAGTTACGTCCGGACCAAGGGGCCGGATTACCCGTGTCGGGAAGTTATTGCGGCCTCGTTCCTGAACTCGAAAAATGCGTCCCAACGCGGCTGAGTCTCGCGGGCTTTCACCGTTGACGGCTGCTTTGAGTAAAAACCTTGCCGCGCGTCGTTGAACGTCGGTCAGGCAAGATGCAGTGAAAACGCATTGCGTTTCATGTGATCGGTCCTCAACGGAAGTTCTTTTCGACGTGAAGCCACTTCGTCGATCATGATGTCGGCGCGGGCTAATCTTGGCTGCGAACGTGTCGGCTACGAAAGTCACCCTTTTTCTCCGCTCCGAACATTTTGTCTGATCTTTGTGTCACTTTCGGCGTAGTTGGTCGTCAAGAACGATTGAGTCGATTGCAGGTGCCTCGCAGCGTATCGAAGAGTCAGTCTTTCACCCGGCAAGTGTTCTTCTCCAATGACGTGGTGGGGCGAGTAAATATCGCCCGATGACTGACGACTTCGAGAACAGGCAAACGACGGCATCGGCTTTGCAACTTGATCGTTGCTGTGAGTGTTCGCTGTCAGATTGACAATCGCCTCGGCAGGTGCCGCAAGGCGGCGCGGTGAGTGGCCTTCCCACTTCGCCGTCAGGAGGAGACATCATGATGTCACGTTACCGCAACCCCGCCATGAAGCAGCTTCGCGATCAGCAGATCAAGTTCGCACCGCGAGAAGCACGACTCAAACAGATCGACCGCGCCGAAAGCCTGCTGAACGAGTTACAACCTAATGTGAGTCTCGGCTACCCCGAGCTATGCGAGAAGATCACCAGCTACCGCGGCGAGATGTATCCTGATCTCGTTCTGACCAGTGATGAAGCCGTCCATGATCTGCGTTGCTTCGTGGAAGACTTGTCGGACAGTGCCGACATCCCGGCGGACAATGCTGGCGAGGAAGTCTGGACGGTCGAAGATGTGAGCCGCAGGTTCAATGTTTCGACGAAGACGGTCTCACGCTGGCGAGATCGCGGTCTTGTCAGTCGCCGATTTCGTTTTGGCGGTCGCAAGCGAGTCGGCTTTCTCAAGTCTTCGGTCGAGCATTTCGTGAGCAAGCACTCGCGAGAAGTTGATCGCGGGACGAACTTCAGCCAGTTGTCGCTCGATGACCGCGAGCAGTTGATTCAGCGCGCGCGGCGTTTGGCCCGAGCAGGCGGTTGTCCGACGGACATCAATCACCGCCTCGCCCGCAAGTTTGGTCGGTCGCCCGAGACCGTGCGGTACACCCTCAAAAACTTCGACAAAGAGCATCCGGAAACCGCCGTGTTCCCGAACTCCACCTTACCGCTGACCTCTGAGCAGAAGCGAGAAATCTATCGCCGCTTCAGTCGTGGCGTTGCCGTGGAGACGCTCGTTCACGACTTTCATCGGACTCGCCCCAGCATCTATCGCCTGGTGGCCGAAGTCCGCGCCGAACTGATGCTGCACGAACCGATCGACTTCATGGATTCACCCGAGTTCCATGTGGCCGATGCTGAGACGGTTATTCTTGCACCGCCACCTGCCAATGATCGCTCGGAAGGTTTGGTGAAGGCTCCACCCGGCTTGCCACCGTACCTCGACAGCCTCTATGCAATTCCATTGCTCAACAAAGAGGAAGAGGTCTACTACTTCCGCAAGATGAACTATTTGAAGTGCCGCGCCGCTGAGTTGCAAAAAGGGCTCGATCCCGTGCGGCCTAAGACCCGCGACATGGATGAGATCGAACGGCTTGTCAAACAGGCGGGTGAGGTCAAGAACTTCCTCATCCGCAGCAACTTGCGGCTGGTGGTTTCGATTGCCAAGAAGCACATGAAACCGAACGTCAGCTTTTTTGAGATGGTCAGCGACGGAAACATGTCTCTACTGCGGGCCATCGAGAAGTTCGACTACATGCGCGGCTTCAAGTTTTCGACGTACGCCAGTTGGGCCATCATGAAAAACTACGCGAGGTCCATCCCCGCCGAGTACACGCAGATGGACCGCTTCCGCACGGGGTCAGACGAACTGTTCAACCAATCGATGGATCGTCGAACGGATGGAGTCGCCGAAGAGGCCGTCAATCAGAAGCAGCATGTCGCACTGATGGGCATCCTCTCACAACTGCCAACCCGAGAACGCGACATCATTGTGTCGAGGTTTGGTTTGAGCGAAGGGGCTGGTCCGCTGACGCTCGAACAGGTCGGCACCAAGCTCGGTGTGACGAAGGAGCGAATCCGGCAACTCGAAGCACGAGCTTTGGAGAAGCTCCGCAAGATTGCCGAGACCGAACGCCTCGACATTCCGGGGATCTGACGGCGGGCGAGGTTTGAATTGAGAGCGGAGTGAACAGAGCGACGCGGCGTGTCATCGACACGCCGCGTCATTTTTTTTGGACACCCGCACAATGTGAATTTCGCGCGGTCACAAGTGAGCCGTTTGTCAGTTTAACCGCGCCCCTCTGGGGAACGCGTTTCCGCTGCGGTTTGGCCCAGAAAAGCGTTCCCCAGAGGGTCGCGGTTATACCGCTCGCGGGAGAAGCTGACACTAACCCGAAGCGTAAGCGAGGATGCAAAGCACGTCCTCGCTTACGCTTCGGGTTAGTATGAAATGTGCCATCCTCACCCGCGAGCGGTTAAACATCTCACCCGAAACCGTGCGAGGTAGAACCCTCGGGCCACACGAGCCATTACAAAATCCCGGACGACTTCACGTTGATCCCCTTGAGCATCATCTTCAACTCTTCGACGTTCGGGCTGATCTCGAAGGCTTCGGCCCGACTGACGAACTCGCGCGTGATGAAGTCGTATAGGCTGTCGTTGAATTGCTGCATCCCGTCGGCCTTGCCGATCCGCATGGCGGCCGGCAGCTTCTCGTCCTGATGTTCGAGGATCAGTTTTCGGACCGTGCCGTTGAAGAGCATGATCTCGCAGATCGGGACTCGTTTGGGAGTGTCCTTGATCGTGGGAAGCAGCTTCTGAGCGACGATGGCCTTCATGTTGAAGCCCATCGACGACCGCAGGGCGTTGTGCATCGACTGCGGGAAGAGATCGAGAATGCGTCCAATCGTCGAAGGGGCCGACGAGGCGTGGATCGTGCCGTACACTAGATGCCCCGTTTCGGCGGCGTGCATGGCGGTCTCGAACGTGTCTTTGTCGCGCAACTCACCCACGAGCATGATGTCGGGGTCTTGACGCACGGCATGCTTCATCGCCGTGTGGAAGTCGCACACGTCGCAACCGATTTCACGCTGATTGAGCAGGCTCTTGTCGGCCTGATACACGAATTCGACCGGGTCTTCGATGGTCAGGATGTGCTTGCCGTAGTTGTGGTTGATCCAGTCGAGCATTGAGGCAATCGTCGTCGATTTTCCGGAACCCGTCACTCCCGCCAGCAGCACCATCCCCTGATCGTACTTGCACAACTCTTCCATGATGGGCGGCAGATACAAGCCCGAGAAGTTGGGAATCGACCGCTCGACCTTACGAGAAACCATGCCCATCTTGCCGGTCTGGATGAACATGTTGACACGAAACCGCCAGTTCTCACCCTTGTGTTCCACCACGTGCGCGTAGTCGGCCCCGCCCGTGCTGAAGAAGATTTCCACATTGCGTTCGTCCATCAGCGGCATGCACCACTCTTTCATCACCTCCTCGGTGATGGGCGGCATGTCGAGCGGCTTCAACGCCCCTTTCACGCGCAGGATGGCGGGTTTGCCGACTTGGAGATGCAAGTCGGAAGCGTTGATATCGATCATCGCGCGGAAGAGTTTGTTGACCGGGAGATCCTTGGTGACGGAAACTCCCAAACGAATCTGCGACTTCGCCAATGATGTCGCAGCCGGAGCCGATCCACTCATGAAACACCTCAACCTGTTGCTGAAAGAGAGAACTACACCTCGCGAAATGATGCGAGATGAACCGGCGGGATGATACCGACCGCTTCGACCGGTTTGCCAGAGTCGCTCCGAGGAACCCCGATTCGATGCGGCCGGCTCTCTTTTCACCTTGATTGCGGCGGTGATTGCTGCGCCGATCCTCAGGGGCTGTGCCTCAATTACCGCCGAGAGTTCTTGGGAGTGCTGGAACACGTAGGGTGCGTGGAGTCTTCGGAACGCACCTGCTTTTACCGTAGCCTTGTCGTTCCGCCGACAACCAGTCCCATCGACGGAGCGACGGGACTAGGGCGCACGACGCACGACGCACGACGCACGACGCACTTTGCGCATGCCGCTGATTGGGTTAGAAGGCGTTGGGAGGAAATCGACGGAGATCGGTTTCGAGAACGTGGAATTCGGGAGGTCCA
>JAYTGQ010000637.1:0-1479 GCA_043733345.1 Schlesneria sp.
GGTGACGGCGTGGGAGATGACGGCCTGGCGTTTTTCTTTCAGCAGTTCAATCAGCCGCCGCTGCTCCCCCACCAACCCGTCAATCTTCGACGTCTCTCGGCCAAGAAACGACGCGATCGCAGATTGCTCCGCAGTCGGAGGAAGCGTCAGTGCGAGTTTTGAAATCTGCGCATAATTCAAACCGTCACGAGCAGCGCCGTTCTGTGTGGCGTCGATTTGTGCCTTCATATCAGCGGACTTCAGGAACATTGCAGCAAACTCACGAAGCGTCTGTTCGATCAGGCGAATGATGCAGACGTGCTGATTGACATTTCCGCCAGTGAACCCGTTAGGAACAAGGCATGTTCTACCGAGTGACGCACCGGTGATGTTCAATAGCACGTCGCCCTCGCGAACTCGCGATCCAGCCATTGCTTCGTCAGTTTCAACCGTGATGAAGACCACGTCATCCAGAAAGAGACCTTCGTCATACACGTTTTGGCTGCGGATAAAGACGACACCTTCGTCGGCGTAAGTTTCCGAACCGCCCGATGGCGTCTTCCCGCTCCCAATCTTCTCACAAAGGAATCCAAGTCGCGTCACGTCCCAATGCTGCGGCACCTCGCCCAGCCATTCGACGCCGCTGGCCTTGTACTTCGGGTATCTCGGATAGCTCATGGGCGTGACTCCGTGAGCGGCACGGCGCTAGCCGCCGGTTCTGAATGTCGCGCGGCACAATACAACCCGCGGCTAGCGCCTTGCGGCTCAGTGGGCGACGCGGTCTCTTCGCTCGGTTCGTCAGGCGTGTCCCACAGTTCGCGATAGGCGTTGATGTAGCTCACGGTCGCGACCGGGTCGATCGCCCAGTAGTGCCGACACAACCGCCGATACAGCAGCAGCGCCGGTTCGTAGCAGCAATGATCCAACAGGCGATCCAGCGTGTGTTCGATGTGTGGCACATCACAACTTCGCGAACGCAGGATGCCGTCCACGATGGGCGTCAATTGCTCGACCGCCAGTCGATGCAGGGCTTGCAGCCCGCCCGCCAGTTCTTTCACCGAACTCAACAGTTCGTCGTAGTCGTTCATGGCTCGTGGACCTCGTTGAGTGTGCGGGACAGCTCGGCTTCGATGGCTTCGATGCTGGGCAGACTCGACGCCAACTCGGCGGGCAAGGCCCGAATGAATTCGTAGTCGGCCACACCGATTGGCTTATGCACGTCCCGCAAGGCGTACTCGGCGATGATGCGGTCTTTACTCTGGCACAGGATCAATCCCAGCGTTGGGGCGTCTAGCGGGTGCCGCAGTTGGTCATCGACCACCGAGCAATAGAAATTCATCTTGCCGGCGTGCTCGGGCAGGAACTCGCCGCGCTTCAGATCGACCACCACAAAGCACCGCAGATGCAGGTGAAAGAACAGCAGGTCGAGTGAGAACTCACGGTCGCTGACGGTCAGCGGATACTGCCGACCGACGAAAGCAAACCCACGCCCCAGTTCGA
>JAYTGQ010000638.1:0-1479 GCA_043733345.1 Schlesneria sp.
CGTAAGCCCCCCGGTTCTCGGGCGTAAGCCCTCTTCCGAAGAACCGGGGGGCTTACGCCACCCCGCTCGGAAACCCCTCACTTTGTGCCGCGTGAGGGCTAAGCCGGACTTCAGCCGGGAACATCACTCAACCGTGAAGTTCCAACGCCCGCCGCGCACCGTGCCGATGACCTTGCTCGAACTGGCGAATAGATCGAGCGACAGATTGTCCGAGCGAGGAGCCGCCAATCGCACGAGTGTGAAGTCCGTCGAACATTCAACAGCCTCGTCACCCAGCAGCGCCCGACGACCACCGCGCGTTGCGAGGTCGAGCAATGTGAGGTGCGAGAGATCGGGCTGCTGTTCCGCCACGAACTGCAATTCGGCGAAGAGACTCAGATCGGGATTCGACGCGCGGCTGTCAGTGCCAAACGCGACAGAACCGCCCAGCTCCAACAGCCGTCGCCACGGATGGTCGCGATGCCCAAACGCCGCGTGCGTGCGTGGGCAATAAACGAGCGTCATCTGCGGCCGCGCCGCCAAGAATTGCAACTCGTCCTCGGCGAGATAGTTTCCATGCACAATTAAACTGTGCGGAGCGTCGGCCAACGCTTCGAGCCACTCCTTCGGCCGGCCACCGCCACCGAACAACCCGTCACGCCAAATTCCAAACTCGATGAGCAGCTCGCGAAACTCACCGGTCCCGTCAGTGAGCAACTCCAACTCCGCCTCGGACTCTGCGAGGTGCATTGCGATTGGCCGCGCGGCAGTTCGCGCCAAGCCGACTGCGTGCTTCAGAAGATCAGGACGGACGCTGTACGGCGCATGCGGACTCAGCCCGAAGCTGCCGTTCGTGGCCAACACCTGCTGAGCCAGTTCTGTCTGCAAACCAACTCGCTCGTCGGTCAGCCCGATCAGTTCTTGGAACACCACCCCCGCGAAGTCTTTGTTGAGATAGTCGCTGTTTGACCAGCCGGTCGTCGCAATCTCGCCGATCAGCGTCGTGCCGCATCGCACACTTTCTGCGATCCCAGCGCGAATCGCGTCTTCAGTCGTGTTGTAGCCCCGACGCCGACCAGCCTGTTGAAAAAACCCACCGGGCTTGTCCCGGTGGCTCGCGGGTCTTTGCACTACTTCGGAACCCACTTGGACTTGAGTAGTGCAAAAACCTGACTCCACCGGGGCAAGCCCGGTGGGGAGGTTTTTCAATAGGCGGCTACGTCCGGACGAAGGCGTCCGGACCACATCATCACGGGTCGCAGCGAACAAGTCCGCCTGCTCCCGCCGGTACTTCACCACCGAACGGATCCAATCCGTGAAGCGGCCCCCCGTCGGGATCGGCTCGTGTAGCAAGCTGAACTCCAGATGCGTATGCGCGTTGACCAGTCCGGGAATGAGGGCGACATCTCCGAGATCAATCGCCGCCGGATCGACACCGCGTCGCACGTCGATTCGCCCATCCGCCGCGACGCAAATCGTGACATCCTCGACGAGACGGCC
>JAYTGQ010000639.1:0-27120 GCA_043733345.1 Schlesneria sp.
TGAACCGGACATCGAACGTATCGGTTGTCGGAATGGCCCCCGTCACACTCAGGGACGCATGGGGGGCTGCCGTATCAGGCGGAGAGTGAGGGCGGCTCGACCGCAGTCGAACGATCAGGTCATTAAAGCGAGACCGGTTTCCTCCCAGCGCGGTTTCCCAACCAAACCGATGATGACGGTGACTACGTTTCACATGGGCGGTGCCATCGGGATTTGCTGCGGCAATGGAAAAGAGTGCCACCGGGTTCTGCGTCACGAGGTTACCGGGGTTCTGCGAAATCACATTCGCGGCGGTGCCGTCTTGAATGAGATAGAGCATATAAAATGATCCCCCTGGGATCGTGACCTCCTTGCGTGCGCGATCTCCGTCTGTCGTGGCGAGAAGGACTCGACGACTGACACTCTCCAAAGCCGCCTTTGCATATCCGGCATCTCCCGGTTTCAGGCTACCGATCTTCCCGGTGGAATCATCGACGAGGATCACTCCCATCTCGTAGGTATGGTGAGGCTTTCCACGCAGGCGACGCATCGTGATCGTCACCGCATCGGTTGACGTGCCTGCCGCTTGAAAAACACCGGCGGTGCCACCCGCGCTGGGCAGCGTCAAGAATCTTGACTGTGCAGTCGCGCGAGCAACGGTGTCACCTTCGTTCCCGACCTCCGAAGCTGCTGCGGCATCGTCGCTGGAGAGGGTTGTCTCAGTGGGGGTAATGGCAGTCGCGCTCATGAGAACTCGGACTTCCATCGGCTCGATCGAAGGCAAGGCTGTCCTTCGCTGCCGAGGCTTGCCGTCTCGTTCACGCCGAAGCCAACTCGCCAGAAATGTAAAGTGAGTCATAATGGTCATCTCGCTTGGTGTCTGAATGTGACCTCGTTCCGCAACTGCCGCAGCAGTCTCCGTCGGTTTGAGTAGCGAAACTACCCACGCAGATGATTCAGGGTCAAGCACGTCTGATTACGAACTTGCCGAGTCGATCATTTTTCAAGTGCCACAACCATCACAACCGGATATGCCTAGGTCGTGCGGACATTGGCCCCGGTTGGAAACATAGGGCGAACAGGTTCGTTGCGTGGTGTGATTGAAACGAAGGCTGCGAGCTACATGTCAGCCAAACTCACTCGCCACTCAGCCAAGCGCCTACCTGTCTTGCCAACTTTTTACGTCGATTAAGGCAATGTCCACACGACCTAGTCTTTACCAAAGACGCGCAGAGTTGGCGACAACGCCATGTCACCGAATAGGCAGGGCCAGCGCACACTCAGTCCTTTGTGCGTAGAGGACATTGAGGAGCGTGTCGAAGTTCCAGCCGCAGCGTCGGCGTTGCATGGCGAGGCTTTTGCCTTCGGAATGTTGTTTTAATAACGACAAGGAGCAGCGATTGAGCCACGCGCAGTTCTCGCGCAGCCGGGCTTCGCGGATGCGGGACTCGTCTTCTCTATAAGTGATCTCGAGGCACCAGTGGCAGGTGTTTTCGATGTTCCAGTGACAGCGGACGGCATGCGCGATGCGTTTCATGTCCATCGCCAGGCGGCTGATAAAATAGCGTGTGGCATAAGTCTCTTTTCTGTCGCGTTGAGACATCAGCATCATGACGGCAATCGTTTTCAGACTCGACCACAGTCTGAAGCCGGGCAGGGTCTTGGGGGGCGGGCATTGGAATCACGATTCGCTGCTCTTGACGACCGTGACTTTTTTTGGCGACCACGAATCGTTCGGCACCGCAGTCGGCGAAGTCGGTCCGCAGGTGTTGATCGACGTGCGCGACGACCGCTTGATAAAGACTCACTTGGTTCCCTTTGAGAGCCAAGACACAGTCGGCCTCGCTCGCCACGATGTCTTGGGCGATGGCCGTTTGAGTCCCCATCGTGATGATCGCCCTTTAATCTCGACCAGCTTCAATAGCTCGGGAATCGCCGTGCCCCGTTATCGTGGAAGAGGGCCTTCGATTTCTCGTCGGTCGCCACCTGTCCCAACGTCAACCCGAAGTCCGCCGCGCAGAGGCTCACCGAGTGCAGCGCCCCAACCCTGTGGCCCGATCAGGACTCCGACGCAGCGACTGGCCATCCACTGCATAGATCGGTTGAGTGACGCCCGTGGCCGCGGCCGCTCGCGCCTGCATGGTCTATAACCCACTCACGAAACAGGTTTGAAACGCACCCTGATTTAATGCCGACAACACACACCGAAAAACATCTTTACAAGGAACTCCGTGCGGCAAGTCCATGACCTGCAAGAGCCGTTATCGATTTATACTTTGCGCGGCCGTAACTGACACTAGCCCGAAGTGTAAACGAGGACGCAATTCACGTCCTCGCTTACGCTTCGGGTTAGTGTGACTCAGCGTCAAATGTGTCCGTTTCGGCCGCGTGAAGTATATGAACGCCCACTCGGCGATCCTCGTCGGACCACTCGCCCCCGCCACAATCCCCATCAACGACAACACCATCACCATCACGCTGACCAGCGGAGGATGTCTATTGATTGACGACCGAGGATTATTTAATCCCTAAAAATGCCGCCCCACTTCCTACAACCGATCACGATCAAATTGCACGCACATCAACTCGTTCATAACACAGCCTCACTGCACTCAGATATAACCCGGCCGACACGGAAGGCTTTATTACAAACTGAATCAGCATCGCGCTAACCACCCATCGTGCCATAGCGCCCCAGAGTGCGAGCTAGCCCTGGTTCCGCACGCTGTTCGAGCAGCTCCGTCGCGGCGACGCACTCAGCCGCGGCGACCTGATCCTGGCCGACCGCTACTGCGGCGGCTGGTTCATGCTCGCGCTGCTGCGAGCACGGGGAGTCCAGTGCGAAGAGTCGAGAGCCAGAGGGGAGACGAGAGTCCAGAGTTGAGGGTCGAGAGCCAGCGGAAGGCAACGTGCGGTCGTCTCCTTTCTTGTTTGGCGTTTGTCTCTCATCTCTCCGCTCTCGACTCGTGCGATAGCGCCAGACGCCACCATGCAACGGCACGCGCGGCACATCGGGCGCGCCGATCCGGCCGGGGCTGGAGGCTCCGCAGCGGCCGTAGAGCCAGCCGTCCGGTCCCCACTTCAAACCGTTGGCAAACGTGTGGTAGTTGTCGGTCGAGGGAGTGAACCCATCGAACATCACGACCGGCGCACCGTCTGGCTGGTCGTCGCCATTGGCATCCGGAACGAACACGAGTTGCGGCGGAGTCATCAGCCAGACGACGCCGTTGCCGATCTCAATCCCCGTCAGCATTTGCACGTCATCGGTGAAGACAGTTCGTTTGTCGTGACGGCCATCGCCGTCGGTGTCTTCGAAGATCAATACCCGATCGCGCAGGCTGAGATCGAACTTCTTGATGCGGTCGGCGTAAGTGTAGTTCTCGGCCACCCACAGATGGCCGCGCGCGTCCCATGACATCGCGATCAGATTCTGCACCTCCGGTCGGCGGCAAACACGGAGACCTGGAAGCCATCGGGAACGCGAAAGCCGCGCGCGGCCTCGTCGGGCGGCAAAGCCTTCACGGCACTATCGGGTTCGGAGTTGGTTGGCGTTGGAAATGTTGCTGACGGAGTGAGTTCATCGGCCCTCAGCAACAGACTGATCGCGGCACCAACTCCAACAACAACGAACAAAGCAACCAGGCGATTTTGCATGGCGAAGGCACCGCACTCGAAGGAAAGAACTGGCAACGAACGGTAGACCCGGCCTCGAATCCGAGACGTTAGGCAACCCCGGCGAAACATCGTGCCCGCGCATCGAAGCCTGACGCGCAAGCGAAGTCCTTCTTCGCTTGCGCGTCAGGCTTCGATGGGTCAATCATTTGCCCGGTGTCGCCTTACTTCTTCCGGTGTCGCCTTACTTCTTTTCGATGAGCCGCACGTAGTCCACTCCCACCATGAAGGCTTTCGCGGCCTTCGGGTTCGCCCCCACAATTTGCAGGCCGAGCTTGTGCGGACCTTTGGAGAGAGCTTTTGCGGGAAGAGACAGCACGCCGGTGGTGATGACCTCGGGTTCGTGGAAGCAGTCGATGGGAGTGCCCAGCGGGTCGCCGTCGATCAGGATTTGGACGATGCCGTAGTCGCGAGCCATGCACAGGACGAGTTCGATGTCGTAGGTGCCGTCTTTCGCGACAGGCAACTCCAGTTCGAGTTTGTCGTTGGGTTTGGCACCGGTCCACCAGAGATGGTCATTGCCCGACCAACGGTCTTTCGTGAAGCCGCTCATGTTCTGGCCCGCCGCAGTGCCGCCGGTCTTGCCGACGATTTTCATCGCCTCCCCTTCGAGAGCATCCGGGACTTTGTCGGTCTTCGCGTCAATGGGAGCCTTCGGGCCTCGCAACGCCACCTGATTCGGTGTGCCAAGGTACGCGATCAGGTCGCGCTGTTCATCGGGCGTCAGTTGGTTGAGCTGCCCCTCGGGCATCAGCGACAGTTCGGAGAGCTTCCGTTCGTCGATGTCATTCTTGGCGATGACGACCGTGTCGTTGATCGTGCGGACGGTGACCGCGCTGTCGGTCTCCTTCTGGATCAGGCCCTGGACGACTCGGCCATCCTTCAGGCCGAGGACCGTGATGCGGTAGTCCTTGCCGACGATGGCCGACGGATCGAGGACGTTCTCCAGAATGTAATCGAGGTTCGCTCGGTTGGAGCCAGTGATGTCGGGGCCGATCTTGCCTCCTTCGCCGAACAGGATGTGACAGGCCGAGCACGTCTTGGTGAACAGACGGCGGCCGTTGCTGAGGTCGGCCGACTTTAACCGCGCGGTCGTCAGCGCCGCCTTGTGCTTGACGATCAGTTCCTGCTTGTCCTTCGCGGTCGCTCGAAACTCACCCCACACCGACGTGATGCGCTTGGCCAGCGCGTCGTCCTTGAACCCGAGCAACTGCTGAACGTGATAGGCATGCACGTCGGTGCGCGGGACGTCCCCCTTTTCGATGGCATCGAACAGCGTGTTGGCCGAGCCGGGTCGCGCGACCAGCGTGTTGATCGCGTCCCGCTTCTCGGAGTCATTGAGCTTCGCGTAGAGCGCGAGGATCGCGGGCGACGTGGTCGCGTCGTCGAAGGCCGCCAGCGCACGCAGAGCCGGGCCGCGCAAGGCCGCGTCGTTCAAAGCGACGCGCAAGGCCGGAGCCGCCTCGGTGTCGCGGCCCTTCACGAGCAGATCGAGCGCCCGCTGACGTTGCTCGACCGGTTGCTTGGCATCGGCCAGCACGGTTCGCATGCGAGGCAGAATCCGCTTGTCGCCGAAGGCCACCGCAATGGCGTCCGCCTTCTCACGCACCGACGCCGCGCCACTCTTCAGCAGCATGTCGTAGGCGGGCACCCACGCGGCAGCTTGAGGAATGTTGACTCGTCCTTCCAACGCCAGCCACATTTCGTCGAGCAGCATTTGCTGAGTCGCCACGTCTCCCGCCGACGCGAGCCACTCGACGACCGAGTTCACCGTTTCGTTGGTCGATGCCGCACGCCGCACGATGAACCGCGCAACCTTTTCGATCTTGGAGGCCTTCGCCAATGCGATCGCTCGCGCGGGATCGGCCACGACGAGCGGTTCGACTCCGTACCAAATCACGAGCGGCAGGTTGTGGTCTTCGGCGTCTTCGCCTCGCGACATCAACGCCGCCGCCAAGTCCCAGCGTTGTTCGACGGGCAGTCGTTGCAGCGCGGAGGCGAGATAAAGACGAACGACCGCCGAGGCATCGCCTTGAGCCGTCACGACCATTTTCTGACGGAACACGTCGGATGCCGTGCCGTTTTCCAATGCGAGTTGGACCACCCATGCTCGCACATGCTCGTTCGAGTGGCCCAGCAATTGGAGGCGTCGTGCGTCAGAAAGGAAGCCGATCGCATGCAGTGTCCACAACGCTCGCAGTTGTCGCGTCACGTCGGCGTTCTCGCGAACGATCTTGTCGAGTGCGGCGGGTGTCGCAGGGTCGAGTTTTTGATTCGCCGCTCGTTCTTGCAGGGTGCGACGTGCCATCCGGACATGCCAGTCGTTGGGATGCAAATGCTTGGAAACAAGGTCTGCGTCAGAAAGCTTGGTAAGGTCTTTTCCGGTCCCCTCGCCCCTCGCCTTGGAGGGGAGAGGGTTAGGGTGAGGGGTTCTTTCTTCGGCTTGGGCCACGGCCAGGGTAGCGCTCGGGGAAATAACGGCGTTCGTGTTCGCCGGTGCGTTCTCGCCGCTCGGCCCCCTCACCCTAGCCCTCTCCCCCGAAGACGGGGGCGAGGGGACAACGGTCGCTGCGCGACGCGCGTCCGGTCCCACGTACTTCACGTTGTAAATGCGGCCGTTCGTGCGGTCCCAGATTTCGGGGTTCGTGCGGTGGCAGGCGTTTTTGTCGTACCAGTCGATCAGGTAGACCGAGCCGTCCGGGCCGTACTTGAGGTTGATGCCGCGGAACCAGTGGTCGTTGGCGATCAGGAAGTCGGGGGCGCGCCGGCCGATGAAGCCGGAGCCGGAGCGGTCGAAGCGACAGACGTTGATCCGGTTGCCGTGGACGTTGTGCATGAAGATTTGATTGCGGTACTCGGGCGGAAAATTGTCGCCGAGATAGACCATCGCGCCCGCGTGAGCATGTCCGCCTCCCGCCGCCAGTGTGTCGGTTGGAGCGTGCGGCTCGTGGCCCCACCACGCATGGTCCTGAATTTTGCCGACGTAGTGCAGGTGATCGGCGATCGTCTTGATGTCTTCATACGTGTGCGGGTTGAAGTGCTGGCCTCCCTGCCGGTGATAGCGGCCTCCCTGAACCATGTGCCACAGATGCGGGATGACGCAGGCCGTGATGAACGCCTGACCGTGATCATCAAAATCGACGCCCCACGGGTTGCTCGTCCCGTGCGCGAAGACCTCGAACTGATGCTTCGTCGGGTGATAACGCCAGACGCCCGCGTTCAGTCCCGTCCGGTCCTCGTCCTTCGTTCCCGGCTTGCCGACCTTCGAGTGCGTGAACACACCGTGACAGCCGTACAGCCAACCGTCCGGTCCCCAGATAAAGGCGTTCAGCACTTCATGCGTATCTTGCCAGCCGAAGCCGTCGAGGAGCACGGTCGCGCCGGGCGGGACATCCTTTGGGAATTGGACCGTAGGATGGGCACACTTGCCCGTCCGGTCTTCGCCTTTGACTTCTTTCTTCTCTTCCTTGCCGTCGCTAGGCAAAGACGGACGGGCAGGAGTGCCCATCCTACGGTCGATGAGGTCCGGCACATCGTCGCCATCGCGATCGGGAATGAACATCAAATACGGAGCCGCTCCGACCCAGACGCCGCCGAAGCCGAGTTCCAGTCCGCTGACGAGATTCAGTCCCTCGATGAAGACCTTGCGGTTCTCAAACGTCCCGTCGCCGTCGGTGTCTTCGAGGATGATGATCTTGTCCTTCCCCTCGCCATCCTTTGCGCGGTTGGGATAGGTGTGAGCCTCCGCAACCCACAGGCGGCCGCGCGAGTCGATCGTGAACGCGATCGGCTGATGGACGAGCGGTTCGCCCGCTGAGAGCCGCACCTTGAAGCCGTCGGGCACCGTCATCGCAGCGGCGGCCTCTTGCGGTGAGAGCCCCTCAGCGGCGGCCACAGTCTTCTTCGGTTGAGCGGCCTGGAATTCCTGCTCGTTCACCTTGGCAATCTTGTGCCGCAGGACGTGGGCTCCCTTCATCCCGCCGACCACGATGTCCGGCAGCTTGTCGCCGTCGATGTCTCCGACGCTGAGTTGCCGCCCGATGCCGGATTCACCATCAGCGAGAAACGGAACCCAATCGACGGCTGTCCCCACCGATTCTTTCTGAGCGGGGGACGTAAGTCCCCCGGTAGTTTTGGCGTCAGCCCCGTTTTTCGCGTCAGCCCCGCTTGAAGAACCGGGGGACTTACGTCCCCCGCTCAGAGGTCGAGAAGTCGCTGACGCTCCGCCGCGCACCAGCTTGAACCAGTAAACCACCGCCCCCGCGTCCCACATCGGCGATTGACGGTGATGCGACCAGTAGGTCTTGCCCGTGACGATGTCCTTGAGACCATCTCCGTCCATGTCGATGAGCGCGACGGCGTGTGGCTCGGTGAAGAGGATGCCGTAGGGATTGTCTTCGGCCTTGTCACCGACGATGACGTGCTTTTGAAAAGTGGGTGAATCGGCTGTCGGCGAGTCGGCAGGTCGGCTGTCAGCGGGTTTTCTGATCGCTGACTGGCTGATGGCTGAAAGCTGTTTTTCGCCGCGTTTCGCCGGTGCGGTTTGATCCGGAGAGCCGACCTGTTCAAACCACGCCAGCCCGAAAGCGTGAGCCGCCAGGCTGGTGATGACATCGTTGTCGCCGTCGCCATCCACGTCGTAGGCAAACATGTCGGCTCCACCCGGCCCGGCGAACTGATACTTGTGACTGGTCCAGAGCGGATCGCCCTCGACCGACTGGGGCTGCTCGTACCAGCCCCCCTTCCAGATCACGTCCTGCCGTCCATCGCCGTTGATGTCGCCGACACCGAGGCCGTGTCCGAACGGATACTCGCCGACGTTCTCGGAGATCGCATGCCAAACCCACGCCTGATCGGGCTTCGTCACGTCGAACGTCGCGTAGCCGAACTGGCCGGCATGGTTGCAGACCAACTCAGGCTGCTCGCTGCCGAGCAGATTCACGAACTGAGGCGACTCATTCCCAACGCCGCCGAAGACATCTCGCGTCTGCCAGTGCGGAGCTTCACCAACCGTCTTGCCGGGGTTCACATACAGCTTCGCGGGAGAACCGGGCAGCCCGACGCTAACCAGATCGTTCCAGCCGTCTCCCGTAAAGTCGTAGACCCAGGTAAAAAAGTTACCCGAGTACCCATCGCGGTTCTGCGGCTTCGGGTTATAGATTTCGTGCTGCTTGGTGAACTCCGGACCCTCAAACCAAAGCGGCCCGTGAACGACATCCGGCTTGCCATCTTGATTGATGTCGCCGAAGTTCGCTCCCTCGGAAAAGTAAACATCGGTGAGTTGTTGCCGCTCGAACCGATGAACGAGGAAGTCCTCGGCCTGCGTAGCTTGC
Organism: Schlesneria sp.; assembly: GCA_043733345.1. Lineage (GTDB taxonomy): Bacteria > Planctomycetota > Planctomycetia > Planctomycetales > Planctomycetaceae > Schlesneria. Next base: position 8,985 of record JAYTGQ010000639.1, read on the forward strand.
AGTGACACCACCGAGCCAATCGCCAGACAACTCAGCACGGCAACAGAATGGAAACGCATGGCGGGTCTCGCAGAAAATTTAAGGAACAGCATCGAGAAGCGATCCGTCGCGAGGAGTATGCCCATCAGCGCTTTAGACAACAAACGTCAAGATGAGACTCTTTCCAAGGAGTTTGTCGCCACTCTTCGCACGCCCTCGACAAACTGGCTAGCAGCCTGTTGAAAAGGAGATAGAAGCCTGAAGCGCAAGCGAAGGATGTCACCAATGCGGTTGAATGAGGCTCAGAAATCCTTCGCTCGCGCTTCAGGCTTCTATTTTCATCAGGCGCCGAGACCTCCCTTGAGTGACGGCCGCGCAGTCGGATCGCCGCTCGTTGCCGGTCGCTTCAAACAGCGATATACCTCATGCGGCTAGGACTGAGATGTTCTTGGCGAGCCGTTGGGCCTTCAGGCGGCTCGCCAAAGTCAGACCTCTCGCTGCCTGCAAAACGACATCACTCGTGTGTTCGTTCTTCCGCCTTGAGGCGGTCACAGTGTTCCGCCCCGAAGCGAGACTTCAAACTAGAGAAGGCTTCCCATGCTCACATCAACTCCACGTCGTGACTTCCTCAAAACCACTCTGGCCGCGTCGGCTGCGGCAGTTCTGCCGATCAATCTCACTCTAGCCGATGAAGCAAAAAAGCCGAAGCTGCGGATCGCCGTCAAGTACGGGATGATCCAGCACGACGGCTCGATTGAGGACAAGTTCAACCTCATCAAGCAGCTCGGCCTGCGAGGTGTCGAGGTGGACAGCCCCAGCGGGTTGAACAAGGCCGAGGCCAAGGCCGCCGCCGAGAAAACCGGGATCGTGATTCACGGCGTCATCGACAGCGTTCACTGGAAAGACACGCTGTCGAGCTCCGACGCCGACATCCGGGCCAAAGGGTTGGCCGCACTGAACGGGGCCATCGAGGACGCCGCGTTCTTCGGCTGCGACACCGTGCTGCTCGTCCCCGGCGTCGTGAAGGACGATGTCACCTTCGAGCAGTGCTACGAACGCTCGCAAGCCGAAATCAAAAAGGCGCTGCCGCTGGCCGAGAAGCACAAAGTCAAAATCTGCATCGAGACCGTCTGGAATAATTTTATTACCAAGCCGGAACACCTGATCTCGTTCATCGACGATCTGAAAAGCCCGTGGACCGGCGCGTACTTCGATTGCAGCAACATGCTCAAGTACGGCGTGTCGTCCGCGACGTGGATTCGGAAGCTAGGCAAGCGTCTGGTGAAGTTCGACTTCAAGGGCTACAGCCACAAAAACAGTTGGTGCAAAATCGGCGAAGGTGACGAAGACTGGCCCGAGGTTCTGAAGGCCCTCGGCGAAATCGGCTACGACGGCTGGGCCACCAGCGAAGTCGGCGGAGGAGGAGAGAAGGAGTTGGCCGACATCACAGCGCGAATGAAGCGGGTGCTGGGGCTGAGCTGAATTTCAGAGCGGGAAGCGGGGATGTGAATGAATACGTTTCCGACAGAAGTCGTAGTCTGGACCTCTTGGTCTGCCGTTTATACACAACTCGATCAGTCTTGCGGGCCGAAGGCGAGCCAGGCGGTGGCGAAGTCGGTCATTCTGCGGAGGCCGATCCAGAGGGGTTGCTGGCCGGATGGCGTTTCGGTGGCTCGGTTGTTGTAGCCGCCCAGTCGGGTCAGGAGTTGTAGGAAGTCTGACAGGACCGCCGGCTTCTTCGGGAGCGGCTTCTTCTTCACGACTCGCCAGACCGACTTCCATACTCGGCCTTCTTCGTGACACGCGCGAAACGCAACCTCGATGACACGTGCCGCGTGAGCCGCAGATCGACAAGACGACCGGCCTGCGCAGCGATCAGACCATCCTGCTGGCGGGAGTGATGTCGTCGCGTTTGCATCCCGATCCCCTGATGCCTGTGACGTACCACGATGCCGAAAACGACCGCCGGTTCGTCTTCCTGACGAACAACTTCACGATCCCGGCTCTGACCGTCGCCGGGTTGTACAAGTCCCGCTGGCAGATCGACAGGGCCATCGCGTTGTTGGGGCTGCGAAACCTGTAGGGTGGGACCAGCGGCGCTTCGCCGCGCCGGCCCACCATGATGTCTCGACGATTTTCGATGGTGGGCCGGCGCTCGAAGCGGGCTTTCCCACCCTACCTTGAAAAAGGCGATGGCCCTGCGCCGTTCAGGCCCTCCAGATCGAGCGTTTCGCCCTCAACGTAGACTGCCTGATGACGTGGAACGCTCCCCCACTTTCGTAGGAAACTCGCCATTCCGGTCATGACGCCAGAAGAATGGTTGAACTCCACCACTCCCAGTCCGTGATAACCCTGATCCCACGAACCGTGTGACTGGAGCGATCACGTGTCATACCCGAGGTTCGGCGAGAGCCAGCGTTCGACCTCGATCAGCGGCATTTGCTTGCGCTGGGCGTAGTCTTCGACTTGGTCTTTGGTGAGCTTATCGACGGTGAAGTATCTCGATTCGGGGTGAGCGAAGTAGAGGCCGCTGACGCTGGCGGCGGGGTGCATCGCGAAGCTCTCGGTCAGGAGGATGCCCGTCTGGTGCGTGGCATCAAGGAGTTGGAAGAGCTTCGTTTTCTCGGTGTGGTCCGGGCAGGCGGGATAGCCGTAGGCCGGGCGGATGCCGCGATACTTTTCCTCGATCAGATCGTCGGTCGAGAGAGCCTCTTCCTGCCCGTAACCCCAGTCGAGGCGGGCCTGTCGGTGCAGGTATTCGGCGAACGCCTCGGCCAGCCGGTCGGCGAGAGCCTTGGTCATGATCGACAGGTAATCATCATGGAGTTCGTTCTGGAACTTGTTGGCCAGTTCGTCGCAGCCGATCCCCGTCGTGACGGCGAACGCGCCGAGATAGTCCTGTCGCCCGGAATCGACCGGCGCGATGTAATCGGCCAATGAGCGAAAGTCCTGCTGGCCGGGACGCTCCCACTGCTGGCGGAGCATGGGGAAGCGGAGCGAATGTAGACCGCTCACTCCGTGAGCGGAGCTCGGCTCACGGAGTGAGCCGTCTACATTCACAACGACATCGTCACCTTCGCTAACGGCTGGCCAGAATCCGTACACGCCGCGCGCGGTCAGCAGTTTCTCATCGACGATGCGGCGCAGCAGTGCTTGAGCATCGTCGAAGACTTTGCGAGCCTCTTCGCCAACGACGGGGTCTGCGAAAATCTTCGGGTACTTGCCGCGCAGCTCCCACGTTTGGAAGAACGGGGACCAGTCGATGAACGGGACGAGGTCGCTCAGCGGGACATCGTTCAGGACGCGCGTGCCGAGGAACGACGGGGTGTCGATGCGCACGGTGGCCCAGTCGGTTTTGAAGCGTCGCTCCAGCGTCGTGGCATACGGGACGAGAGTGCGGTTGGCCTGCATGGCCGCGTAGTTGGAGCGGTCTCGTTCCTGATTGGCGCGAGTCTTGGCGACGAACTCCGCCTTGCGGGTCGGGTCGAGCAGCGCTTCGACGGCGGGGACGGAGAGCGACGCATCGACCACATGGACGACCGGATGATCGTAGTGTTGGGCGATCTTCACGGCCGTGTGCTTGGCCGAGGTGGTCGCTCCTCCAATTAGCAGCGGTACAGAAAAACCTTGACGCTGCATCTCTTTCGCGACGTGAGTCATCTCATCCAGCGACGGCGTGATGAGGCCGCTCAGCCCGATGATGTCGGCTCCCTCCCGCTTCGCCGTTTCGAGAATTTTCTCGCACGAGGTCATCACGCCGAGATCGATCACGTCAAAGCTGTTGCAGCGCAGCACGACGCCGACGATGTTCTTCCCGATGTCATGGACGTCCCCCTTCACAGTGGCGAGGACGACTCGGCCGCGACCGCGCGTGGTATCGACAACGGTGGCCTCCTGACCCGGCGCGAGAGCCGCCTCGGCGGCGACCCGCTCGGCTTCCATGAACGGTTCGAGGTACGCGACCGCCTTCTTCATCACGCGGGCACTCTTCACGACCTGCGGCAGGAACATCTTGCCCGCGCCGAACAGACCGCCGACGACGTTCATGCCGTCCATCAGCGGACCCTGAATGATGTCGAGCGGCTTGCCGTATTTGAGGCGCGCCTCTTCTGTGTCAGCGTCGATGTGTTCGGTGATTCCCTTGAGCAGGGCGTGTTGCAGACGGGCCTCGACCGTGCCGAGCCGCCATTCTTCGACAGCCGCTTCGCCCTCTTCGGCCTTCCCGCCCCCTTTGAACTTCTCCGCGAACGTGATGAGCCGCTCGGTCGCATCGGGGCGGCGGTTTAACAAAACATCTTCGATGTAGACGAGCAGTTCCTTGTCGATCTCCTCGTAGACTTCGAGCTGCCCCGCGTTGACGATCCCCATGTCGAGGCCCGCCTGAATCGCGTGATAGAGGAACGCCGCGTTCATCGCCTCGCGCACGACATCGTTGCCGCGGAACGAGAACGAGACGTTGCTCACGCCGCCGCTGGTGCGGGCAAACGGGCACTCGGCCTTGATCCGGCGCAGGGCGTTGATGAATTCGACCGCGTAGTTGGAGTGCTCCTCCATCCCCGTGCCAACCGTCAGGATGTTGGCGTCGAAGATGATGTCTTCCGGCGGGAAGCCCGCTTGTTCTGTGAGCAGTTTGTAGGCTCGTTTACAGATGCGGACCTTCTCGTCGCACGAGGTCGCCTGACCCTGCTCATCGAACGCCATGACGACGACCGCCGCGCCGTAGCGTCGGACCGTGCGAGCCTGTTCGAGAAACTTGGCCTCCCCCTCCTTCATGCTGATGGAGTTCACGACCCCCTTGCCGTCGAGGCACTTCAGTCCCGCTTCGATCACGCTGAACTTCGAGCTATCGACCATCACCGGCACTTTGTTCGTGTCGGGTTCGTCGGAGATGAGGTTCAGAAATTGGGTCATCTCCTTCTCACTATCGAGCAGCCCTTCGTCCATGTTGACGTCGATCATGTTCGCGCCGCCTTCGACCTGACTTTTGGCGATGGCGAGTGCCTCGTCGTAGTTCCCCTCCCTGATGAGCCGAGCGAACTTACGCGAACCGGTGACGTTGGTCCTTTCGCCAATCATCATGAAGTTGGAGTTCGGGCGGAGATCGAGCCGTTCTTTTGCGCTGAACGCCGACCATTGAGGAATGGCAGGGATGCGACGTGGTGCAATGCCATCCACGGCTTGCACGATTGCTTTGATGAAGTCCGGGTTCGTCCCGCAGCAGCCGCCGACGATGTTGACCCAGCCGTTCTGAGCGAACTCGCGCAGGTTCGACGCGACCTCGTTCACGTTCGAGATGAAGCCGCCAAAGCCGTCAGGCAAGCCCGCATTCGGATAGCAACTGATGTACTTGGGGGCGAGGTTCGCCAACACCTCGATGTACGGTCGCATCTGAACTGGGCCGAGCGCACAGTTGAGACCGATCGTCAGTGAAGGAGCATGAGAAACAGAGGTCCAGAACGCCTCCAGCGACTGTCCGGTCAGAGTCCGTCCGCTCTCAAAGATCGTCCCCGAGACCATGACGGGCAACCTCACGCCCATCTCGGCGAAGACGTTCTCAATCGCGTACAGACATGCCTTCATGTTGAGCGTATCGAACGACGTCTCGGGGAGCAGCAGGTCCGCGCCCCCCTCGATCAGCCCGCGAATCTGCTCGGAATACGACGCGACCATCTGGTCGAACGTCACCGGCCGATAGCCCGGCTTGTCGGCATTGAACGACAGCATGACCTTCGTCGGGCCGATGCTGCCGGCGACAAAACGGGGTTTATGCGGGTTCGACTTCGTGAACTCGTCGCACACGCCGCGCGCGAGCCTGGCCGCTTCAACGTTGATCTCGCGCGTCAGATCCGCCAGCCCGAACTCTTCCATCGAGATAATGTTCGCGTTGAACGAGTCGGTCTCGATGATGTCGGCCCCGGCGGCGAGATACTGCCGGTGAATGTCGGCAATGATCTGCGGCTGCGTCAGCACGAGCACATCGCCCGCGTTCTTCAAGTCGATCGGATGCGACTTGAACCGCTCACCACGGTACGTCTCCTCAGTCGGCTCAAACCGCTGAATCATCGTCCCCATCGCACCGTCCAGCACGAGGATCCGTTCGGAGAGAAGCTGTTCAAAGTAACCTGGAGGGCGATTGGGCATAGAGCGACAGAAGTCCAGAGTAAGAATGTTGGAAACGATTGGGGTCGCGATTCAATATGGTCGCGGTTCCAGATCAGACCACTGGCAAGCTGCGCCATATCGCGAGAGGTGCTTGACGTTGTTGGTCACAATTGTTGCGTTGGAAAGTGCCGCCTGTGCGGCGAGAATCACATCGCCGTCCAGCGACTTTTCATCCGCAGTGGGCAGGCCTTTGATTCGAGCTTTGGCCCAAAGTTCAGCCGCGTGCCGCATCGTTTCTGTGTCGATGGGCAGGTATTCCAGTTCGTCGATCAAGTCATCGAGTCGGTCGATGCTTCTTGCATCAACTTGCTTCTTGGCGATCAAGTGCAGCAGCTTGCGACGAAGCTCGTAGTCACAGATTTCCGGCAGGAACACTCGTGTTTCGTTTTCGTCGTCGAGGACTGATGCCAGCCAGTCAGCGACCGGACGGTTCTTCCGTTGAGTCGAATGACAAAGCTGCCCGAGTATTCCCGTGTCAAGAACAAGGTTCATCAGGCTCCCCAATCGCTAGGAAGTCTGATCGCAATGCCTCCTCAACGAAGGGCCAAACTTTTTCGTCGTACCCGTCATCCTCTTCCGCCAACCAAGAACGGAGCATGGCCGCCGCACGATGGCGACGTTCTTTGCGAGCTTCCGCCTCTTGATCCTGTAGTTTGCCTTCGACAACTTCTGGCATCGTTCGCCCCCCCAATTCGTCAGTTCCCAACCACTAGCCAAAGCAGACCTCAGTGAGTCTCTCACGCGGCATTCGCTCCGGACAACCCCAGCGCTTCCAGAATCCTCTGACAAGCATGACTCTTGTTGAGGCAGTAGAAGTGGATGCCGGGGACGCCTTGGTCGATCAGTTCGCGGCATTGGGCGATGGCGAACTCGACGCCGATCTCGTACTGCGCGGGCTTGTCGTCTTTGACCGATTCGAGGCGCGAGGCCAATGACGGCGGGATGACTGCGCCGCACATGGCCGTGATCCGCTGAATGCGGGCGAACTCGGTGATCGGCATGATGCCGGGGACGACCGGGACGTTGAGGCGTTCGCGATGGAGGAGGTCTCGGAAGCGAAGGAAGCTGGCGTTGTCGAAGAAGAGTTGTGTGAAGACGGCGTCGGCTCCGGTCTTCACCTTGCGGACGAGGTTTTGGAAATCGACATCGAAGCTCGGCGCTTCGGGATGTTTTTCGGGATAGCCCGCCACGCCGATCCCCATCTCGGGGAATCGTTCGCGGATGAGGGCCACCAGTTCGTTGGCGTGTGTCAGGCCACCTTCAGTCATTTTGAATTCGGTCTGGCCAACGGGAGCGTCTCCTCGCAAAGCCATGATGTTCCGGATGCCCGCCGACCACGCGTACTGCAACCATTCGACAAGCTGCTCGCGCGTGCTGCCGACACAGGTGAAGTGTGCCGTCGCGGTGAGGCCACAGACGTTTTGAATCTCTTGGCACCACTCGACCGTCCGTTTGCTGGTCGTGCCCATCGCGCCGTAGGTACACGACACGAAGGCGGGTTGGAACGGAGTCAGCTCGCGCAGAGTCTGGCGCAACGATTCGTCTCCCTCAGGCGTCTTCGGTGGGAAGATTTCGATCGACAGGCCGAACCGGCCACCGGTGTAGATGTCTCGAATCCGCATGACTACTTATCCTGAATTTCCGGGCAAAATGGGGCCGGAGAATACGCGATCCCTCGCCAATCTGCCACAGGTCCTGCGACGGATGAACCTTCAAACTCGCCCTGTTCGAGGCCTCCACGTCACGGGCGACACCACTGGACGCCAACGCTACAATCCCGCGACTTTTGGCCAGCCCTGTTTGGCCACCGGCCCGCTCTGCGGTCGCAAGATTCCGCTCACGGGTCGCGTTGAAGCGAGCTGGCTCTGGTACGGCAATGGTTTCGGCGGAGTGGTCGTGTGGATCGCTCCTATTTAGTTTTAGAAGGACATTCAAATGGCGACGGCGACTCTGCCCAAGACAGCAACTCAGGCACAGACTCAGGCTCAAAAACCGGCTTACAAGGTCAAGGACATGTCCTTGGCGGAATGGGGCCGCAAGGAAATGGATATTGCGGAAAACGAGATGCCCGGTCTGATGGCCTTACGCGACAAGTACGGGGCCTCGAAACCGCTGAAGGGTGCGCGGATCGCAGGCTGTCTGCACATGACGATTCAGACGGCGGTCCTCATTGAAACGCTGACGGCGCTGGGTGCCGACGTGACGTGGAGCAGTTGCAATATTTTCTCGACGCAGGATCACGCCGCCGCCGCCATCGCGGCGACGGGCGTGCCGGTTTATGCGTGGAAGGGAATGTCGAACGAAGAGTTCGATTGGTGCATCGAGCAGACAATCTATTTCCCGGACGGTCAACCGCTGAACATGATCCTTGATGACGGCGGCGATCTCACCGCGATGGTTCACAACCAGTTCCCGGAACTCCTCGCCGGGATCAAGGGGATCAGCGAAGAGACGACCACCGGCGTACACCGCCTCGTGCAAATGCACCAGCGCGGCGAGCTGAAAGTGCCGTCGATCAACGTCAATGACTCGGTGACGAAGAGCAAGTTCGACAACCTGTACGGCTGTCGCGAATCACTGGCTGACGGGATCAAACGTGCCACCGACGTGATGCTGGCGGGCAAGGTCGCTGTCGTCGCCGGTTACGGTGACGTGGGCAAGGGCTGCGCGATCTCGCTCCAACGCTACGGTGCCCGCGTGATCGTGACCGAGATCGATCCGATCTGTGCCTTGCAGGCCGCGATGGAAGGCTTTGAAGTCACCACGATGGAAGAGGCTGCTTCGCAGGGGAACATCTTCGTCACGACGACCGGCTGCTGCGACATCATTCGCGGCGAACACATGTCGCAGATGAAGAACGACGCCATCATCTGCAACATCGGTCACTTCGATGTCGAGATCGACGTGGCGTGGCTGGAGGCTCAGGCCACCAGCGGCAAGGCCAAGAAAGTGAACATCAAGCCGGCCGAAGTCGGCGCGGTGGACCGTTACACGTTCGCCGACACCGGCCGTAGCGTGATGCTGCTGGCTCAGGGCCGACTGGTGAACCTCGGCTGTGCCACGGGTCATCCGTCGTTCGTGATGTCGAACAGTTTCACCAATCAGACGCTGGCTCAACTCGCGCTCTGGACCGAACCCGAGAAGTACCCACTCGGCGTGCATCGTCTGCCGAAGGAACTCGACGAAGAAGTCGCCCGCCTGCACCTCGGCACGATCGGTGTCAAGCTGTCGAAGCTGACCACCAAGCAGGCCGAATACCTCCACTTGCCAGTCGCAGGTCCGTTCAAGCCCGATCATTATCGCTACTGATCGTAGGTTTGTACGTGACAACGCTCACTCGAAGCCCGGCTGGCCTTCCAGCCGGGCTTCTTCTATTTGATGCCTCACGCCGAGGAAAGCGATGTGGGTGGTGTGGTCGTGCGCGGTCGCAAATCGACGAACTGCGTTTCTCGTCTTTACGACGCGGCAGCCAGTTCGTGGAGAGTGCTGGGCTGGAGCGGCACGAATGCCGATCGCCCCGTTTGGTCGAGGACGCCCGCTTCCAGGAGTTCTTCGTCTCGGCGACGCATTTCGTCGAGGACGATGGGATGCCAAGAGCGTGAACGACTTTCGAGACCGATGTAGTGGCCTCGCGCCCATTGGCGCAGACGCAGCTCGCGAATCAGATCAATGCTGGTCGAAACGATGGCAGACATGCGGGCACCTCACAAGCGGGCAGACAGGCTGATCACTCACGCGGGACAAAGTGAGACATTTCTGAGCGGGGCGGCGTAAGCCCCCCGGTTCTTCCCGCGAAGGGCTAACGCCCAAGAACCGGGGGGGCTTACGCCCAATGGCACTCACTTTGGGTCAAAGTCCTGAGCGGCACGGCGCTAGCCGCCGGTATCTCACTTGGAAATACACCGGCGGCTAGCGCCGTGCCGCTCACCGAATCACAAAGTGAGTGCCATTGGGCTTACGCCGCCCCGCTCAGATATCTCACTCGTGGCCGCGTGAGGTGTAACTCGCGCGGCCACGAGTGAGATCTTCGAGGTGCGCTGGGTACTCTCAGGCCACGGGTTTTCTCTGGTCTCAAGAACCGCAACCTGACGGCGTGCGGCTCGCCAACGTCTCTTTTGCCGGGTGAGCCAGAGTGTCATCGTCGTCGAGCGGTTTGTTCGATCAAGCAAATCGTCTGGGTTGAGTCTGCGGCGCGCATGTTGATTTGCCTTGGGCGGTCGTGAGGGAAGTGCGGGCAGAGTGAAGGGACTCGCAAAAACGGCGCGTCATCGCCATGACTCATTCGACTGTCCGAGTTTGGCGGTGGGGTGCGTGTTTCATCACGCCCAAGAATTTTCGGACATAACAGATACACCGCCTATTCAAGCCCCCTCACCCCAGGGCCATCGCCTTGTTGGGCCTGAGGAACCTGTAGGGTGGGACCAGCGGCGCTTCGTCGCGCCGGCCCACCATGATTTCTCGACGTTTTCCGATGGTGGGCCGGCGCTCGAAGCGAGCTTGTCCCACCCTACCTTGAAAAAGGCGCTGGCACTCACCCCAGCCCCCTTCCCGCAAGGCCGGGGCGAGCGGAGCGGCTTGCGGCTCGCCTCAGAACGGTCGCACGTACCTGCTTCGCAAGGTTTGCCACGCGGTGACGGCGGGTTTGGCTTGGCGTTCAAATCGCTCGGCCGAGGCTGGCTGAAGCCAGGTGAATGAGATCACGACCAACAGTGCGGCGGCTCCCAGCAGCTTGGCTCGCAAGGGACCATTCTCGGCCAGCACGGCGATCCACGGCCGATACCATGCGCGTGGCAGGGCGGGTTGCGTGCGAGGCATTTCCACTCCGCGCGTCTCCAGCTTGAGGCTCGCCGTGACGGGGATGATCTCTTCATCAGGGCGCACGGCATCGAATTCAATCCGCGTCAGTTCCGTGGCGAAATCCGGATCGTCCTGGATGGCCCGCACGACTTGCCGGAGCTGTTCGTTCTGACGTTCCATCGCCACCAATTCGATTTGATTGACGGCGTAGAGGTCTCGCAGCCGCAACGACTCCGCAAGTTTTGTGGCGAGTCCGACGGACGCGAACAGACTGGCCGCCAGCAACAGGCAACTCCAGAACACCAACGACACCGCCATCCCCGACACCGTTTCGGTCGTGGCTGGAGGAGCGGGGGTGTTGGTGTTGGCCATGCGGAACCTGACTGGTCTGATCCGAACAACTTTGCATTGCGGGGTTCGTCACAAGCCCGACGCGCGAGCGAGGGCCTCGCTTTTTACGACGGTTTGCCCTCGCTTGCGCGTCGGGCTAGTTGAACAACTCTGGGCTCGCGGTCTCGTCGCTTCATCGAGCATTCTCGGTTCGTACTTGAGACTCAACGGGAGTGCTGCTTCACATTGTTACCGTGAGCAGAAGCCGCACACCTGGTGCAACCGAACTGTGATGAAGTCGGTCTCTCGCCAAAGCCATCGTTCAATCATCTTGACCCCTCTCATCGTCACACCTATACCTCGCGCCCGCGCACTCCCTCGGAGGGCGGGCCGGAACGGAAGCAAGGGTCGCTTCGCACAACGCATGTCCGTGACTTGGAGTTTCGTCGTGATTCGGCTGCATGAACCTCACTGCCACGAGGCCTCAAACACGCTGTCACGACGATGGCCGTATCCGGAACTCGAACAGTTGCTGAAAGCGGAGTCCGCTCACCGGAGTGGCACCGGAGCGCGACAAGTACTCGTGGTCGGGACCGATTGCGGAGAACTGACGACGTGGCTGAAGGCGCTTGGGCTGGTGGTCACTTTGTTCGACGAGACTGTTCGCGAACCGAGTACGGCTTGCCAAAACGGCACCGGGTTTGAACTCGTCTTCGCTGCGGAACTCCATTCGCCTCAAGGCAACTTGCTCGACATCAGTTCACGGGCGCGGACGGCATGCCTGCTCGCACAATTGCGGCCGTCGGGGCGGCTCTTCGTGTTCAGTTCTCATGCGGCGGAACCATCAGGCCGATGGTCCGTCACACAGGAATCCGATTCCGCGAGCGAACGGCCTTCGGTCACCGGTGGTCATCGCGCGGCGTGTTGGGTTCGTCATCTGGCCTGCTTTCCCGGCCAGGTTCAGACGAAGCTTGTTCGCTCATCACCGCACGCCCGATCCGCTTGGCACTGGCTGTTTGGAGCAGGCGTTCCGCCTGGTGAATCTGACAAACCCGCGTTGTCGATCGTGTCGTTGCTCATCCCGGCTGAACCAGTGGCCGCCGCCGGGTGGCAGGATCACGTTCGACGCGGCCTGCTCACGGGATCGGCCTGTTGCGAGTTAGCCCTGCCCACGACCTCACTTCAACACCGAGCGGCGTAGCGGAACCTCGCCGCACGGGAGTCTCGACACGGCGCGGTCCGCCACGATGCTCGGTTTCCGTGTGCGATCACTGGATTCGGAACGATCTCTCCGCAGATATTTTTGGCCCGCTTCCGCGAGGACTCTTCATGCCCGAACTCTCACACTTTGATGAACACGGCTCCGCTCGCATGGTCGATGTCGGCGCGAAGGAGATCACCGCGCGGATCGCGCGCGCCGAAAGCTTCGTCACGATGCAGCCGGAGACACTGACGCTGATCCTCGACAAGCGGATGGCCAAGGGTGATGTCTTCGAGGTGGCGCGATTGGCAGGGATCATGGCTACCAAACGAACGGCCGATCTAATTCCGCTGTGCCATCCGCTCGGCATCGACGCCGTGGACGTGGCACTGTCTGCTGTGAGTGAGACCACCGTCCGCATCGAAGCGACCGTGCGAGTTCACGGGCGCACCGGCATCGAAATGGAAGCGCTCACCGCCGTCTCGGTCGCCGCGCTGACGATCTACGACATGTGCAAAGCGGTCGATCGCGGCATGACGCTCGGCCCGACTCGGCTGCTCGAAAAGTCGGGCGGCAAGAGCGGGCATTACCAAGCCAACGTTCCGTAATTGCCTTCCGAGCGGGGGACGTGAGTCCCCTGGCTGCGGCTGATTCCACAACTCGACCCACGTATGAAGAACCGGGGGACTCACGTCCTCGGAAAAAGCCCAGCGAGGTCTCAACCCAAGTCGCCTTCATCGCTCCGCGTGAAGAGAGCCGTGCGCGAGTTCGGTGCCGGTTGTTCAAGTCGCGGCTTCTCGCAATCGGCTTACTTCACGCGGAGCGATGAGGGCGACTTTGAAGGCCCCGGATTTGCGTGAGCAGACAAAAACGAAATAACAGCAGTCGAGGGCTGACGCCCCGAAACGAGAAAGACTTTCGATGCCGTTCCCACAATTCGACCGCAGCAAACTGATCGTGCTGCCGCTGGCCGACCGCATTCACGACTTGCAGCGTGACAAGATTCGGATCGCGCCAAATGGCCCGCGTATTCCGTTCGAGCACCCCGCGTTGCCGGTGCTGGCCGAGCGAATCGTCGCGGCCAAGGAAAACGGTCGCGCGGTGATGTTCATCTGCGGCGGCCACGTTCTGCGCGCGGGCAACTCAGCGCTGCTGATCGATCTGATGGAGCACGGTCTGCTCACGCACCTCGCTCTGAACGGAGCCGGTGCGATTCACGATTTTGAACTGGCGCTGATCGGCCAGACGTGCGAGAGCGTCGCGAAGTATGTCAGCGAGGGGCAGTTCGGTTTGTGGAAAGAGACCGGACGACTGAACGACGCGGCGGTGATCGCGCAGCGCGACGGCATCGGGTTCGGCGAGGCACTCGGGCGGATGATTGTCGAAGAGAAGTTTCCTTACGCCGACACGAGCGTGCTGGCGGCGGGCTATCGGTTGGGAGTTCCCGTCACGATCCACGTCGCCATCGGACAAGACATCATTCATGAGCATCCCAACTGCGACGGTGCCGCGACGGGAGCCGCTTCGTACACGGACTTCCTCATTTTCACTGAGACCGTCACGAAGCTCGAAGGGGGCGTGATGTTGAACATCGGCTCGGCGGTCATGGGACCGGAGGTCTATCTCAAGGCGTTGTCGATGGCCCGCAATGTCGCTCATCAGGAGGGCCGCTTCATCCGCCACTTCACAACGGCCGTCTTCGACCTGCCGAACCTCGGCGATGATCTTTCAACGGAAGCTCCCAAGCACGATCCTCGCTATTACTTCCGCCCCTTCAAAACGATCCTCGTCCGCACCGTGGCCGATGGCGGCCAAAGTTTCTACGTGCAGGGCGACCACAAGGCGGCGGTGCCAGCGCTCTACGACGCGATTGGGAAACGGGAGACACAGGTCAGGAGACAGGAATCAGAGGGCAGGGATCAGGAGTCGGAATGAGGCGGCGTGAAGTTTGCGATGGCCCAGCGCGGGAGACCCGCAACCCAACGCAGGCAGAACCGGAATGACAAAATGATGAAGCACAGAATGATGGAAGAGGCCCGCGAGCACTCCGACCGATCGGCTTGATGATTCTGTGCTTCATCATTTTGCCGAATCCGCTCTGCCCAAATTTTGCGCGCCTGGCGAAGAAGCAAAACGTGAGTAGTACATGGCGATCAGACTCTCTGGACTGGCTACAATCGCTCGCGACTTGGTCATTCGTTCGTGGGAGGTGATTCATGAAAAGCCCGTTTCCCGGCATGGACCCGTTTTTGGAATCGCGTTGGGAAAGTGTTCACGGAGCACTCGCGACGTACGCCAGCGAAGCGCTCAATCGGCAGTTGCCGACCGGGTTGTTGGCTCGGTCTGGCGAGCGATCGGTCGTGACCACCGACGATGACTACCGAGACATCATTCCCGACGTGACAGTGTTTGAGCGTGGCTTGGCCGAACCTTCCATTGTCGCAGGAGGAGTGGCTGTCGCCCGAGCTGTTCGAGTTCAGGCGTTGGAGTACACAATCAAACAATGGTACGTCGAAATTCGGGCCGCACGACCGGAGGGAGGGCGGGCGTGTCATCACGGTCATCGAGTTCGTGAATCCGACCAACAAGCGGTCGGGAGAAGGGCTGACGAAGTACCGACAAAAACAGCAGGAGTGCCGTGAAGGTGGGGTCAATCTGGTCGAGATCGACCTCACACGCAACGGCGACCGTTCGCTCATCATGCCACTGCATCGACTCAAGACCGCCGCTCGCACGACGTATCAGGCTTGGGTCAGCCGCGCCAATGAGCTGCAAACAGGCTGGGCGTATTGCCTGCCGCTCTCGAAACGATTGGAAGCGATCCCAATCCCCCTTCGGCCTGCGGACAGTGATGTGTTGTTGGATCTCCAGCCGCTCGTCGATCGCATTTACGAAACCGGGCGTTATTCGGTCGATCTCGACTACACCGAGCCACTTGAACCGCCGCTTTCTCCCGCAGATGCGGAGTGGACAGCAAGCCTGCTGTTGCAGCGCCCGTCGTCCGAGCCACTGTAACGCAGGACATAAACGGCAGACGGTTGAGGATGGCACATTTCACACTCACCCGAAGCGTAAGCGAGGACTGGTGTTGCCTCCTCGCTTACGCTTCGGGTGAGTGTCTGCTTCAACCGCGTGCGGTATAAACGGCATCGGGAAGTCGCCGCGCGAAGAACTGCTTGGATGTTTGGAAACTCGATGGACCTCAGACGACTCAACCAGTTGCTCGAACAGTTTCCGCGTCGTCGTGTGGCGGTGTTGGGGGACTTCTTTCTCGACAAGTATTTGGAGATTGATCGCGGGCTGGATGAGCCGAGTGTGGAGACCGGTTTGATCGCGTTTCAGGTCGTGCGGGTCAGGCGTTCGCCCGGTGCGGCGGGGACGGTGGTGAACAACCTCGCGGCGCTGGGTGCTGGGGAACTGCATGCCATCGGCGCGGTGGGCGACGACGGTGAGGCGTTCGATCTCTGTCAGGGCTTGAACCGGATCGGTTGTTCGACGGACGGACTGCTGCGGTGTGCAGAGCTACTCACGCCAACGTACCTCAAGCCGTGCGATGCGAACGTTGTCGGCTTGGCGGGAGAACATTCGCGCTACGACACGAAGAACCGCACGCCGACTCCACGCGAGATCGTGGATCGCATCGCCGTTGAACTTGAACGAGTCTTGCCGCGTGTCGATGCGCTGCTCGTGATGGATCAGGTCGAGATGCCCGACTGCGGCGTCGTGACTTCGGTGTTGAGAGACCGGCTGAGCGAGTTGGCTCGTCGGTTTCCCAACGTCCTGTTCTGGGCCGACAGCCGCCGACACATCCGACTGTTCCGCAACGTCACGATCAAGGCCAACCAATTTGAAGCCGTTCATCGGTTGAACCCGGCCGTCGGCGAAGAGGTCTCGCTCGACGAGTTGCAGGGTCTCGTGCCACGGTTGCGTGACGAGATGCAAGCGCCGGTCTTCGTCACATGTGGCGAACGCGGCATCCTCGTGAGCGACCCGGCGGTGAAGTTGGTCCCGACATTGAAAGCGATCGGTCCCATCGACCCGACCGGCGCAGGCGACAGCGTCTCGGCGGGTGCCGTCCTGTCATTGACCAGCGGCGCGACACCGGCCGAAGCGGCGCTGATTGGAAACCTCGTCGCCTCGATCACGATCAAACAACTCGGAACAACCGGCTCCGCGAGACCCGATCAAGTCCGCGCGGCACTGTTTGAATGGAACCACCAACACTAACCCGAAGCGTAAGCGAGGACGGACTCACGCGGAACTGTTCCGCACGATAGGAATTGATTCGTTTAACCGCGTGGGCAACGCCCCGCGCGGCGATGGTAAAACAGGCTTCAACGTCGCTCGCCGCGCGGGGCGTTGCCCACGCGGTTAAACGAATCATCGCCCCTAAATCAACCTTGCTGACGCTGCGGGTGACTTTTCAATTCACACGAAAGGACTGACATGACGAACGTCTTGCTGCTCGGAGCCGGAACGATTGGACGGATGATCGCCACGCTGCTCGTTCAGACGGGAGACTACGCGGTGCGCGTGGCCGACTCGGATGCGGAGTCGCTGCGGCGGCTCAAGGCAAAGGTGAATGTGGAGACCGTCGTCGTCGATGCCGCGTGCGAAGATCAGTTACGGGCGGCGATGAGTGGCCAGACGGTCGTGATCTCGGCGCTGACGTTCAGCCTGAACCCCGGCGTGGCCCGCGTGGCGTTGGCGACGGGAGCCAGCTACTTCGATCTGACCGAAGATGTCGAGACAACGATCGCCGTGCGAGCGCTGGCGGCGGCGGCGAAGCCCGGTCAAATCTTTATGCCTCAATGCGGGCTGGCCCCCGGTTTCGTCGGCATCGCCGCGCACCATCTGGCTCAAAAATTCGACTCGCTCGATTCGCTGCTGCTGCGCGTCGGTGCATTGCCCGAGTTCCCAACCAACTCGCTCAAGTACAACCTCACATGGTCCACCGATGGCCTCATCAATGAGTACTGCAACCCGTGCGATGTCATTCATCAGGGGAAGCGGCAGGAGGTCTGGCCGCTGGAAGGCTTCGAGCATCTCTCGATCGACGGCGTCGAGTACGAAGCGTTCTCAACCTCAGGAGGCCTCGGCACGCTGTGCGAAACTTTTCAAGGCCGCGTGCGAGAACTGAACTACAAAACGATCCGCTACATGGGCCATCGCGAGCGGATGCTGTTCCTGTTGGATGAACTCCGGCTGCGCGATCGCCGTCAATTGTTGAAGGAGATTTTGGAGAACGCCGTCCCCCGCACGTTGCAAGATGTCGTCGTCATCTTCTGCACGGCGACCGGTCAGCGCGATGGCCAGATGGTCCAGCTCTGGGACGCCCGCAAGGTCTATCACCAAAAGCATGGTGATGAAGTCTGGAGTGCGATCCAAATCACGACAGCCGCCGCGATGTGTGCCTCGGTGGACATGCACTTGAACGGGCAACTCCCCACGACCGGCTTCGTCCGCCAGGAGCAGGTGGACTTCGACACGTTCCTCGCGAATCGCTTCGGCCGCCATTACGTCGGGCCGGTGGCACAGACGAACTTGTCGTCGTGAGGGACCGGCGAGCCAGGGCCATCGCCTTGTTCAACGTAGGGTGGGACAAGCTCGCTTCGAGCGCCGGCCCACCATCTGGAAACGTCGAGAAATCATGGTGGGCCGGCGCGG
>JAYTGQ010000640.1:0-4482 GCA_043733345.1 Schlesneria sp.
CCTGTCCGACATCAGCCATCGCATCCGCTTCGTCTACCTGCCCAAACACAGCTCGTGGCTGAACCAGATCGAAATCTTCTTCGGCATCCTGCCACGAAAATGCCTGCGCGGCAGCAACTTCAAATCGGTGGCCGAACGGGAATCCCAACTCCGCCAGTTCATCACCTACGACACCACCACCATGGCCCACCCGTTCCACTGGACCCACACCGGCAAACCCCTCCAAAAGAAACCCCGCTCCCACTTCACCCCACCCTACCGACGCAGCAAGCCACGCAAAACAAACAACCCAACGAAACTCGCCGCCTGATGAAACACTGTTTCCGAGTGGTGGCACTAGGGGGCGAACAACTTTGTATTGCCGGATTCATCACAAGCCCGACGCGCGTGTGAGGGCCTCGCTTTTTACGACGGTTTGCCCTCGCTGGCGCGTGTTGAAGTTGCGTTCTTCGAGAGTCGCGAAGCGGCGGCAGAAGTGGGCGTACTCAAGTCTGCCGCCGCTTCGCGGCTCAAAGCCTTTCCTTGCGTTGCCAACCTAGGGCTGACGCCCAAAGCTATTCGCGGGCGCTGCTTCGCAGCTCAAAAGGCGCGACTTTAAAACTGGCGCGTCGGGCTGGTGATGGAACAGCCCCGCAATCTCAATTGAATGGACCACTGGCGCGGATGAAGAAGAGAACCGAGGACTCCACCGATGGCGGCATTGGGCTGAGGCGTTCGACTTCTTGGAAAGAAATGGGACGGTCTGCGAAGATGGGACCACTGCGAGACATTTCTGAAATCGGACCACTGTCGTGTGAAAGTGTTGTCGATGGATCTGACCACCGTTTTTAAACTGAGCATCTACGGGCTGACAGCGGCGGTCGGACTGGTTCTCGGCGCGGCTGAGAACGGTTGGATTCCGTTCGTGTCGCTGCCGATGACACTGCTCGGCTATTGGTGGTGCGAGGTCGCGGTCGGACAGAACGGGCGTCGTTTGGGAGGACTCGGTGACACGCTGTCACTCGTGTTCGGCGGTGTGTCTCTCGCGGCGGCCACAGCCGAGTTCTTCGGCAACAACCCGGAAGGGAAGCTGCTGTCGGGGATTCATCTGGTCGTGTATCTCACGTGGATCGTGTTGCTTCAACGGAAGCACGACACGCGCTATTGGCAGTTGCTGGTGCTGGGCGTGTTACAGGTCGCGGTGGCCTCCGTGCTGACGAACGGAACGTGGTTTGGGCTGAGCGTCCTCGCGTACCTCGTCGCTTCCACATGGACGATGTCGGTCTTCTCACTGCATCGCGCCGCGGAAGAGTTTGATGTGGAACGACGCGCGGCGGCGGACACTCCCGTCGCGACCTCACCCACAGCAGTGAACAGCGACACGACACAGATCAACCATCGAACTTCGCGACTGACCAGTCGCGCGATCGGAGCGATCTGCTCGGAAGACGGTTCGCAGTGGATCACTTGGCGATTCGTCAGCGGCGTCGGATTGTGTGCGAGCTTGGGACTGATTGTCGGTTCGATGTTCTTCGCGTTCATTCCGCGCGTGTGGGTCGGAACGACATTCGGTCTGGCGGATGATGAACTGCCAGCAACACTGCGCCGGACGATCACGGGGTTGGCGAACGAGATTCGCTTGGGCGACATGCGACCGATCCTCGAAAGCAACGATCCCGTCCTGACGTTGCGGCTATTTGAGAACGGGACCAATCAACGCCTCAACCCGTTCACGTATGCCGAACGACTTGGCCATCCCGAGCCGCTGTTTCGCGGCGTGATGCTCGTCAATTACGAAGAGGGTCGCTGGTGGCCGAACCGATTCGCATCCGAGCAAGTCGAACGTCTCGTCGAAATGCCTCGTGAGCCTGCCGTGGATCGCTCGTCCCTGCCAGCAACGACCCTCGTTCGGCAAGAGATTCGCCTTGAACGCATTGGCAACGACATCCTGTTTTGCTTGGGTCGAGCTGTCGCGATGCGCGATCCCGACGGTTTTCGCTGCGGGCGGAATCGGTATTTGGATGGCATCGCCATCCGCCGGGACTGGTTCAAGGAGCTGCCGGGCGCGGTGGACTACATCGCCTATTCTGAAATGCCCGTGGCGCGCGACGGCAGCGGTGGAGGTGTTGTGGCGTCCCGAAACGCGATCACGGCTTACCGGGTTTCCGAATATCTGAAGCGCTGCTCCGAGGTTCCCGATGAACTGGAGCGGCTGAAGGCTCACGCCCAGTCGGTGATTGCGACGGAGCAGAAGCGAACTGGACGTACACTGACAAAACTGGAAGAGGCTCGGGCCATTGAAGCTCACCTGCGCGACTCGGGCCTTTACACGTACTCACTCACCATGCGGCCGCATCCCCTGAAGGTCGATCCGGTCGAAGACTTTCTCTTCAACAGCCACTCCGGCCACTGCCAATACTTTGCCTCGGCCCTGGGTCTGATGCTGCGGTCGATCGACATTCCCGCGCGATTGGTGACGGGATTCAAAGGGGGCGAAGTGGGGCCGGACGGAGTGCTGCTCGTGGAGAAACGGTATTCGCACGCTTGGGTCGAGGCGTGGATCGACAATCAAAAGTGGGTCACGTTCGACGCGACGCCGGAAGCAGACCGAGCGGCCAGTGTGACCGCCATCGGTGCCAAACGGAGCATCTGGACGGCGATGACTTCAAGCCTGTCGGGGGCCTGGGAGACCAACGTCCTGAACATCTCGCTCGAACGGCAGGAAGACTTGTTCTACCGACCGCTGCGTGAAGCGATCTTCGCTTTGCGAGATCATGTGGCCGATTTCACCGACTCACCGGCTTCCAGCCTGCTGAAGCTGTTCGTGTTCCTCGGCAACCCGCGCCATTGGCAGACAACAGCGGGGGCGATCCGGCTCGCGCTGTTCGTCGCTTTGCTGTGGTTGCTTCGACACAGTGTATTGCGACTCGGATTGAGATGGGGCTGGTGGCGCTCCAAGGCAGAAGCCGCACCGCGCCGGCGAGTCGAGTTCTACGAACGCTTCGCGCGCCTCATGCAGTCGCTCGGTGAACAGCGTCATCCGGCTCAGACGCAGGGCGAGTTCATCCACGCGGTGACTCCACGCCTCGCCGACCGACTCCGCACGGCCGCGTCCTCACCCGAGGTCACACCATCACCCAGCCTCGCACCAATTGGAGACCTCTTCTACCGAGTCCGCTTCGGCGACGAAGAGCTCCCTGCTGAAGAAGCGTCCCGAATGAACAAACTCCTCACGCAGCTCGAACAAGCCCTCGGCCCCGCTTCGAGCAAGCAGGCTCGATCACGGTAAGACCAGTGGTGTTCGAGTTCATCCGGCGAATGCGTGCCAACCTTTAGCCCGGAGGGCGACAGAAAATAGCCCACGGCGTGAGCCGTGGGTCAGGCCAGGCAACAACATCCTCAGCCCTGAAGGGGCGACACTGTCGTGACGTGACTCGCGAACACCGCGCGAAAGGGCACCGAATGTGTCGCCCCTCCGGGGCTTGGCGGCTGACGTGCTGTTTTCCCCACGGCTCACGCCGTGGGCTATTGCCTGTCGCCCTCCGGGCTAATGCAACAAGTCCTCATCACGCTTTCGCCCGCTCAAGCCTCATCGTTTAACCACGTGGGCAACGCCCCGCGCGTTGAGCGGCGTTGGATGCCTGTTCTGTCGCTCGACGCGCGGGGCGTTGCCCACGCGGTTAAACGAGGCGAGATCACGATCGCTCTCACTCGCTAACACTGAGCCGGACGATCCGTTTCTTGCCCGCCTTCACGAGCATGTCCGACTCCAGCGCGATCGGCGTTTTTGGGTCCGAGACGGGCGACGTTTGATCGCCGCGAATGATCGAGATGCTGCCCTGTTGGATCAGCCGTGACGCTTCGCTCGTCGATGTGGTGAGGCCCAACGCTTTGAGCAACTGTGGTGCAACGAGTCGGCTCGCCGCGAGATCGGTCGCACAGTGAGGCAGCTCTGCCGCCAGAGCCTTCAAGCTCAGTGTGACGGTGGGAATCTCGGACGGTAACTCGCCGCCGCTCACTTCACGCTGCCAGCGATCAGCCGCTTCAAGGGCTTGTTCCGCCGAGTGGTATCCCGCGATGACCTCTTTCGCGAGGCGGACCTTCGCTTGTTTTGGATGTCCCGAGAGGATCGCCTCGACCTCGGCCAGAGGGATCGCGGTGAGCAGCTCGAAATACATCTTCATCACTGCGTCGGGCACCTGCATGAACTTCTTCATCATGTCGTAGGGCGACTCGGCGATGCCGATGTAGTTGCCGAGGCTCTTGCCCATCCGCCGCTCGCCATCCAGCCCGACGAGGATCGGAGACATCACGCCAATCTGCTGCGGCAGGTGCTGATCGCGTTGCAGATCACGGGCCAGCATGAAGCTGTAAAGCTGCTCGGTCCCACCGAGTTCGATGTCGGACTTGATCTCGACCGAGTCCCATGCCTGCATCACCGGGTACAGGCACTCGTGCAGAAAGATCGGCGTGGCGGCGGCGTACCGCTTGGCGAAGTCGTCG